>NZ_JBSWYJ010000026.1:0-74693 GCF_056161045.1 Flammeovirga sp. AWQ4_249
ATGAAGACTTGTTGGCGGAACAGACGGGACTCGAACCCGCGACCCCCTGCGTGACAGGCAGGTATTCTAACCAACTGAACTACTGCTCCAGGTCGCTTTTTAAGAGGCGTTTTTCTTAAAAGCGATGCAAATATGCACCCTTGATTTGGATTATACAAGCCTTAGGCGAATCTAAATTGTAATTTTATCTTAATAAAATCATAAGCCATTGATTTACAAGATTGATTTAATAATTAAAAATCAAATCAAAAAGTTAAACATATCTTGATTTTCATTGAGAAGTTCAAATTTGTAACCACCTTCTCTCATTCTTTCCGTCAAACTATCGAAGTCTGAAGGGTATTTCACTTCAATTCCAACAATAGCTGGTGCCTTCTCTCTGTTCACTTTCTTAGTATATTCAAAGTGAACAATATCATCATTTGGTCCTAAAACTTCTGCTAAGAACTCTCTTAAAGCACCTGCTCTTTGAGGGAATCTTACCATGAAATAGTGTTTATATCCTTCATATAAAAGAGATCTTTCTTTAATCTCCTCCATACGTCCAATATCATTATTAGATCCACTGACTACACATACTACCTTTTTACCTTTGATTTCATCTTTAATAGCATCTAATGCTGAAATCGAAAGTGCACCAGCTGGTTCAACTACAATAGCATCCTCATTATATAGACGTAAAATAGTAGAACAAACTTTTCCTTCTGGTACTAATACAACATCTTCTAAAAACTGCTTTGCAATTCTAAAAGTGTTATCACCAACTCTTTGTACAGCCGCTCCGTCGACAAATTTTTCAATTTTAGGGAGTGTTACAACTTCATTTTTATCAATAGACACCTTCATTGCTGGAGCTCCTTCAGGTTCTACTCCAATCAATTTTGTACTAGGACTAATTTGCGTGAAATAACTTCCTACACCAGAAGATAAACCACCACCACCAATTGGCATCACTAGATAATCAATTTCATCTGTTGCATCCTCCAATATTTCTAATCCAACAGTACCTTGTCCTTCGATGACCTTTGGATCATCAAATGGATGTATAAATGTCTTTCCATCCTCATCACAACGTTTCATAGCTGCATTATAAGCATCATCAAAAGTATCACCTATCAATACTACTTCAACCATATCTTTCCCCCACATCCTCACTTGACTTACCTTTTGATTAGGCGTTGGAGAAGGCATATAGATTACACCAGGAATCCCTAGAGCTTTACATGAATAAGCAACACCCTGAGCGTGATTGCCTGCACTTGCACATACAATACCTCTTTCTTTCTCTTCATCAGTCAAAGAAGACATCTTATTATAAGCTCCTCTCAACTTATATGAACGTACGATTTGAAGATCTTCTCTCTTTAACCAGATATCTGCTTCATATCTTTCAGATAAGTTCATATTTCTCATTAAAGGAGTTCTAGTGACTACATCCTTTAATGTTCTATGTGCTTTTACGATTGATTCTACACTTGGTAAACCTACCATTTCTTCAGTTTCTGCCATGCTCATTCCCAGTAGATATTAATAGAGGTGGTTAATATTGGTCTAGATAAATTGATTTATCTATGAAAAAAGGAAAAGGGATAGCCGAAACCATCCCTTTTGTATATTTTGATAGAGAAGAATTAAACTTCTTCAGCTACTTCTTGGTTTTCAGGACGTAAAGCTCTTACAGCTGCACCTGCTCTCCACATTTCAGACTCACGTAATACACGTAATTCTTCGTCTAATTTCTCACGGTAATCAGGTTGTGAGTTCGTATCGATTGAACGTTGAGCTTCTTCACCTGTAGCTACTGAACGATATAAATCTTCAACTACTGGACGAACTGCATCACGGAATTTGTCTTTCCAATCTAATGCACCTCTTTGAGCAGTAGTAGAACAGTTTGCATACATCCAATCCATACCATTTTTAGCTACTAATGGCATTAATGACTGAGTTAATTCTTCAACAGTCTCATTGAATGCTTCAGATGGAGAGTGACCGTTTTCACGAAGTACATCATATTGTGCTTCGAATAAACCTTGGATTGCACCCATTAATGAACCACGCTCACCAGTTAAATCAGAGAATACCTCTTTTTTGAAGTCAGTTGGGAATAAATATCCAGCACCAACACCAATACCTAAAGCGATAGTTCTGTTATATGCATTTCCAGAAGCGTCTTGATAGATAGCATAAGAAGAGTTCAAACCACGACCTTCTAAGAACATAGTTCTTAAAGAAGTACCTGAACCTTTTGGAGCTACTAAGATCACATCGATATCTTTTGGAGGAACAATACCAGTACGTTCGTGGTAAGTTACACCGAAACCGTGTGAGAAATAAAGAGCTTTACCTGGAGTAAGTTTCTCTTTTAATTGAGGCCATACAGAAATTTGAGCTGCATCAGAAAGTAAGTAACAAATGATTGTACCTCTTTCGGCTGCTTCACCGATTTCAAATAGAGTTTCACCTGGAACCCATCCGTCAGCTACTGCTTTATCCCAAGATGCACCACCTTTACGTTGTCCAACAATAACGTTTAAACCATTGTCTCTCATATTTTGAGCTTGACCAGGTCCTTGTACACCATAACCGATAACTGCAATAGTTTCTTCTTTTAGAACTTCCTGAGCTTTTGTTAATGGAAATTCTTCACGCATTACAACGTTCTCAACTACTCCTCCGAAATTAATCTCTGCCATAATAATAAATATTTGTGTTCTCTTAGTTTGAAAGTTTTTATTTTTTTAAAGGTCTGTGACCTTACACAATCGCATCCTCTTGATCGTATTCTGCAAGTAAAGCACTAATCTCTTGTCTTTCCTTTGAAAGAGAAATTCGACCAGAGCGTCCAAATTGTAATAGACCATAAGGTTTTAGCTCTTCATACAAAGCATGTGTTTCTTCTTCGTGACCTGTTTTTTCAATCACAAGGAAATCAGCTTTTGCCGCTAGAATTCTAGCATGGTTCCTTCTGACAATTCCTTCAACTGCATCAGTATCTTTAAGATTATCCACAGCTACTTTATATAAAGCTACTTCTTGATAGATCGTTTCGCTATCTTCATAAAGGAAACAACGAACTACATCAATTTGCTTCTCGATTTGCTTTGCCACCTTTTCCGCTGATTCTTTACAATCTGAATAGAATACTATCGTAAAACGGTGAACATTTTCAATCTCTGAAGCTGAAGTAGTCAAGCTTTCAATATTGATTTTTCTTCTTGTGAAGATGATGGAGATACGGTTCGTTAAACCTACTACGTTCTCTGTAAAAATGGATAATGTGAATCTTTGCTTTTCCATAATCTAATTTTTTTACTTCAAACGAACATTTGAAACTGATTCTCCTGTCGGTATCATAGGGAATACATTTGATTCCTTTTCTACAACAACTTCCAAGAATGAAGGACCCTCAGTATTTAACCAAGTATCCATTTTCTCACTCAATTCTTCTCTTGAGTCAGATTTGTCAGCTTTGATATAATATGATTCTGCTAATTTTACAAAATCAGGATTTACCATTTCTGTAAAAGAGTATCTTCTATCAAAGAATAATTCCTGCCATTGACGAACCATACCTAAGAAGCTATTGTTCAATACTAGAATTTTCACAGGAATTTTGTATTGGAAAATAGTACCTAGTTCTTGTACAGTCATTTGGTAACCACCATCCCCAGAAATAGAAACTACTGTTCTATCTGGTGCTCCAATTGCTGCACCTAATGCTGCTGGCAATGCGAATCCCATAGTACCCAAACCACCAGAACTTACAATACTATCTGTAATTTTAAATTCATAATAGCGAGAAGCTTCCATTTGATGTTGTCCAACATCGGTAACGATTACTGCCTCACCATTTGTTTTATCAGAAAGCATTTTAATTACTTCAGACATTTTTACTTTTTCAGTAGAATCGCCTAAAGCATAATCAACCACTTCCTTTTGTTCGATCTCATCACAAGCATGGAATTCAGCCAACCACTCATCATGAGAAGCTTTATTTACCTTTGGTGTAATTCTTTCTAATGCAGCTTTAGCATCTGAAATAACAGCTACATCTGCCTTTACATTTTTGTCAATCTCTGAAGGATCAATTTCAATGTGAATCACTTTTGCTTGTGTTGCATATCTATTTAAATCACCAGTCACACGGTCATCGAAACGCATCCCCACTGCAATTAATAAATCACACTCGTTGGTTTTCACGTTAGGACCATAATTACCATGCATACCTAAATATCCCACATATAATGGATGATCATTTGGTACAGCAGATAAACCAAGTAATGTAGATGCCATTGGAATACCTGTTTTCTCAGCAAAAGCAAGTAATTCTTCCTCTGCTTTTGAAAGCATTACTCCATGACCAACCAACATGTATGGTTTTTTAGCCTGATTTATTAACGCTGCTGCTGCTTCTATTGACTCCTCAGAAGCCACTGGAACAGGTTTATAGCTACGTATTTTTGTACAAGGCTTATATTCAAAATCAAACTCTTGGAATTGAGCATCTTTTGTAATATCAATTAATACTGGACCTGGACGACCACTTTTAGCAATATAAAATGCTTTTGCAATCGCTTCAGGAATCTCAGAAGCTTTCGTTACTTGGTAATTCCACTTTGTTACAGGAGTAGAAATACCAACTACGTCAGTTTCTTGGAATGCATCAGTACCTAACAAATGAGAGGCTACTTGACCAGTAATTGCTACCATTGGAGTAGAATCGATCATTGCATCTGCTAATCCAGTAATTAGGTTCGTTGCTCCAGGACCAGATGTTGCAACGCAGACACCCACTTTATGATTGACTCGTGAATAACCTTGAGCAGCATGTGCTGCTCCTTGCTCGTGACGAACAAGAATATGGTTCAACCTGTCCTCATAATGGTAGAGCTTGTCATAAACAGGCATAATCGCTCCACCTGGGTACCCAAAGAGTGTATCCACACCTTCTTCCAGCAATGCCATTAACACTGCTTCCGCTCCTGTTACTCTTTGTGTCTTTTGACCTTCTGCTTTCGCTTCAAGTGTCATTTCGTTTGTCGCTGTACTCATATTGAAACAATTTTTACTACTTCTAATTACTGATTAAAATTCATCAGTTACGCAACCTTGAGATGCTGAAGAAACTGTCTTTATATACTTGTATAAAATTCCTTTTTTGAATTTCGGCTCTGGAGCAACCCAAGATTTTCTTCTTTCTGCTAACTCCTCATCCGATAAGGCTACCTCGATTTTGTTCGTAACTGCATCGATTGTAATCATATCACCATCTTGTAATAGTGCTATGTTTCCACCTACAGCTGCTTCTGGAGTAATATGTCCTACTACAAAACCGTGTGTTCCACCTGAGAATCTTCCATCAGTAATAAGTGCTACATCTTTTCCAAGACCTGCTCCCATAATTGCTGAAGTTGGTTTTAACATCTCTGGCATACCAGGACCACCCTTAGGACCCTCATAACGAATTACAACTACATCACCTTTGGATACTTCACCATTTGAAATACCATCAATAACTGCAAATTCGTTATCATAAACCTTTGCAGGACCTACGAATTTTTCTCCTTCTTTACCTGTAATTTTAGCGACAGAACCTTCTGTTGCCAAGTTTCCGTAAAGAATTTGTAAGTGACCTGTCTTTTTAATTGGATTATCTTGAGGTCTCATTAAATCTTGCTCACTACCTAAAGGATCAACATCTGCTAAGTTTTCAGCAATCGTTTTACCTGTTACAGTCATACAAGAGCCATCTAATAATCCCCAATTAAGAAGTGTTTTCATTACTGCAGGAATTCCTCCTACTGCAAATACATCTTCCATTAAATACTTTCCTGAAGGTTTTAGATCAGCAAAGAATGGTACTTTATCTGATACTCTTTGAATATCATCTAATGTCAATTCAACATCCGCAGCTTTTGCAATTGCCAACATATGTAATGTAGCATTAGTAGAACCACCCAAAGCCATAATTACAGCTAATGCATTCTCGAAAGAAGCTTTAGTTAAAATATCAGAAGGCTTAAGGTCTAATTCTAATAAGTTACGAATTGCAGGACCTAATAATTGACATTCATCTCTCTTATTCTCACTTACTGCTGGGTTAGAAGAAGAGTAAGGTAAACTCATACCCATTGCTTCAATTGCTGAAGCCATAGTGTTAGCTGTATACATACCACCACAAGCACCTGCACCTGGGATAGCATTTTTGATTACACCTTTATAATCTTCATCTGAGATTGTACCGGCAATTTTTTCACCTAAAGCTTCAAAAGCAGATACAATATTTAATTTTTTCTTTTTCCAGCACCCTGAAGCAATAGTACCACCGTACAACATAATAGTTGGACGATCAATACGACACATTGCCATCATTGCACCCGGCATATTTTTATCACAACCTACAACGGTAATTAAACCATCATAAAATTGTCCATTTGTTACTGTTTCAACAGAGTCTGCAATAATATCTCTTGAAGGTAGAGAATAACGCATACCGATAGTACCATTTGTTATACCATCACTTACTCCAATAGTATTAAATACTAGTCCCACCATATCAGCCTTTTGAACTCCAACTTTAACTTTTGCAGCTAAACCGTTCAAGTGCATATTACATGTATTCCCCTCATAACCAGTACTTGCAATACCAATTTGAGGTTTATTCATATCTTCTTCCGTTAAACCGATACCATATAACATGGCCTGAGCAGCAGGCTGTGTATCGTCTTGAGTAATTGTGCGGCTATGCTTATTTAACATCTCTGCCATAATATTTTTATCGTTTGTCTGTTTTTAGTTTCAATAATTAGATTATCGAGTAATTGTCATATTCGCTTTGAGTAACGAACTGTCTATATTTCTCGAACACTTCACATCCAATAGTATCTTCCCAATTTTTCTTCATTGGTTGTTTGTCAATACTACTAATACCTGTAATTTGTGCTGCAGTCCCAGTAAAGAAAGCTCCGTCAATATCTTTTAGATCTTCTGGTTTAAATTGTCCTTCAATTACTTCTACACCTAAACTTTTAGCAATTCCGAAAACTACATTTCTTGTAATTCCTGGGTAGATATGCCCTTTCTGAGAAGTATAAAGCTTTCCTCCTTTTTCAAAGAAGAAGTTAGCACCTGTTCCTTCTGCTACATATCCTTCAACATCTAGTAATAAAGCATCATCAAAACCTCTTTCTTTTGCTTCTGCAATTGAAACAATAGAATTAATATAATGTCCTGATATTTTTGCTTCTACATTAAATGAATAAGGACTAGGGCGAGTATATTTTGATATCGTAATATCTAATAAGTCTTTTCCTAAAAATTTATCCCATCTCCAAGCAGCAATAAATAAATTATGCGTTTTTGTTGGAGTTAGGTCCATATTAGCACTTGCATATACTAATGGTCTAACATATGCATCAGTAAAACCATTTTCTTCAAGTAATTGATAAGTAATCCCCACGAGTTCATCGACACTATAAGGTAGTTCAAGATGCATTGTTTTTGCTGCTTCTAGAAAACGAGTATAATGTTCTTTCGCTTTAAAAATATGTGGTCCTAATGCAGTATCATATGCTCTTACTGCATCAAACACACCATTTCCATAGTGCAATGACTGAGAAAATAAATCAGCCTTTGCCTCTTCAGCTTTCACAAATTCTCCATTATGGAAAATCACTGTATTCTTGTCATAGTATTTCAACATGGCAGAAGAGTTTTATTTAAATTAAGACTACTGTTTAATCAATTACTAGAAATTGTTCTTTATAAAAAAAGCCATTGTCATCTTACTTAAAAGGATATTGACAATGGCCGTTCTTTATTATGATTTATGCAAAATAAGATCCTGCCATTATCTCCCTTCGAGAAGGACGACAATAGTTTTTCTAATAATAAGGACAATATTTTGCGTTTTCTTCAACATTTTCGATCATTGTTTACATCAAATATAAAGATCTTCCTTTTTATTTTGCAAATATATATAGAATACCCCCGTTAGTTTTTATAAATAATTACGAATCCTAACGAGTAATTTTAAGTTATTTCATAATAATAATGTCTTTTTAAACAAAAAATAGCAAAGAAATAAATATTATTCCTAATCAATATTTCAAACTGTTATATTTGCAGAAAAGGAATAAAAAATTAGAAAAATGATTCAAAAAGTTGGAAGTATTTTCAGGAATAAAATTTTCCCTAGTTTGACATGGAAAAAAGAAGAAGGTACTTCTCGTAAAATTTATCTCACATTTGATGATGGACCTATTCCTGTAATAACACCTTGGGTATTAGAGCAATTGGCTTTATATAATGCTAAAGCAACCTTCTTTTGTGTGGGAGATAATATTCGTAAACACCCTGAAGTATATCAACAAATTTTACAAGAAGGGCATAGTGTCGGAAATCACACGTTTAATCATTTACAATATTGGAAAAAGAGTTTAACTACTTATTTGAAAAATATTGAAATGTGTGAAATAGAGATGAAAAAGAACCCTTTATATAAAGTAGAAAAAGAAAAACCTTTATTCCGCCCTCCACATGGACAAGTTGGAAAAAAAATGATAAACGAAATCAAAGAAGATTACGAGATTATCATGTGGCATGTTCTTACTCGTGACTATAATAAAAACTACAAAAAAGAAAATTGCTTAAAAGCAGCTATTAAAAATACTGAAAACGGTTCAATTATCGTTTTTCATGATAGTATCAAAGCTGAAAAAAATTTAAGGTATGTTTTACCCAAATATCTTGAACATTTCACAAATTTAGGCTTTGAGTTTCACTCACTTTGAATTAAACGTGTAGTTTTTTTATTTGTGCGTGAATTAAAACTATATTTGTAGTTAAAACAAAATTTAGAAAAGAGATATCGATGGGAAAAATTATAGCAGTCGCCAATCAAAAAGGGGGCGTTGGTAAAACAACCACTGCCGTAAACCTTGCCGCTAGTTTTGCTGCAATGGAATACAATACTCTTTTAGTTGACGCTGATCCGCAAGCAAACTCCACTTCGGGATTAAATTTAGATCCTAAAGAAGAAAGAAAAAGTATTTACAACTGCATGGTGGAAGACATCAATGTAGAAGATATTATTATAAATTCAGAATACGATTATTTGGATATTATTCCATCACACATTGATTTAGTGGGTGCTGAAATAGAAATGATCGATATTGAAGATAGAGAAACAAGAATGTTAAAAGCATTGGAGCAAATCAAAGACTCTTATGACTTTATTATTATTGATTGTTCTCCATCATTAGGTTTAATTACAGTAAATGCATTAACAGCTGCAGATTCAGTAATTGTACCTGTTCAATGTGAGTTTTATGCATTGGAAGGTCTTGACAAATTATTAAATACTGTAAAGCTAATCCAATCAAGATTAAACCCTAATTTATTAATTGAGGGTATTTTGATGACGATGTACGACACAAGATTAAGATTATCAAATCAGGTTGTTGAAGAAGTTAAAAAGCACTTAAACGACTTAGTATTTGATGTAATTATCCCGAGAAATATTAAATTGAGTGAGGCACCATCATTTGGTGTGCCTGTAATTGCTCATGACGCTGTGAGTAAAGGTGCTGTTTGCTACCTAAACTTAGCTCAAGAAATTATTAAGAAAAATAAGATCCCTGTTAAAGCTTAACGTCATCTTATTTTATAACCTTTGATATTGGCGATATTATGCCTGATAATTCAGAAAAAAAGACTTTGAAAAAAAGAAAAGCTCTAGGAAAAGGTCTAGGTGCCATCCTTGGTGATAGTAAAAAAACAGAATCAAGTGCCCCTCAACCTACCAAAGAACCAGAAAATGAAGTGGTAAATGTAAATGTTGTTGAGAAACTTGATGAGATTTCAATTGATCATATCGAACGAAATCCTTTTCAACCGCGTCTTGAATTTCAAGATGATGCATTGAAGGAACTTGCCGATTCTATTAGAGTACAGGGTATAATACAACCGATTACAGTTAGAAAATTAACTGAAAATCAATATCAAATTATTTCTGGTGAACGTCGTTGGCGTGCTTCTAAGATGGCAGGATTAGAAAAAATCCCTGCATACATTAAAGGAGCCAATGATACTCAGATGCTAGAAATGGCCTTGATTGAGAATATCCAAAGAGAAGATCTTAATCCTATTGAGGTGGCGATATCATATCAAAGGTTAGTAGCAGAATGTAACTTAAAGCAAGAAGAACTTGGAGATAGAGTCGGTAAAAAACGTTCAACTGTTGCTAATTACCTTCGATTATTAAAATTACCACCTGAAATTCAGACAGGTCTACGTCAAGGAATTATTTCAATGGGTCATGCAAGAGCATTAGTGAATGTAAATAGCATTGAAGTTCAACTTGCATTGTATGATACTGTTGTAAAAAGCGAATTATCTGTTAGAAAAACAGAAAACTTAGTTAGAGAAATTATTCAAGGTAAAGATCCTTTAAGTAGTAAAGCTAAAAATAAAAAAGAGCCTTTAGATTTTGAATTTAGCAGACTTCAAAGAGATCTTTCTACACACTTTGGAACTCAGATCAAAATTAAAAATGCGGATGACGGAAAGGGTGAGATAAACATTCCATATCAATCCATTGAAGACCTCAACCGTATCTTGGATATATTAAAGACGCACTAAATGCTCCAAAAGCAACAAAATATTACTTTTTTTATCATTACTCTACTGTTTCTATTTTTTGGGTCAACTATTGTATATGCACAAGAACCAACAAAAAAGACAGACAATACTCAAGAGAATGATGGATTAACAGCGGAAGAAAGAAATAAGAGGTCAATTGATTCATTATCCTCTATTTCTGCAGTTCCCAACCATATTGATCAAGAGGCAAAAAAGAAGAAGAAAAAAAAGCAGTATCAATACTTATCAGAGCCTACTAAAGCTGCTTTTTATTCCATTGCTGTTCCTGGTTTAGGACAGATATATAATGGTAAACTTTGGAAAGTACCTATTTTATATGGTGGTATGGCTGTATTTGGGTACTTTATTCAGTTTAACCATAATAACTACATAGAAAGTAGTCATTGGTTAGCTTATAAAGCTGATAATGATCCTACAAATGACATCTTGATTCCTGAACAATATAGAAATCTTACAGAAGATAATTTAGATAGACGTAAAGATAACTTCAGAAGGGATCGAGATTTTATGATTATTGTAGGTTGTATGTGGTATTTATTAGGTGCTTTAGATGCTGCAGTAGATCAACACTTAAAATACTATGATATTAGTGAAGATTTATCTTTAAAAATAAAGCCAGCTGCGATTACGGATCCCTATAGTGGTTTACCTGCTGTAGGAATGACAGTTTCATTAAATTTAAATTCAAAATAAACTTTCAAATGAATTTTATATTAATTGGTTATGGTAAAATGGGTAAAACCATTGAAGAGATATTAAAGGAAAGAGGACATTCAATTACAGCTATTATTGATAAGGACAATGCATCTGATTTAGATACTATTGATCCTTCAACTGTTGATGTAGCTATTGAATTTACTCAACCAAGTGCTGCCTATACCAATATCAAAAAATGTTTAGACAAAGGAATTAGAGTTGTATCTGGTACTACAGGTTGGTTAAAACAAAAAGAAGTAGTAGAAGCAACAACGAAAGAAAATAAAACAGCTTTCTTTTATGCCTCAAATTATAGTTTAGGTGTAAATATCTTTTTTGAGTTAAATAAAAAATTAGCCAAAATGATGAGTGCTTTCAATGCAGAATATAAATCATCTATGGTTGAAATTCATCACACTCAAAAGTTAGATGCTCCTTCAGGAACTGCAATTACATTAGCAGAAGGTGTCATTGAAAACTTTGAAGGCATTGATAAATGGACTTTAAAAGGTGAAGATGAAGCTGTAAATAATGGTATTGAAATTGAAGCGTTAAGAGAGCCAAATGTTCCCGGTACTCATGAAATTTCATATACTTCTGAGATTGACCAAATTGATATCAAGCACACTGCATTTTCTAGAAAAGGATTTGCTTTAGGAGCCGTCCTTGCTGGTGAATGGTTATACCAAAGAGAAGGTATTTTTGGAATGCAGGACATGTTATCATTATAATTAAATCTGATTTTAATCTCATCATGTTTAAGAAAAAAGAAAAAAAGAAAAAAGGTGTCGTTCAAGAATGGACGGACGCATTAATATTTGCAGTTATTGCAGCAACATTGATTAGATGGGCGGCTTTTGAAGCTTTTACTATCCCAACTTCTTCAATGGAGAAATCTTTATTAGTTGGAGATTATCTATTTGTAAGTAAAGTACATTATGGTCCTAGAACTCCTAAGACTATTTTGCAATTACCTCTTACACATCAAACAATTTGGGGTACAAATATTCCTTCTTTCTTAGATTGGATTCAATTACCACAATTTAGACTTCCTGGTTTTACAGATGTAGAAAACAATGATGTAGTAGTATTTAATTACCCTGCTGAAAAAGGATTTCCCTCTGATATGAAGCTTAATTACATTAAGAGATGTATTGGTATTGCAGGTGATACTATTCAAATCAAAAACCAAGAAGTTTTCATTAATGGTAACCGAGTAGAAGTACCAGAAGATAGTGAAACACAATATAGAATTGTTGCTAAATCTCAAATTGGTAAAAGAGTATTGGAGAAATACAATGTCTACTCTTATGATCAATATAACATTGCTCATTATAAATTACTGATGGGACCTGGTCCAGAAGGTAAGTTTACTTATCAAGCAATGCTTCCAGGACATACTGCAGAAGAATTAAGAAAATTGGATTTTATTGAAAGTGTAGAGAAAATTTATGCTCCTAAAGATCCTTCTGTTTTCCCTCAAAAAGCAAGTAATCAATGGAGTATTGATAACTTCGGACCTTTATATATCCCTAAAGAAGGTGATGTTATTACAATTACAAAAGATAATTGGTCTCAATACAAGGCAATTATCACAACGTATGAGGATAACGAAAATGCTCAATTCAAAAATGGTCAATTATATATTGGTGGTCAAGTTCAAGAAACTTATACTATACAACAAGATTACTATTTTATGATGGGTGATAACAGACATAACTCTCTTGATTCTAGATATTGGGGTTATGTTCCTGAAGATCATATTATCGGTAAAGCTGTAATGGTATGGATGTCTATGGACAGAAATCCAGATGCTTCACTGATTAGATGGAATAGAATTTTTAATTTCATTGACTAAAAAATGACTCCTCTCATTTTAGGAGTCAGAGAAAAATACCAAATTTGCCGAAGTCGATTTATCTTCTTCGGCATTTTTTATTACCATATATATTATAAACACTTATCTAAATAAGAATGAAAAAATACTTACACATTATTCTAATAACTTGTGTATTGGCTCCATTCTCTGCCTTTGCACATGAAGGAATGTGGTTACCGTCTCTTCTTCAAAAACTTAATGAAGAAGATATGCAAGCCAACGGATTTAAATTAACAGCAGAAGACATCTATTCTGTAAACAAATCGAGTATGAAAGATGCTGTGGTTTGGTTTGGTAGAGGATGTACTGGAGAAGTTGTTTCTAATAAAGGTTTAATTCTTACAAATCATCACTGTGGATATGGTCAAATTCAATCTCATTCTACCGTTGAAAATGATTTATTAACGGATGGGTTTGCAGCTCAATCTTTTGGTGAAGAATTACCAAACTCAGGTTTAACTGTGAGTTTTGTTGTAAGAATTGAAGATGTTACAAAAGACATTTTATCTGGTGTGAAAGAAGATATCTCTGAAGAAGAACGTCAAGAAATCATCAAAGAAAACATAAAAAATGTTGGAGATAAAGCAGTTAAAGATACACATTATGATTATATCATTAAGCCTTTTTTCTATGGTAATGAGTACTATATGTTTGTCATGGAAACTTTTAAAGATATTCGTTTAGTATTTGCTCCACCTTCATCAATAGGTAAATTTGGAGGAGATACAGACAACTGGGTTTGGCCACGTCATACTGGTGATTTCTCTATTTTCAGAATCTATGCTGACAAAGATGGAAATCCTGCTGAATATTCTGAGGACAATGTTCCTTACACTCCAAAATACCACTTCCCTATTTCGTTAAATGGAGTAAAACCAGATGATTTTACAATGGTTTATGGCTTCCCTGGAAGAACAAAACAATATTTACCTTCTGAAGGTGTTGATTACACAGTAAGTGTTTCTAATCCTATCAAAATTGCTATGCGTGAAAAAACGATAGAAATTTATGATAAGAATATGGCTACAGATGATGGTGTTCGTATTAAATATTCTGCAAAAAAGGCAAGAGTTGCCAATGCTTACAAAAAATGGATTGGTGAAAGTAAAGGCTTAAAACGACTTGATGCTATTCAGAAAAAAGAAGAGCAAGAAAAAATGTTTGCTGATGCAGTAAAAGGGAATAAAGAATATGAAAGTTTACTTTCTAAATTCCAAGAAGAGTTTGAGCAAATTGAAAAATATCAATTAGGTAGAGATTTATACATTGAAGAACTGTACTACGGTCCTGAAATTTTACGTTTTGCATTAGGTTTTAGTATTCTTCAGGAAGGAGCTGGCACCCCTGAATTTGAACAAAAGCTATCAAGATTAAAAGGAAGTACAAAGGCATATTTCAAAAACTTTGATTTAGCGACAGACAAAGAAGTATTCGTATCTGCTTCACAAATGTATTCTGAGGCTATTGCAACTGAATTTTTACCCTCTTCATTTGCTTCTGCCAAAGCTAAGAATGATTTCCAAAAATTGGCAAATACTGTTTACAAGAAGAGTATTTTTGTAAATGAAGAAAAATTAATGGCTCTATTAGAAGGGTCTCCTGAAAGTATTTTCAAAAAAATTAGTAAAGATCCAGCATTTCAAATTGGTAAAGAGATCAATCAAATCTATTTAAATAAAATTGCTCCTGAATACAAAAGGTTGAGTGAAGAAATAGATTTATCAATGCGTACCTATGTAAAAGCACTTCAAGAAGTTTTCCCAAATAGAGAATATGTTGCCAATGTAAAAGGTGCTAGTAAAAAATACTGGTCTGATGCTAATAGTACTCTTAGAGTAACTTATGGTAAAATTGAAGGGTCAGAACCAAGAGATGGTGTTGATTATAAATACTACACTACATTGGAAGGTGTAATGGAAAAGAGACGTACTGATGTTCCTAAAACTCATGAATTTTATGTTCCTCAAAAACTAATGGATCTGTATAAAAATAAAGATTACGGACAATATGGAGAGGATGATAAAATGATGGTTTGTCTTACAGGTTCAAATCACACTACAGGAGGTAACTCTGGTTCTCCAGTAATTAATGCTGAAGGTCAATTGATCGGTATTAACTTTGATAGAACATGGGAATCAACAATGTCAGACTTAATGTTTGATCCAGTGAAATGTAGAAATATTATCGTTGATATTCGATATGTATTATTCGTTGTAGATAAATACGGAGAGTGTCCTCGATTGATTGAAGAAATGACTCTAGTAAAAAAATAGAAGTCACTTCACAATCAAAAAGGGATTAAACATTTGAGTTTAATCCCTTTTTTCATATTCAAAACCCTGACTTAAAAACTTTATAAACAGGACTTAACAATATATATCCTATTCATTATTCTAGGTTCAATCTCGCTGAAATTTCTTCAATAGCCTCTTCTTCCTCATCATTAATTCCTTCAGAAGCCTCAGCAAATAGTGTCAAAATATCCAAGATATCATCTTTCTCATCATCATTTTGCTCTAAATAACTTTTTAATGTATCTAGAAATGGATCTTTCCACTGATCTAATGTTTTGATCAAGTATTCCAATTCATTGAAATAAACTTTTTGTAAATTTTCTAATTCAGTTCTGGTCAAAGAGCTTTTATAACCTTCAGCCATAAATTTTGCTAGGTATTTTACAAATACCCACTCCTCTTCATCCACTACCCCATCTGAAGCCACAATCAATAAGCAAGGAAAATAAATAAAAAGTGTTTGAAAATGTTCTCTAGAAAGCTCAACATTATTCAATGAATTATAGTGAGTGTATAGTTCCTCTGTTTTTGTATGTAAACTCATCCTTTTATTATAAAAAAAATAATTTGTCGTTAATGGTTCTCTTTTTATTAAGAAAATTCCCTTCAAGTAATGTAATTTTGTAAATCGTATTGACAAAGATTATATACAATGAGTGGAATAATATTAGCTATTGAGTCTTCATGTGATGAAACCTCTGCAGCAGTTGTAAAAAATGGTACTATCCTTAGTAATATAGTTTCTACGCAAGAAATACACCAAAAATTTGGAGGTGTAGTTCCTGAGTTGGCTTCGAGAGCACATCAGAAGAATATTTTACCTGTAGTCAGTGAAGCACTTAGTGAAGCGAATATAAGTAAATCTGATCTAGATGCAATAGCTTTTACAAAAGGACCTGGGTTATTGGGAGCTCTTTTGGTGGGAACTTCATTTGCAAAAGGAATGGCAATGGCATTAAATAAGCCTCTTATTGGTGTCAATCATATGCAAGCTCATATTCTTGCTCATTTTATTGATGATCCTAAACCTCAGTTTCCATTTCTTTGTTTAACGGTTAGTGGAGGACATACTCAATTAGTGGTAGTAAAATCACCACTTGAAATGGAGGTTGTTGGAGAAACAATTGATGATGCAGTTGGAGAAGCTTTTGATAAAACAGCCAAAATAATGGGATTAGATTATCCTGGAGGGCCATTAATTGACAAGTTTGCGAAAGATGGAGACCCTCAGAAATTTAAATTCCCTAATGTAAATATTCCAGATTACAATTTTTCATTTAGTGGTATTAAGACTGCTTTCTTGAACTTTTTAAGAAAGGAATCACAAAAAGATCCAGATTTCGTTGAGAAAAATAAAGCTGATTTATGTGCAAGTATTCAATTTACTTTAATTAATATTTTAATGAAGAAATTGAAAAAAGCTGCAAAAGAACTAGGGATCAAAGAAATTGGAATTGCAGGTGGAGTTTCTGCTAATTCGGGATTACGCGAGACTTTGTTATCAGAAGGAAAAAAATTAGGATGGAATGTATTTATTCCGGAATTTGAACATTGTACAGATAATGCTGCAATGATCGCAATGGCTGCTCATTATCAATATGAAGGTGGTGATTTTGAAAAGCTTTCAACTTCACCAAATCCTAGAATGAAATTTTCTGGTTCAAAATAAAAAATAATATGGGGTTCTTAGTTGTTATACTTGCTTTTAGTACTGCCATCGGTTTAGGTGTTTATCTTAACGGTGGGTTTAATAAGAATAAATCCATTGCTTCAGATAATCAATCTCAACCATCACTTACTGATGCGGATATAATTGCATTGGCATCTCAACACAAAGAAGGAATCAGCATCGCTGCAGTATGTCTAGCTTCCAATGTTTCAGCTGCTAATGTCAAAGAACAGATGGAAACATTACGAGAACAAGGCTTACTTTATTTATCAATTGATGAAAATGGAGCTGAAAAATACTCCTTAACAGATGCTTCATTGATATCTTCTTATAAAAAAAATGATCCAATGAAATAAGTCCATCTTATTTACCTATATAATCACTTAGATACTTTTTTTGTTACGACATCATTTTACATATTTGTGATATGGAATCAACACTAACATACATAACCTGGACAGTTAATCCAGAGATCTTCCCTGATTTATTACCTGTACGATGGTATGGGTTATTATTTTCACTTGGATTTTTTATCGGTACTTGGATTATGGCAAAAATTTTCGTGAATGAAAATAGACCAGAATCAGAAGCCGATGCCATTCTTATTTACATGGTAGTTGCTACAATTATAGGAGCAAGACTAGGTCATGTATTTTTTTATCAACCTGATTATTATTTAAGACATCCTGTAGAGATATTTATGATCTGGAAAGGTGGTCTTGCCAGTCATGGTGGAGCAATCGGTATTATCGTTGCTTTATACCTTTACAGTAGCAAAAGACCAGACCAACCCTGGTTATGGATATTAGATAGAATTGTAATTCCTGTTGCACTAGCAGGTTGTTTTATTCGTTTAGGTAACCTAATGAATTCAGAGATTATTGGTCGTCCAACTGATGTACCATGGGCATTTATTTTTACAAAAGCTCAAGTAGCAGATCCAATGACACCACGTCACCCTGCACAGTTATATGAATCAATCACCTATTTGATAATCTTCTTTATCTTAGGAGCAATTTATAAAAATGAGAGCACTAAATTAAGACAAGGAAGAACATTTGGTTTATTCTTAATTCTTGTATTTGGAATGCGTTTCGTTTGGGAATTCTTCAAAGAAAATCAAGTAGATTTTGAAGCTGGAATGGCATTAAACATGGGACAAATATTAAGTATCCCTGCGGTATTAGCTGGTTTATTCTTCTTTATTCGATCATTTGGAAAAGCAGGAGATCCACTACCATTACCAGAAGTTAATCCTAATTTAGGAAAAGAAAATAAAAAATAAAGCATAAAAAGAGCGTATTATTTATCAAGGTAATACGCTCTTTTTATATTTGATAAAATCAATAAATTTATTTCTTATCAATATCCAAGTCAAATAAATCAGTAATTACTTTACCCATTTTCTGACCTTCTTTCTTATCAATACTTGATGTAGTTTTTAGCTGTAGAACAGGTATTTTAAGAATTTTATTCAATAGATTTTTAGTGATTTTTTCTACATTCTTTTTCTCTTTAGAAGTTAATTCTTTTTCAAATTTCTGAACTTCCTTAGTTCTTATATCTTCTAAAGTACTTTTTAATCCTTTTATGATAGGAGAATATTCCATCTCCTGAGTTCTCTTATTAAATTCCTCCAAAGATGCATTAATAATTGCCTCTACTTTAGGAATAGAATTTAATCTTCTTTCCAATGCTTTTGTTGCTCTTGCATTAATATCATCAACAGTATAAACTAATGCTCCTGGAATCTTTTCAACGTCTGTTGATACTGAACGAGGAACTGATAAATCCATAAAACATTTAAATGCTAAGATATCTAATGTCTTTACATTTTCAGCATTAAAATAATTGGCAATTGGAAGAGATGAGATGATAACATCGGCTTCTTTTGCTACTTTCCACAAATCAGAAAATTCTCTTACCTGATAACCTGTTTCATTGGCTAATTCTTCAGCTACAGATAATGTTCTATTCATGATAGTCACATCTGTAATATCTGTATTTTGAAGGTTTCGAACAGCATCTGTGCCTATCTCACCTAGCCCAACAACTAAAACTTTTGGATTTGAGACATCAGAAGTGATTTCATCTATCATTTCCACAGCAGCGTAAGATACAGATGCAGCTCCATCTCTAAATTCTGTCTCTATTTGAACTCTTTTGTTCGCATTGAAGATTGTGTGCATCAAGCGATGTAGGTATTGCCCTGCCATTTCATGATCTGCTGTCCATTGGTATGCTCTTTTGACCTGACTAGATATTTGAATATCTCCTACCACTTGTGCTTCTAGTCCCATAGCTACTCTGAATAAATGCATTTGAGCATCTAAAGAAGAGCATATAGATTCAAAATAGTTGAGTGCTTTTTCTTCTTCAACTTCTTTAAGTTTACAGATTTCTTGTATGATGTCTTTAGATAAATCTTCTTCTGCTATGTAGTAAGCTTCCGTTCGATTACACGTTGAAACCAATAATAATTCGTTCAAACGATCATCCTTTTTGAATACCTTTAAAAGGTTCTCACAGTCTGTTTGGGACAGGGAGAACTGCCCTCTTACTTCTAGAGGTGTATTCTTATACGATAACTTTATAGCTTTAAAATCTTTCATTTGCTAATTCAATCATTTAGAAGTGTAGCTTATATAATCAGCTATGGATAGAATAAAGTAATATCTCTTATTTCAAAATACAACTTTACATACAAAGTTAAATATGTTTGAACAACTAATTACTTTTTATTAGAGAAGATTACCAATTTATATTGTAAATCAGGCTATTTGGGTAAAATTCAAGCTCAGGAAAAGCAAAACTTTGTTTGAATGATAATAACTTTAGTTGCTGTCCTTTAAATTTTCCTTTAATACAATGTCCTCTAAAATCCCATATTGATTTTGTCTGTTCGTCTACAAAATAATCTTCTTCTTTAGAGAATGTCAAAAGTTGACTGTTATGGAATGCTGAAAAAACAGCGGCTGAACCTACCCTCTTGTTTTCCTTAATTTCTCTTCCTTCTAACATAGAAGTAGAATAATCTTCATAAAATACAACGACATACATATCCATTGGCATATCATTAATCACACCTCTGTGTTGTACTTCTTCTAAAGGATAAAGAATATGTTTATCTAAAATGTTTACAGTGATTATCCTTTCCATTGGCATAAGCCTTTCACTCGGCATATTATCAAGATATAAAGGCTTCTCTGTTAACACATTATCATATTTGTAATAAGGGTTTTTCCCATATGGCAACAACTCATCTCTTTCAGTATTTCTGATAACTAATCCATATTTATATTGATCATAAAACTGTTGCATTGTCATCTTTAATAAAGGATACTCTTTCAATTGAGTTCCATTAAAGTCTCCTGTTTTACAATCACCCGTATATTGTTGCCACCAAGATTCAGATTGTTCATCAAAAAGGACCATGTTACTTTTCCTAATCATTCCTGAGGGTTGAAAAGTTAATTCTCTTTGTACTCCTTTGTGTTGAAATCTTCTTTCGTAAGCAATAACCGCATCTGTAAAAGGGCAATATGTAATTGCAACTGGCTTCCCTCCAATTCTATCATTGATGACCTGATGATACATTAACAAGTCCATGGGATAGGCTTTATATTCACGTCCAGCACTTAGAACAACTACATTATCAGTGGAATTATAATGTTTATGTGCTTTTTCTTCGTTATAAAACCTTGGATTGGTAATGCTTTTAAAAACATTATTAGGAGTTAATGCTTCATATTCATATAATGAAATAGACGAATTTTCAACGTCTGTGTTCCACTCATTTTTCACACCTAAACGATTGATCTGTGCATGGGTATCAAGTACTCCAAACATTACAATCAAAATTAGGCTAATGTATCTCACTAAATTCATCTATTTCAATTAGGTTTACTTTGTTAATACTTTGCTTTTATGTAGTATATACAACATTGCAAAAGTACAAAAAAAGTAGTTCTCCATAAAAATTTTAACGTATTCTAGAAGGTGTAAATTTACCGTTTGCAATAGGTTCAATACCAACTATAATCCCTTGTATAACTTCTACTATATTAGGATAGTTCAATGTTGATGGCTCATCATTTACTGTATGATAATAAGAATCGAAATCTATATCGGTTGATGAAAATGTATGTGCAGGTATTCCTTTGGCTGCAAAAGAAGCGTTATCAGATCTCATAAACAATTTCAATTCTGGATAGGGGTCCTCAAAGAAGTTGAATCTTACTTGAGCTTTTTTAAGATTCATCTGCATTAGTTTTCCTAAAGAAGACTTTTTATAACCAGTAATAAATGCCTTTCTTTTTCCTCTTGCTGATACTTTGCCAATCATTTCTATATTGATTAAGGCTTTAATATTTTTAAGTTCTTCCTCAGACATATTATCAGCCATATATTGAGAACCTACTAAACCTAGTTCCTCTGCAGTAAAAGTGGTAAATAGTAATGTTCTTGCGTGTTTTTTCTTCGCAAAATATTCGGCTATTTGAATGACTGCAGCTACACCTGTTGCATCATCATCTGCTCCATTGGCGATAGAATCATTTTGAATTGGTTCTAATATTCCAATGTGATCATGATGTGCTCCAAACATGACGATTTCCTCTTTTTGGGTCGTCCCTTCTAATTTTGCCATCACATTTCTCATTTCAACCTTTTTAACTTCTTGTTGAAAATCCAATGCAATTTTTTTAAATTTACTTTCTACAGATTTTGGTGGCACCGCCCAAATAAGCGATTGTTTCGTATCAATAGTATCTAAGTATTTTTGACTATTACTTTTAAATCTAAGTTTAGTTAATTGTTTTTTGTGGTTTTCAGATTTCACCCAGATCAAAGTTACTTCTGTACTTTCAAGAAGTTCTTTTCTAAAATCCATAAGGTTAGTCCCTTCTGGGATCTCTACGATTTTTAGGCCTTTAACTTTCTTCAGTAAAATATTTTCTGAATTGGTATCAACAAAGAAGTCTTCTTCTTTTAAAGATTGTTTATTGATACTAAGCTTATTTACTTTTTTAACCTTTTCATATTTTGTTAGTACTTGAAAATAGGTACCGTTTTCGCCTGCAGGTAATAAACCAAATTTCTTGAATTCGTTGCTTATATAATCAGTTGCGATTCTTTCTCCTTCTGTACCTGCAAGTCTACCTTTTAGAGCATCACTTGCTAAAGTATCTATAATTTCAGTGGTCCTTTCAATACTTTGTGCAGAAGCTGTGTGATAAAGGCCTAATAATAAAATATATACCAAACCACGAAATGTTTGTACTATTCTCATGAACTTTGAAGATTTGTTAAGTTTTTCCCTAATGAATTCAACTGTAAGAAACTTTTTTAGGGCGATTATGTATTAATGATGTGTAACACAATATGAAACAAATTGCCATTTACACTATAAAAGTAAATGAAATTTTAATAAAATCTAAAGTATAACATCATGAAACAATATACTGAAGAAGTTGACATCCTCTTTAAACAATTAAAAAAGGCTACTGATACTGAAAAAATTTCTGACTTAGAAAGTTCAATATTACAGTTATGGCAAAAAACCAATGATCCTTTTTTAGATGATGTTATTGTATTAGGAATAGAACAATTAAGCCGTGAAAATTATAAAGATGCTATTGCTACCTTTTCACATGCATTAGTTTTTAATAAAGAACACGCTGAAGTTTATAATAAGAGAGCCATCGCCTATTATATGAGGGGTGAGTACAATAAAGCTTTATCTGATCTAAAGAAAGTAATCGAATTAGAACCTCGTCACTTTGGAGCTTTGTCCGGTTTATGTAATATCTACAGGGAAATTAAGTTAGAAGTTTTGACGCTAAGAACTTTAGAGAAATTATTACGCATTATTCCTAATAAAGAAGGTATTGCAGCACAAGCTTATACATTAAGGCAAAAATTAGGAGAATAAAATCTACAAAAGTGTGACTTCCTTTTCTCTTTGACTTGGGTCTGGAGCATTAGGAGGTAAAATGAATATTCCTGGAGGTAAATCTAGATCAGGTTCTTTAGGAGTAACGGGCCATCCACCATTATTATCGTCATCATCATTATTATAAGAAGAACCATTAGAAGTGTCTTCTCTTAATATATAGGTTTTGTAAAATGACCATATAGCCAAACCTATTGATAAATACATTATTAACAGTAGAAAATGGATGTATTCAAAATACATAAAAAGTCTTGTTATTTCATTTAAGGTATAATTTAGAATTTAATTTACATATATTTACAAAAAAATAAAAGAGGTTTTGTGGAAAAACCTCTTTTATTTTTGCCATTATCTCAGGTAAAATTTTCTTTCGTCAATGTATTCTTTTAGCTTCTGAAGCTCCTCCTCAGAAGTGATATCTTCTACATTTTCCTCCACTAAACTTGCTCCCACTCTTTTTTCGATAATGTTGAGTACTTTATAAGTTCTCCAAATAGGCTCTTTTTTAACTTTGATGATATCGCCAACACTAACTTTTTGAGAAGGTTTTGGTATTTGATCATTCAATAAAACCTCTTCTTTTTTACAAGCATCCGTAGCTGTTGTACGTGTTTTGAATACACGAACACACCATAAATATTTATCTATTCTCATTTTTATTCATTAGGGTAATTTACAGTAATTAAAGTCCCTTTTTCGTAAATCTCTTCTTTTTCTAAATTTCCTTCTTCATCATAGTACTTCCAATTCTTAAGCTTTTGTTCTTTATATTGTTTTCCTATTTCTCGAAGTTGACCATTTTTATAATACTCTTTCACTGTACCATAAATATATCCCTTATCATAAGGCACTTCATGAAGAACTGTCTCTCCATCTTCATGATACTCAATTCGTATTCCTACTAAACGTCCTTTTCTATATTTTTCTTTGGTAAGAAGAATTCCATTTTGTCTGAAAATATCTACCTCACCTTCTTCAAAACCTTTTATATAAGTGATTTTACTCTTTAGGGTACCATTCGAATAGTAATACTTCCATTCTCCATCTTTTACTTTACCAAGGTAATCACCTTCACTTTTTAACACTCCAGTTTCATAAAATTCTTTAGATGAATGTACAGTCCCATTTTTTGAGAATACATCATGTATTTTTTCTGTTTTTCCATCTTCATAGTATTCTTTTGAATCACCTTTTCTTAATCCTTTAGCATAATTAATACTTGATTTTAGGTTTGAAGTGGCATAATAAACCGATGTATTTCCATGCATTTTACCATCCTGCATATGTCCTTCTTTTAGCAAAACACCCATTTCATCATACTCTCTGAATATTCCTTTTCTATCTCTACTTAAAGAAGTAATCATCTCAGATTTCAACTGACCATTTTCATAGTAATTTTTATAATTTCCAGTGGTGTGTCCCTCAACTAATTTCTCTTCAGATTCTAGTTTAGCATTTGGATAGAAGCTTTTTCTTAAACCGTCTTCTTTATTATTTTTAAACGGAATGATTTCTTTGACAATACCATTTTCATAATATTCTTTAGACTCTCCCTCCAAACTTCCTTCTATGAAATTACTTTCTTTTTTCAATGACGCAGTACCTGGATAGTAAGTATAAACAGTACCATCTATTACACCTTCCTTGTAAGTTGCTTTTTGTACCAAATTTCCTTTTACATCAAACACTTCAGTCAGACCATTTTTCTTTTCACCATTCATTTGTGAAACAGACTTTTTCTCTCCTGTTGGATAGAATTCGGTCCAAAGTCCTTTTTTGATATCATTTTCTATTTGAAGATCACCACTTGGATAAAATTTTCTCATGGTTCCGACCATTGCATCATTTTTGAAATGAGCTTCAGTTTTCTTCATTCCTTCTACATAAAATGAAGTGTATTTACCATTTTGGACTCCATTCTTGTAGTGTGTTATGAAATGTCTTTGTCCGTTTTCATAGTACTCTTCAAATGTTCCATTTAATACACCATCTTTATAATGCGATCTTACAATTAGGTCATCTGATCCTGGGTAATAGCGTTTATATTCTCCATCAATTCGGTTAGAATCACCATCAATCACATAGAATTCTTCCGCCACGATTCCTGCCCAATCATCATAATAGGTTTTGATTAAGGTCCTATCTTTTGCCTGTCCTATTACTTTTAAAGAAAAAAAAGTAAATAAAATCAGAAGACATATAGAATTAAGCCTTATTGTTTTATTTTTATTATCCATTTAGGTATTCTGTATTTGCATTTAGGCTACAAAGTTCAATTATCATTCCTAAAATGGCAACCTCTTTTTATCCTTTTAATCAATAATATTCATTTATGTTCATAAAAATTGCCAATCAACAATTCGAAATTGAAGATATCAAGCATGGAAACTTCTCTATGGATGGAGATGAGTTTGTAGATAACATTCTTATTTTTTGTTTTGAATGGTTAAATGGCAAAGTGGAATTTACATTACAAACATCTGGAAGTACTGGTTCTCCCAAAAATATAACTGTTACAAGACAGCAAATGACATCTAGTGCATTAGCTACTGCTAAAATTTTAGGTTTAAAAGAAGGAAATAAAGCTTTATGTTGTCTTAGTACTGATTATATCGCCGGAAAAATGATGATTGTTAGAGCTTTGGTGAATCATTTTAATCTTTGGGTTATTCCTCCAACCTCTCATCCTTTTAGAACACCTTTTTTACCTTCTTTTGACTTTGTCGCTCTAGCACCTTTACAAGTACAAAGTTGTTTTGATGAGAAAGAAGAATTGGATCATTTAAAAAGTTGTCAAAATATCATCATTGGTGGTGCACCTATTAATGCTCATCTTGAAAAATTAATTGACAACGAATTAGTAGATGTTAATGTTTATATGACCTATGGAATGACAGAATCAGTCTCTCATATTGCATTAAAAGAAATCTCAAAAGAGAGTGATCACCTTTATCATGTACTTGAAGGAGTAACGATAGGAATAGATGACAGAAATTGTTTGAATATTATTGCTCCAATGACAGATTTTGAAGAAATTCAAACCAATGATGTAGTTAAATTAAAATCGAAAACTAGTTTTGAATGGCTTGGAAGAGCTGATAATATCATTAATACTGGAGGTGTAAAAGTACAAGCTGAAAAATTAGAAAAGCTACTTTTAGTTTCGCTTCAAAACATTGGTTATACATCAGTCAATCTATTTGTAGGAGGAATTCCACATGCTAAATTAGGAGAAGAAGTGACCGTTTTTATTGAAGGGATCAGTTTGACAGAAAATGAAAAAAAATCTGTTTATATGGAATTAGAAGAAAATTTAGGTAAATATGAAGTTCCTAAGAATATCTTCTCCATTGGAAAATTCTTAAAGACAGAAACTCAAAAGATAAAACGTAAAGAAACAATTTCTGTATTTTTAGAAAGTTATGAAGGTTAGTATCATTACCGCGGTTTATAATAGTCAAGATTACCTGGAGGATTATTTTAATAGTCTTTTAAATCAAACTCATAAAGATATTGAAATCATTTGTGTAGATGACGGATCTAGTGACCGAAGTTTAGTGATATTAAATCATTATCAAAAAAGGTATCCCGAAAAAGTAATTGTCATTCAACAAAAACATGAAGGAGTTGGTAATGCTCGTAATAAGGCATTACACATTATGACTGGAGATTATTATTGTTATGTTGATCATGATGATTGGTTATCAGAAAATGCGATTGCAAAAGCGTTACATCAAATCAATCAGCTTGGGGTTGATGCTTCTCTTTTTTCTTTACTTTTTTATTATCCTAATAACCCAGAGAGAACACATGTACAAAATCGAGTAGAAGAAGGTGTCTTTTCTGCGAAGAAAATGTTTTACTATACATTAGATTGGAAAATTTCAGCATTTGGAGTTTATAAAGCTTCTTTTAGAGATTATTCTATCATTAACAACCCAAGTAAAAACTACTATGAAGATGAATTTCAGGCTAGAAAAATAATTCTTGCTTTGGATAAAGTAGCAATTAATGAAGGAGTTTATTTTTATAGACAAAGGGAAAATTCTCTAACTTCTTCTTTCAACATGAATTCTTTAGGTGAATTTGAACTACAATACAAAACAAAAGAGTTGATGGAAAAAGAAGGATTATACGCTTCCTTTTATCTTCCATTTGAACTTCAATCTATTCGAATTTACACGAGTTTTATTCGCAAAATAGATTATCATAAAAATAAATTATCCTTTAATGAAAGAGCTTTTATGAAAAAAGCATTGGTCTCTTTTAAGGAATTTATTAACGTCAAAAAAGTATGGAAAAGTATCTTTCAATTGGAATCAAAAGAAAAGATGATGCTTTGCTATTTTATGTTGCCTTTTATCATACAGCAAGGAATTGCTAAAGTGTTGAATAAAGTAAAAGAATCTTTCTAATTTATTCTCCTTTTGGTCCTTCTATTGGAAGTGAAATTGTAAATGAAGTTCCTTTACCTAGCTCTGATTCAACTTTAATATCACCCGAATGATCTTGGATAATTCCAAATGATATTGACATTCCTAACCCTGTTCCTAATCCTACAGGCTTTGTGGTAAAGAAAGGATCAAAGATCTTATTCACCGTTTCTTTATCCATACCAGAACCGTCATCAGATATTTTGATGTATACCATCTTTTGGTCAGCCCAAGTTTTTATTGTTAGATTTCCTTCACCTTTAATTGCTTGCTCAGCATTGTTCAAGATATTCATAAATACTTGATTGATTTTGCTTTCATTACAAATTACTGGAGGGATATCACCATAATCCTTATGTACTTGAACTCTATCTTTTAGTTTGTTATTTAAAAGCGTCAATGAAGTATCTATACCTTCTTCAATTTTAGCATCTTTGAATTGAGAAGAATCCATTCTAGCAAAAGTCTTTAAGTCCATCACAATTTGTGTGGTTCTCTTTGCTCCTTCTTCAATACCTGATAATAAATCACCTATTTCTTCGATGACTAATGATACTTCATAGTCTTCTTCTATTTCGGTAATGATATCCTCTTTAGTATGTCTTTTCAGTTCGTTAAATGCTTGAATAAGGTCTTCAACATCATCTTTTAATGGAAGTACGTTATTGGCAACGAAGTTAATTGGGTTATTAATTTCGTGAGCAATACCGGCAGTCAACTGACCAATCGAGGCAAGTTTTTCAGAACTTACCAACTGATCTTGCATTTCTTTTAATTGAGAAAGAGTTTCTTCTGTTTTCACAAGAGAGTCTTGAAGTGCTGTATTTTTACTTTCAATTTCCTCACTCTTGTGTTCGAGTGTATTGTTTTGCTCACGAATTTCATCATGGGCAATTCTCAGCTTTTCAGATTGAGTTCTTAAAGCCTCATTCTGTCTTTCGATATGCTTCGTTCTTTTTTCAACTAAAAGTTCAAGGTGGTTTTTATGCACCTCTAATTGCTTTTGAGCGTCTTTTAATTCTGTAACATCGACAAGGAAAGAAGTTACACCAATGATTTCGCCTTGTGTATTTCTAAATGGGTTAAAAAATTGTTCGAAATAATATCCTTTGAAACGATCTACAACAACGATATCCTCACCTTTAATACAACGGTCGAAATATTCACTTTGTAAGATGTTTTTATTGTTATCTTTTATTTTATCATAGATGTCAAGTAAGTACATACCATTTTCCAGTTTGATACCTGTCAACATCTCTGTAATTTTCATAAACTTATTATTACAGCTTAATAGTCTTTTATCTCTATCAAGTGTATACATCATAATATAATCTGAGTTATCCAGAATATTACGAAGTAGTTCATTGGTTTTTTTATATTCTTCAACAACAATTCTCCTTTGATTCAACTCATTCTTCCATTTACTTATCATAAATGTCAATGATGAAGTAATGATCACCCAAAGTAAAAATACGAGTGCCATTGTGAAGTTTCTTGATTGAATAGAGCTTTTTAAAACCGTCTTTAGAGGGACTCTAGTCGTGATCACCCATGGCTCTGTCATTCCTTGAATCTTAATCGGGAATAACATTTCATAGTAGCTCTGTTCTGTTTCTTTATTTTCTACAATTCTAGAAACTTTTTGATCATTACGAAGAGATGCAAACAAGTAAGCCGGAATTCCATCATTCATTCCAATGTCAGACTCATTTACAGAACCTACAATTTGTCCATTAGGTGCAGCGATACAAACATATCTATTATTAAAATCTTCGCTTTGTTCAATAAATCTTTGGAAGAATGTAAGACGAATAGAACTTCCAACTGCTCCAATAAATTTTCCATCGTAGGTAAAGAAAGGTTGTACTACATGAACCACAAATTTATTGTCATCATCACTTCTAATATGTTTGGGTAATGTTACAAAAGATTCTCTCGAACTTACTACACGATCTTTCAAAGGAAAATTATCCCAATCTATTTTTTTATGAATCAATCGATGTTCAATTGTTCCATCTTCATATTTTACTTCTTTATCGTAAAAAATGGGATTATAAATTAGGTTGTTCGAATCCATGCTATCAAATAAAACCATCCATAAAGATTCAATATTTGAATAATTATGTACTGTATTATCTAAAAGCCCTTCCATTACAAGGTCTTTTTTATCCTGAGTACCATTAATGATACGCATGGTATTACCAATCAATCTCATTTCGCTAAGCAAAGTTTGCAAACGAGATTCAATTGATTCACCATAACGTACTGCTCTTTCTTTAGTAACTTCAAAAGCCAATTTCTTAGATTGACTTCCTCCGTTTTCATATACTTTATAGCCTATGATTAGAAAGCAGAATGTTGTCAGGGAAATTACCCACCATATAGATCTTGATTGTGAATTCAAATCAATAGAAGTCTATTATTTTTTTCGTTTAGAAATTAATAAAATTAAGGTCTAATATATTCGAACATACAAAGTTACTTAGCAAATATTCAATTACATATATTGTTAAGTTTTTTTAGATAAATAATTAATTTACATGACAATGTTGATAAAAAAATGTATCGAAACGGGTTGAAATAAATTGTTAACAAAAACAATTGTAACAAGGTGGTTTGAATGTCCAAAAAGATTGTAAATTAGATAGTCAACAAATGGGTGACATCATTTATTTCTCGACATTGAGATTTAAAAAATGTAAGTATGAAAAAAGATTCAAAGCTATTAAAAATTCTCAACTACCTTGAACAACATGAAGTTCAAGAAACGAGGGAGTATTATGTTCCTTCCTTATGGTTGGGACAAGAACACGGAGCCTCATATTCTGTTAAAACCAATCCTTTTACTTTCTTTAAGAATGCCATCAAGGAAATAACTAATCCGACAGATGCTTCTGTAAATTACAATCATTCATTATCTACTTTACGTAATCAAATCCATGGATATGGTGGAGACTGGACTTATACAGCTTCATTCTATAATCTATTTCCAAGATTGACTACAGCCTATGATCATGACAACGATGGTCATGTAGGTTCTGGCCAGCGAATGGATATTACAAGTAGTAATAATGGTTTTAGAGAAACAGGTACTTTATTAAAATGTATCGCAATTCTTAAATACATTAAAGATTTAGGATGCGATACTGTATATATGTTGCCAATTACCAGTATTGGTGAAGATGGTAATAGAGGTGATTTAGGATCTCCTTATGCAATTAAAGATCAATATAAACTTGATGAAAATTTAGCGGACCCATTAGTTCCTTTTTCTGTAGAGGATCAATTTGAAGCCTTCGTAGAAGCTGCCCATATGATGGGTATGCGTGTCATCATGGAGTTTGTATTAAGAACTTCTTCTTTAGGTGGTGATTGGGTAAAAACAAATCCTGAGTGGTTTTATTGGATCGACCGTCATAGAGCGCATGAATACCAAAGTCCAGAATTTCCTGCCAATGAATTAGCAGAAATTCTGAAAATACCAAAAGGAAATGGATTCTATTATGCTCCAAGTAATGAGTATAGATCTTTATTCAAAAAACCACCAACACCAGATCAAATTCAAGTTCAAGATGGTAAGTTTGTCGCTTATACAGATGAAGGAGAATTAATCATTCCTGGAGCATTTGCGGACTGGCCACCAGATGATATTCAACCTGCTTGGTCAGATGTAACGTATCTACGTATGTATAACTTCCCTTATGATCATACACCAAATGATTATAACTACATTGCATATGATACAATCCGTTATTATAATCCTGAACTGGCTCAACCTACTCATGTCAATAGACCGCTTTGGGATAAAATCGCGGGTGTAATTCCACATTACCAATCATTTGGTATCGATGGTGTCATGATCGATATGGGGCATGCTCTTCCAAAACCATTAATGGAAGAAATCATTCATACTGCACGTAAAAATGATGCTGACTTTGCTTTCTGTGAAGAAAACTTTGATGTGACTCAACAAAGTAGAGAAGCTGGTTTCAACGCAGTATTAGGTCATGAATGGAGAGTCACAGTTAGAGATAAGAGAGATGGTATTCAACGTATCGTTGAAGATTCTAGTAAACATTTACCACTTCCTTATTATGGAACTCCAGAGACGCACAATACGCCTCGTGCTATGATGAGAGGTGGAGAACCACATTGTAAGGTTACGTATGTACTGAATAAGTTCTTGCCAAACTCAATTCCATTTATCCATCAAGGGTATGAATTATTGGAAGAGTGGCCTGTAAATACTGGTTTGAATTTCTTACAATCAGAAACTGATTTTTATAGTCAACAACGTTTACCACTTTTCTATAAGTCGGCACTAAGATGGAACAACGACCATAACTTGATTGGCTATATCAAATACATTAATTCGATATACAATCATTTTGGTTGGTTACTTGGTAACACACATTTAAGAGGTAATGATAAATCAATGAAAATTCATTATCCAGAAACAGCCTTTGAAAATGTAATCGGTTTTGAAAGATTTGATCCTTGGCATCCAGAGCATAGCTTATTGGTTGTTGCCAATACAGATTATCAAAACAGTCAAGATTTTTATCTAAATATTCCAGGTACTTACAATGGAAAATATTGGGACTTCGTGGAGAAAAAAGATTACCAATTTAATGATAATTGGATGTCTGCTACTTTGAATCCCGGTCAATGTTTAATCATTGAATTAAAAAAGACATTATAAGTCCATAAATTACAAAAGACTATTACTTCGGTAGTAGTCTTTTGTTGTTTAAAGCCTTTATCAACCCTATCTAACTTACTCATTGCCATATTAATTAAAAATTTAGCAAACGATTCAAAGATGTTCACATTTTGTTTTTTATTAGTTTAATATTAAACATTAAGTTTACATCAATAATTAAAACAAGCAAATGAAAATGAAAACAATTACGTCGTTTTTCAGCATTCTATTATTGTTCTTAGGAAATTATTCCTTTGCACAAGACCATCATTCTCCTTCTACAACTACTCATGCTATCAATCTACACGATAAGCATCAAAAAGAACATCATGAAGGTGAAAAAAAGAAGCGTCATAAATTTTCTATGTACATGGGTTACACTTATATACCTCAGGCTATCCCATCTCAAGAAGGTTTATTGGTGCCAACTTTTGGATTTGATTATACTTATAAGATTTCACATAAGTTTTCTGTAGGGTTAATCAATGATATTGAAATTGCACAATATATGGTTGAATTATCAGGTGGTCATGGTGAACATGGCAGTGCTGAAACTCTGGAAAGAGAATATGCTTATGTTGGCGCTTTGGTGTTATTCTATTCACCTTGGGAAGGATGGAATATTGGTGCTGGACCAGGTCTTGAAGTTGAAAAAAATAAAAACTTATTTGTAGGTAAATTTCTAATCGAAAAAGAATTTGAATTACATAATTATTGGGAGCTATCTCCAAACGTCTCTTACGACATAAAAGGTAACCTTTATAACACTTGGAGTTTTGGGGTTTCTATTGGAAAAAGATTCTAATTCTGTTAATGACTTAATTTTATAGGGTCAAACCAAAAAAGTTGTTAGTTTTGCGGTAGAGTAACATTATTTAACTCTATCAAACTAGCAACTTTTTTATGAAACGAATCGTGAGACTTCTTATCCTAAACATTTTAGTATTAATTCTTTCTAATATTCATCAAGCAAATGCCCAAGACAATAAAGATAATCGTCTTTGGTTACATTACTTCAACAGTGTTCAACTTGCTGAGAAATGGAGTGTAGATACGGATGCTGCTTATATGCTAATGTTCGACAAACCTGTTGATCGTTTTCAAATTCGATCTGGTTTGAAATACAAATTCAACAAAAACTTCTCGCTAAGAGTTGGTGGAGGTTATTTCTATATTTTTGGAAATAATGAGCCTGATGTAAAAGAAATCCGACCAATGCAGGATTTCATTGGTACACATATGCTTTCTGAAGACAGAACTATTTTTATAAAACAACGAGCACGTTTTGAACAGCAAATATTTACAGATCTAACAGATAGTGAAGGAACTTCAAAAACCGAGGTAGACTTTAGGATGAGATATTCATTTATTATTCGTAAAAAAATTGATAATTGGATGTTTGGTGTAGGAACTGAAGCTTTTATCAATTTTGAAGATAAAAATGAATCTTCTTTCTTTAATAAAAACAGATCAATAGCCCTCGTTAATCGTAAATTAACAGACTTAATGAGTATTGAAGCACAGTTTATTCGTGAGGATAAGTTTGCAAAAAACGAAGGTTCAGTACATCATGCAAATTTATTAAGACTTGCTTTTAGACACAAAATAAAATAAGCCCACTGTTTTAAAATGAGCTTATTAAATTTTTAGATAAGTACTTCATCATTAGAGTAAGAGAAGTTTTCTACATTAGGAGCTACAATAATCTCGTTTTCTAGAACTACTATAGGTGTTTTGAGTAATGAAGGAAAGTTTGTAAGGGTTTGCAACAAGACCATTTGATTCATTTCGATAAAGTCTTCAGCAAAACACCTATACCAAGGTGATTTTTCATTAATCAAAATTCTAGAAGGAGAACCTTTCACATTTTCTAGAATGTGAAGCAATAAACTTTCAGGTACAGGACAGGCATTTATTTCAATTTCTTTCAATGTGTTGTTTTTTCTTTTTAAGTCATTGAAAAAATAATGTTGTATAGGCACATGACTGTCATATACCAAAATTGGATGGTTAAATTTTAATGATGTCATCTAGGAGATAGTTATTGGATCAATAATTTTATTTACAGACAAAAGTTACTTCTTTTTCAAATGTTTTATAACAATGAAAATCATCATAATTCATTGATTATTATCATTCATACTATTCGTCAAAAACAATTTTCAGCTTAGCTTAAAAATAGTTTAGGGAGTTTTGGATTAAAATTAGTTTAGCAACTTCGTATCTGTTATTTTTCATAAATTAAGAAAAAAATAAATCCTTTTCAAGTTTATGAAATCCCTCTTTCGATTACATGTATTTTATGAAGTTGTTCAAAGACAAAGTTTTACAAAAGCATCTGAGGTACTCAAAATATCTCAACCTGCCGTTACAAAGCATGTAAGAGCACTTGAGGAAGAATATGAGTTACCACTACTTGAAAGAAAAGGAGTTATTATTCACCTTACCCCTGCCGGTGAAATTTTAAAAGCTTATTGTGAGAAAATGTTTGCTTTAGAGCGTCAATTAAAATTTGAAATTGATGCCATAAAGGATCATCATGGAGGAACTATACGAATTGGTGCAAGTACTACTATTGCTCAGTATATAATTCCAGATGTCATTGCTTCTTTTCAACAGAAAGTTAAGGATGTCAATATTGAAATTAAATCTGGAAATACTGAAGCGATTGAAAATTGGTTGATTGATGACATCATTGATTTGGGTATGATTGAAGGTTCACCGCACCGAGGTGGATTAAAATATATTCCTTTTTTACAAGATGAATTAGTGACTGTTTGCTCTACAAAATTTCATAAATCACATCAGAATACACTTTCTCTTGAGGCTATTATCAAAAAACCATTTGTAATCAGAGAACAAGGAAGTGGTACTCGAAAGATTATAAAAGATGCCTTAAGCGAAAAAGGAATAAAAGAAGAAGATATTAACACAATCATGTGTTTAGATTCTACAGAAAGTATAAAAAGGTATGTTTCTTCTTCTCCAAATTATGCTATTTTATCTATTTATTCCATTTTAGATGAATTGAATAGAGATCAACTCCAAATTATAGAAATTGATGACTTTGAAATCAATAGAGATTTACATTTTGTAATAAAAGAAGGTGGTTCGATTGGTTTAGGCACTAAATTTATGGATTACGCTACGCTTCATTATAACAAAAAGTTATAGACGATTCTTTTTTATGATTCATTTTGATAAAAAATTACAAGACCTTTGTATCATTATCAAAATAAATATAAAATGAAAAAACCTAATAATTCAGACAAATTAATTTACATTATTCTCGCTTTACTAACCCTTACTCCTTGGGTATCTCCTGCTATGGCTCTATTTGCAGGAATCTTATTTGCGGTATTCTTTAACATTCCCAATCAAAAATTAAATAAAAATTTAAGTAGTAAGCTCCTCAAATGGTCAGTCGTTTTCTTAGGTTTTGGCTTAAATGCCGTGGATGCTATGAAGACAGGAAGTGAAGGCTCTTTAGTTACTTTCAGTAGTATCGCTTTAACTCTTGGTTTTGGTGCATTCTTAGGTAAAAAATTAGGATTAGATAAGACAATTTATCGATTGATAGCTTCTGGAACCGCTATTTGTGGAGGAAGTGCAATTGCGGCGATGGCTCCTGCCCTTAAAGCAGATGATCATCAAATTTCAGTTGCGATGGCAACCGTTTTTATACTCAATGCAGTAGCCTTAGTTTTATTCCCAATAGTAGGACATTATTTCGACCTTACACAGGTACAATTTGGATGGTGGTCAGCTTTAGCTATTCATGATACAAGTGCTGTAGTCGGTGCTGCCGCAAAGTATGGTGATGAAGCGCTTAAGATTGCTACTACTGTAAAATTGACGAGAGCATTATGGATTGTTCCTGTATCATTGATTGCTTCTTTTTCACAAAAAGGAAAAATGAATTTAAAGACAATGCCAACATTTATTATTGGTTTTGTTATCGCGATGTTAATCAACTCATATGTTCCAGGTGCTCAGGTTATTGCACCATTCTGTAAATTTATTGCTCACAAAGGATTATCCTTAGCACTATTTACAATTGGATGTACAATGAATGTATCAAGTATCAAACACGTTGGAACTCGTCCAATGTACCAAGGTATAGCACTTTGGGTAGTGGTATCGAGTGTTTCTCTTTTTGCTGTCATGCATTTATTCTAAAGAGTATTTCATTGTGTTATCTCAATAATTATTTCAAAAATTATCCCTTGTAATTCATTTACAGGGGATTTTTTTTTATTTTAATACAGTACCTATTATCAAAATATACTTTCCTTGAACCTTGAAACTCCTATTAAAAAATAAATACGTTCTCATCATCATTTCATTCATTGTAGCGATTATAGTCTATTATGGTGTTCAATTAGGTGAGGTAAGGCTTGAAGAGTTTGCTGCTCAAAGTTTAAAAGAACTTGCTTTAGGAAAAGATAAGAAAGGCTATTACGTCAATTTTAAAAAATTTAATATTGAATGGACAAATAGTAAAGTGGAAGCCATTGGAATTAGTATTATACCGCATTTGAGTAAAGACAAGAAGAGTTGGGTCAATGGTAAAGTAGATACCTTAGAAATTGAACTTTCAAATCTCATTTTTGGTGCAATTGCAGGTGATGTAAATATTGAAAATTTTAGGTTAGTAAATCCTAGTATGCAATATTTCTGGAAAGATTCAGCACCTAAAAAAGAAAAAAAGGCAAACCCAATGCCTAAGTTTCAAACCCTAAGAACTAGGTTATCTACGATTGGTATTACTTCCATAAATATTCAAAATCTAGAATTAAATGGGTACTATGTTACAAACAATTACAAGCATCATCATGTATTTCATACCAAACAAAACTTTATTTTAAAAGGATTAGAATTTAATCTTGACACTACCGAAAATGTAAACAAGATCGTTGCCTTAAAAGAATTTCGATATACTTGTGGACCTACTTTTATGAAAGGGTATGGTAGTCTTTATCAATATAAGTTTGATACTCTAGTTATCAGTAACAAAAGAGATTTCTTTAGACTTAAAGGAATAGAATTAATCCCTCAATATAATGAATATGAATTCTTTGTCAAAGCTGGAATTCAAACTGATCGTTTTACTTTAAAAATTAAAGATATTAAAGGAAATGGTTTGATAGAAAAAGAATTATTTAATGAAGAAAAATACCATTTAGAAAGCCTTTCTATTGATAGTCTAACCGCTGATATATATAGAGATAAAAATTTCTTTGAAGACACAACAAAGTTTAAATCTCTTCCTCACACAGCATTAAGAAATTTAGATGTACAAGTTGCTGTAGATACTATCAGTCTTAATTCAAGTCATCTTACTTACCGAGAAAAAGCACCTAAAGCTACTAAGGCCGGTCGTATTCCATTGTCCAATATAAATGGTTTGATTACTAATTTTAAAAATACAAAAGATAATACAATACACCTCGACTTTAGTTTTGACTTCTTAGAAAAGGCAAATACCACTTTAGATATTGATTTACTATTAGCAGAAAATGCTCCTGATTTTATGATTGCAAAAGGTCATTTTAATGCATTTCCACTTTCTGCTTTAAATCAATTTACACAGCCTAACATGGGAGTTTTATTCCAAAGTGGTACAGCTACGGAAATAGATTTTAATGCTGCCTTAAATGATAGTATTGGTAGAGGGGATTTAGATTTTTATTACAAAGACTTAAAAATCAAATTAACAGGTAAAAACGATAAGAAGTCCAATGTTTTTTTATCTATTGCTGCATTTGCTGCCAATAATATTGTTTATACTAATAATCTTAAAAACCATAAACCAAGGCATTCACCACTTTATTATCAAAGAGTAAAGTACAAAGCTGTTATTCATTTCCTGATTCACACGATAATGTCTGGTGCGCAAACCGCCGTTCTAGGTACTTATGGTCAGCTTCCTGATGAGGAAAAAAAGATTGAAAAACAGGAAGCTAAGGGAGATAAGCAAAAAGAAAAACAAGATATTCAGGAGAATAAAAAGCAAAAAAAGAAGAAAAAGAAGAAGAAAAAATAATCTATTCTCCAATGAAGGTTAGTACTAACCTACGACTTCCTCCTCTATTTCTATGTTCTCCAAGATATATACCCTGCCAAGTTCCTAATTGTGGATATCCATTGCCTATAGGTAATGAGACACTACTCCCTAATGTGGATGCTTTCAAATGTGCTGGCATATCATCTGGACCTTCATAAGTATGAACATAATATGGAGCATTTTCTGGATATACTTTATTAAAATGACTTTCAAAATCAGTTCTTACATCAGGGTCAGCATTTTCATTAATAGTCAATGAAGCTGAAGTATGCTGTATAAACACCTGTAGTATGCCTGTTTTCCCTTTTATTTCTGGGATAAGAGATAACTTCATCCGTTATAATATGATAGCCTCTTGGATATGGGCGTAATGAGATTGTTTTTTGAATTACCATTTCATAAAAATAAAAAAACTGTATGAGTCAATTCCCATACAGTTCCTAAATATTTCATCTTATTTATATACCCAACTCTTTGAATAGAGTATGAATTTCTTCTGAAGAAGGTCGTGGTGCATTTGGATCTTTTACATTTCCATCTTTATCTAATAAGATAAAACGCGGAATTCCTTCAATATTAAACTTCTTTACAAAAGAATCATTTCCATTGTAATGAAACTGATTTCCATGTAATTCTTTCTTTTTGACCATTTTTTTCCAAGCTGCAGTATTTTGATCTAGCGATAAGCTTACAAATACAACCTCCCCATCTTTATGTTTTTCTTCTAATTCTTTAAGTTTTGGTATTTCACCTAAACATGGTTTACACCAAGATGCCCAAACGTCTATGTATACATATTTTCCTTTAAACTCAGATAGATTAACATCTTTTCCTTTTAAGTTTTTAAATGTATACAATCCTTCATCATCTGTATTGATAAAGCTAAATAATGAGAATGATAGTAACAGGCTAATAACTGTGATAATGTGTGATTTTTTCATTGTATTAAATCGTTGATAATTAAGATCAGTTTTTAATAGAATATTTAATAGTACAAAAATGGGTGTTCTTAGATAAAATAGTATTGTTCATTTTTCCTTAAGAACAGTTCATTTTTCCCTAAGCATTAAGAGCTTACTAAAGTAAAAGTATTCTTACCAATGTTAAGAGTATCAAGAACTCTACCAATTTATTTTCTATAAAGATAAAAAAAGCCATCGAGAAATACATCTCAATGGCTAATAAATGATTTATCTATAAGACTTAGATAATCTCTAAAGAACGGTTGATAAATGCTGTCAAATCAGCACCTTTCAAGTTTCCTTGAGATAATTTTGCTAAGTCATAAGCATGTTTCACTAACTTATCTTGAGCAGCAGAATCCTCTTCTTTTAAGATTCTACCAACAAGTTCACTGTTTCCATTTACTGTTACTGTATCACCGCCAGGGAAACCACCGAACATACCGCCCATTCCACCTTGCATAGCAGACATTTCTTCCATTCTACGCATGAACTCTGGCTTAGTGATCATTACTGGAAGTTCATCAGCTGTCATCGCTTCAACTTTTGGCTCTAATTTATCATCATTTAAAGCACGTTTGAAGATTTCAACTAACTTCTTAGTTTCGTCTTCCGTTAAAACTGACTCATTTTTCTCATCAGTTTCAATTAAGTTGTTTACTGTATCAGAATCAATACGCTTCCAAGTAATATCATCAAACTTATGTTCAGTATTACTGATAAAGTGAGAGTCAATTAATGTATCCATTTTCAATACACTATATCCTTTCTTTTGAGCTGCTTGGATATATGTATCTTGAGTACCTTGATCAGTAGTATATAAAAATACGTACTTATCATTTTTGTCTTTTTGGTTACCTTGAACTAACTCTTTGTACTCTTCGAAGTTGTATAACTTACCATCAAGAGTTTCTAAAAGCGTAAATTTCTTTGCTTTATCAAAGAATTTGTCATCAGTCATCATACCGTATTTCACGAATAATCCGATAGACTCCCACTTCTTCTCAAAGTTCTCACGGTCATTTTTGTATAAGCTATTTAACTTATCAGCAACTTTACGTGTTACGTAAGAAGAAATTTTCTTCACGTTTGCATCTGACTGTAAGTAAGAACGAGAAACATTTAATGGAATATCTGGAGAGTCAATTACACCATGCATTAATCTTAAGAATTCAGGCATGATTTCCTCTACATTGTCAGTAATGAATACCTGACGAGAGTACAATTGAATCTTATCTTTATGAGGAGTAACATCTTCTTTTACTTTAGGGAAGTAAAGGATACCTGTTAACTCAAATGGGTAGTCAACGTTAAGGTGAATCCAGAACATTGGTTCCTCAGACATTGGATATAACTCTTTGTAGAAGTTTAAGTAATCCTCGTCAGTAAGTGTTTTAGGATCTTTTGCCCATAATGGCTCAGATTTGTTGATAATATGTGGCTCAACAATCTCTACGTCTTTAGCATCATCACCTTCACCTTCTTTCTCAGTACGCTTATCAACACCAACTTGAATTTGGATTGGCATGTACTTAGAATAACGGTTTAAGATTTGACGTAAACGGTGCTCATCTACAAATTCCTCAGAATCCTCATTTACATGAAGAACGATTGTTGTTCCTCTATCTGCTTTATCAGATTCAGTAATTTCATATTCAGTAGAACCATCACACGTCCATTTTACTGCAGGAGCATCTTTGAATGATTTTGTAATCACTTCAACATTATCTGCTACCATGAAAGCAGAATAGAAACCTAGACCAAATTTACCAATGATAGTAGAAGTATCTACATCCTTGAATTTTTCTACGAATTCTGTTGCACCAGAGAAGGCTACTTGGTTAATATATTTTTCAACTTCCTCTTCACTCATACCGATACCACGGTCAGTGATTGAGATTGTTTTTGCTTCTTTATCTACGTCAACTTGAATCGTTAAATCTCCTAACTCTCCGTTAAACTCACCCATTGAAGCAAGCTTTTGAAGCTTTTGAGTTGCATCAACTGCGTTTGCTACTAATTCACGTAAGAAAATATCGTGATCAGAGTATAAGAATTTTTTAATGATAGGAAAGATATTTTCAGTATTCACTGAAATAGAACCTTTTGCTGCCATGTTTATATATTTTTTGTTCGTTAAAATACTAATTTACTTGTGCGCTACCCTATGGATAACGTCAAGCATTTCTTTTCAAATTGCATTCCAAGCCGAAAAAAACGTTATTTTGACATAATTCTCTGTCGTATTGTCAGTGTTAGGAACGAAGTTTTGTAAGGAAAAGAATTTTTTTTTGGGTTAATGTTAAAAATATGATAGATTTGTACAAGATATTGGTGTAATAAATACATGTTGGAATGAAAAAGAGGTAGGAGTACCAATATCTAAGATATATTTAACCATAAGAAACACTCTCTTACTAAATTATTATCTATCTAAATGTACTGACGATTTTCTGAATCATTATATCTCAAAATCAACTTTTGCATGTTCATGTAAAAAGAAATCCATTTAGCAATACATTTTAGTATTCAACAGAGTTTTTCGAATGTCGCAAAGCTGAAGAATAGCTTTGCCTTTCAAATTTGTATAAGTAGTCACACATCATAATGAAAAGGCTGTTGAATGTTTCGACAGCTTTTTTTCTTTTTAAAAAAATCATATAAAAAAGTCTATATTCGTTTCCGTTTGTAATTGATCTTAGGCTACTTAAAAACTATACTGTACCTTTGCAGTTCAATCATTTAAACGTTTCGTTCATGACTTTTGATTCACTAGGAATTATTCCTGAAATCTTAGAAGCATTAGAAAATAGAGGGTATGATACACCTACTCCTATTCAGGAAAAAGCCATTCCCTCTGTATTAGAAGGAAAGGATATTCAGGGTTGTGCTCAAACGGGTACAGGTAAAACAGCTGCTTTTTGCATTCCAATTATTCAAAACTTAAGTAAAGACTCGAATAATGGACATGCTATTAGAGCTTTAATTCTTACTCCTACTCGTGAACTTGCATTGCAGGTCGGCAATAATTTTAGTATTTACAATCAAGAAACAAAGTTAAAACAACTTGTAATTTTTGGTGGTATACCTCAAGACAAACAAGTAAAGAGGTTGAAGCAAGGTGTGGAAGTATTAATCGCTACTCCTGGCCGTCTATTGGATTTACATCAACAAGGTTACGTTGATCTGAGTAAAATAGAGATGTTTGTTTTGGATGAAGCTGATAAAATGCTGGATATGGGCTTTATTAATGACATCAAAAAAGTTCTTAAATTAATTCCACAGAAAAGACAGACATTATTATTCTCTGCTACAATGCCTCAAAGTATTCAGCAGATAAGTAATTCTATGCTTAAAAACCCTGTAAAAATAGAAGTAACTCCTACTTCAACGACAGCGGAGACCGTTGATCAGTTCATCTATTATGTAGATAAAAGAAATAAGAAACAGCTTTTATTTGAGGTTTTAGAAGAAAATAAAAAAGATACTATTCTTGTTTTCATGCGTACAAAAAGAGGGGCAAATCATCTTTCTAAAACATTAAGTGAAAATGGAATAAAGGCAGAGGCCATTCATGGTAATAAGTCTCAAACGGCTCGTCAACGAGCTTTAGAGAACTTCAAAAAGAAAAAAACTAGAGTTTTAGTGGCTACTGATATTGCTGCAAGAGGTATTGATATCAGTCAATTAAAATTAGTCATCAACTTTGAGATCCCTGAAGTGGCAGAAACTTATGTTCATAGAATTGGACGTTCTGGTAGAGCTGGAGAAGAAGGTGTTGCTATTTCCTTTGCGGATGGAACTGAGCTTCAGGATGTAAAAAATATCGAAAAGCTTATCGGTAAAAAGATTCCTGAAATAAAAGAAAATCCTTTCCCTATGCTAGAAAAGGAAAAAGATATTGCTCAACAACAAGCGAAACGTAAGAAACAAATCAAACGTAGTCGTCAAGGCAATAAAAGAAAGACTAAGAAAAAGTCAAATGACTAAAATATAAAAAAAGACCATGAGGAAAATTTAATTTTCATGGTCTTTTACTTTTGATGATGCTAAATCAAATGAAATATCATCTACAACTATCGTCGTTCCATTTGAGGAAGACTCTATCGTCAATAATGCTTTCAATGTTGTTACTCTAAATCGAATATTATCTAAGCCAATTCCGTTTTTTACTTTACCAACTTCAAAACCAACGCCATTATCTTCATAGACTATTCTTCCCTTTTTGTCTTCAGTACCAAAAAATTGAATGAAAATATTGGTGGATTGACTATGTTTCAAAGAATTATTTAATAATTCTTGTGTAATTCTAAAGCAATGATTTTTGACTCTGGTATCCTCTACCTGTGGCCAATCATGAAACTGAAGCTGAATTTTTTGATCGACAGAACTATATTTTGCGACTAAGTCAATAATAGATTCTTTTAGAGAAATATGTTGAAAACTTGGGGATACTAAATCATGACTTAAATCTCGTATAGAATCGATAGTTTGAGAAAGAATATCTTTTACTTCTAGATTTTCTAATGCTTTGGATTTATTGACGATCGCAAGGTTCCCACCTATCGTATCATGTAATTCTCTTCCAATTCTATTCCTTTCTTTTTCTTGACCTTCTAACAATGCATTAGAATATTTTCTTTTACCATCATCCACTTCCTGCATCAGCAATAACTTTTCATTATAAATTGTCAATGATCTTCTCATCAAGAGATAAAAGTAGATAATGGATTCATAAACAATAAAAATGTAATAAACATAGTCTGTAATTGATGACCTTTTGATAATACCGAGATGAGGTAAGGTAACAAATATTGCTATCGTGGCTATTCTGCAAATATGTAAATAAAAGATATACTTTGATAAGGTTGAATGCTTTCTATTTCGATAAAGTACTACTGTACAAAGAACGAAACTTAACCATGATAAAAGTACAATGACTACAAAATTTACGGCGACAAAATTTTCACTATGAAGAGCAATCAACGTAAACATTGAAAGAAAAAAATATAAAGCAATAAAAGGATTAGCTTTTTGTATAGCGTCAATAAATAGCTTTCTATCAGGTAGTATATGATTATAAAAATGAATTAAAAAATAGACAAATGTCAGATTGAATACATGTCTAAATAAATAATTAAAATCATGATATTTTATACCAAGGAATTTAATAAACGTTCCTATTTCGCTTTCAGCAAAAAGAACTCCCGATAGTATAGTACACACATAATAAAGAAATACTTTTTGTTTGGAGAATATACTGATCAAAAAACCAATACAGAGTAAAGTAACAACGATTCCTCTTAAATACCCTAGAATTTGAAAATCTGAATGATATTTTTCAATAAAAGTATCTTTGTTATATAGTAATACTTCTGTATGAATGGGCCAACCGTTTCCTTTTAGATGAAAAAATATATCCTTTACTTCCTCTTCCTCAAATTTTAATAGATAATTATATCCCTTATCAGAACTTTTTATCATCTGTTGAAGACGGTTATTCTCTGTTCCTCCCTCCAAATGTTTATAACCTCCATTTGATGACTTTATCCATATATCCAAAACTTGAATTAAACTATAGTTAAAGTACAATACCTTTTCTACTTCTTTATTACTTGACAGGCTAATTTTATACCAATGTCCTCTATCAAAAGGTCCTCTTGATAGACCTGAAATAGATTGATTTTGCCATGTCTCATGAAATATTGGGATATGATTTTTAAACCTGACAATATCTGACTGATAAACTTCAACCAATGGTGATAAGTCAACAGAAGATTTTTTCAGATTAACATCAGTTTGCCCATACATAGTAAGGCATTGAAGTGATATAAAAAGCAATAAAAAATGAACTTTAAAAAATTTCATTTCCAGTTTTAAGCAAGATTAAAATGATAGTAAGTCTGTAGTATTTTTAAATCAATAGATTATTAAATGCATACTTAATAAGTTCTGCCCTATTATCAATTTTCAACTTTGTTTTGATATTTCTGTTATGCGTCTTTACCGTCTCTACACTAATACATAGTTCATTCGATATTTCATTAGAGTTTAAACCTCTAGCAATATATTTCAGAATCTCTTCCTCACGAGGTGAAAGGATAATAGAATCTAGCGTCAAGAATTTCATTGAGTCTTTGATTCTTTCAGAATAATAATTTTTGCCAGATAAAATTTTAGTAATTGCATCAATAAAAATAGGCATTGGATCATCTTTTAGAATATAGCCATCTACTTCTGATTCTATTGATTTTTTCACTAAAGAAGGCTTGTTATGCATTGACACAATTAAGAACTTAGTAGACTCAAATCCAAGGCTTTTAGCTTTACGTACAAATTCATAACCTTTCATTTGAGGCATATCCATATCCACTAAGATAATATCATAGTAATTGAGATCAAGATCTAATGCCTCAACAGGATTATTTATGATCTTAATTGTAGAGGAAAAACTTTCTACCAAGATTCTTTCTATTCCCTGACAAAATAGCAAATGATCATCTAATATCAGTATTTCAGGATCAGTCAACATAAACAGTTAGAAGTTGTAACAGCAGTAATTATGAGTTTGTAATAATCATTAACAATAATTAAAACAATTTAATCAATAAAAATTAATACTTATCATATTTTGCGAACTTTTAGTTTGTAAAACTTAATAAACAAACAATACACCTAATAATTTACTTACAAATGAAGTTCAAATTAATTTACTTTTTGACTATACTAACCTTATTTAGTTTTAATACTAGTGTTCAAGCAAATGATAACCCAATTGCAAAAGGAAGTATAAAAGGAACTATTATCGATCAACAAAGCAATACCCCTGTAAGTTATGCTACTGTAGTACTAATCGACAGTAACAGCAAAAATATAGGTGGAGGGCTCACAGATGACAACGGATCATTTGTAATCCGAAATGTGCAATATGGTGAATATTCACTCCAAGTTCAGTTTGTAGGTTATAAAAACCTTACACAAACAGTAAAAGTTGAAAAGCAAACTACTAACCTTGGTAATATTATCTTGGCACCTAATGTAGAAGAATTAGAAGAAGTGGTTGTTCAAGGTGAAAAAACTAGCATTGAAAGAAGTATTGACAAAAAGGTAGTCAATGTTAGCGAAGCTATGATTGCTGATGGCAATTCTGTTTCAGAAGTATTACAGACGATCCCAGAAATCAGTGTTGATTCTGATGGGTCGATTAGTTTAAGAGGTGAAAGCAATGTTAGAGTACTGATCGATGGTAAGCCTTCTCAAATAGATCCTGCTCAAATTTTTCAAACACTTCCAGCAGGTTCAATTAAAAAGATTGAAGTAATCACTAACCCTTCAGCGAAGTATGATCCTGATGGATTATCGGGTATCATTAACGTTATCACTAAGAAGGATAAAATGAAAGGAATGAATGGTTCACTAAACGTTGGTGCAGGTTCGGGTGAAAAATACAATGGTTATTTAGGTTTAAATTACCGTGTCAATAAATTCAATTTCTTTGGTCAAGGTTCGTATGGTGAAAATCGTTTTGAAAATCAAAATGATAGAAAAAGAACATTAATAGGCGAAACCTCTCCTAGTTTTGATCAAGATGGGACAAATATCAGAAATGGTAGATACTATAATTATAAATTTGGTCTTGACTATTTCCTAGATTCAACAAATACAATTACTGTATTTACTGAACAATGGAACTGGAAAGGTAGTAATGAGAATTTTTATATGAATAGAAACTTTACTACTGGAGGAGAAATGAATACAGAAAATGAAACAGGCGGAAGTCAAAATGATGCTAGTGGATATTCTATTTCATTAAACTATAGGAAAGAATTCAAAAAAGGTGTTTTAGAAACTGACTTATATTATAATAGTGGTTCTTCGGTAAACTCTTCCTATACAAGTATAGAAAATGATCCATTACGTCAAGGAGAAAACAATACCAATTCAGATTGGGATTATGCTACTGCAAAAGTTGATTATTCTCAAGACATTAATGATAAATCGTCATTTGAGGTAGGCTATAAAGGTGAGCTTACAAATGCTGAAGCTCAAATCTCTAATTCATATGGTGAATCGACTACTGATTATATCTATAATTATGATCAAATGATCAATTCATTGTATGTATCATATAGTTTACAATTGGGGAACTTCTCTGTAAAAGCAGGTTTAAGAAGTGAGATGGCACAAATTGATGGTACATTAAATCAAGAGAGTCTGAAGGATACCACTTTCAATATCACTTATAATAGCCTTTTTCCTACCGTTCATTTACAACAACAAATTGGTGAAAATAATACTATTGGATTGAGTTATAGTAGAAGAATTAATCGACCAAATATTTTCTATTTACTTCCAATTGAACAAAGATCAAATTCATCTACTATGACTGTTGGTAACCCATCATTACAACCTTCATATACTAATTCGATTAGTTTTGATCATGGTTTAAATAAAAATAAATTGGGTCTAAATACTAGTATTTATTTACGTCATAGTACTGATATCATTCGCTCGGTTTCAACTTATGATGAAGAAGAAGATCTGACGATTTATACTTATGAAAACTTAGGTTCTTCTATCACAGGAGGTGCATCAATTTCTGCCAATTACCAATTAACGGATTGGTGGTCAATTGATGCCAATATGAATATCTTTTACTTAGATATTGAAGATGATAATGAAGATTTCGTCATTCCTGAAGATGCCAATCCATTCAACTGGGAAGCCAAATTAAATACTCGATTGAACTTACCGAAATCGATTACGCTTCAGATTATGGGACGTTATTCTGGTCAGCAATATGATGCACAAAGAATCACTGCTCCTCGTTATGCACTAAATCTAGCAATCAAAAAGCAAGTACTGAAGAAGAAAGGAAATATCTCTTTCAAAATTGATGATATTATCAATTCTGGTGATTCAAAAACGATCTATGGTAATGGTTTTACAGAAAACACATATTACCTACAAGAGAGACCTGTTTATAGATTTTCATTCTCTTACGCTTTTGGAGGTCAGTTCCAAGGACGTAGAGCTAGAAAGTTAAACTCATCAGGGGGAGGATTAAACTAAAGTTAACTCCAGATTAAATTATTATAATTTTTAAGTTCATTTACATAATGAATTGTTCTTCATTCATTTTTAGTATGTAAATTAAGGCTGTATTTATAGTGATAGACAAACTTTAGAAAATATATGAAAAAGAATAAATACAAATTTGAAAGCACATACGCTGTAAAATTTAATGTTGCTATAAAAAATTTGGAAAACTTCGATAAAGATGTTTACAAAGAAAGATTAGCCTCTATTACAGCAAAAGTGAGTATAAAATAAGGCTATTTACTGAGCATTAATTCAGAAAGCTTCATACTTTAATAAATAAAAAAGCTCAAATTGATACGTCAATTTGAGCTTTTTTTGTCACTAATTTTCTGAGTATTCTAATTTTAATAATGACTCTTATTGAGTAAATACACAGAAATAAATTTATTGATTGTACAGGAGAATAAACCTGCAACGAAAACTTCTCTTATTGGAAAGACTGGGAATAAATCAGTTGTAATCAATAACATTGAAATACTAATCCCAAATAAACTACTGAATAAATAAACCAACTTTATAAGATAATTCCCTTTGATCTGAGTAGAAAAATTCAATCCAAAAGTTCCTTTCATCAAAATCCAAAAACTAGCAGAATAAAGGACAAATGAATTACCTAAATGAACATGGATAATGAAAACTAATCCCATCAATAGATCAGAGATGGCATTAATCATATTAAAGCCCCAGCTATAAATCTTATCCTTATTATCTGTTGAAAAATAAACATCAAATAAAGAAGATGGCGTAAGCATTACCCCAAACGCAATCAACATTTGATGTATGCCTTCAAAAGGGCGAATATAAAATAATATTCCCATAAGAAGATAAGATATACCAGTAAGGGTTGTCATCCACTTTTTTGGTATAGTAGTACTATTGTAGGTATTAGTGACAGTCTTCATTGATACAAGGTTTTAAAATTAGGTATTACTCTAGACGGGAAAAATGTAACTACGTTTCAAAAAATATATTTTTTTAACATAAGTTTGATATCTAACATTTTTTTCTAAATTGTCTTAACTGTTTAACATGAATTGACGGGTAAATACTAAATATTATCGTAATAACTGATAGTCAACTCTTTAAAATAATCTTTCTTCCTAAAAGAAGTTACAAAACAGTCATTTTCGATTGAATAGTAACAAATCATTAATTTTGTCACTCATTCAAGCGATAATTACTTTTTTGTAAATTTAAACATGAAAGAAACTTAAGCCTCTTTCATTATTTATTCGTTGATAAATCATGAAGATCTCTAATTTTTGTGTAGTATTTCTCATTTTAATTCTATAGTTTTTGATTGTTTCATCAAATAATACGAAAGTAACATTGTTTAAGTTTATACATTTTCAAAATAAATTATAATAAACTGATGGAAAGTATTTTAATCACAGAAGATTACAATTTCTCGGTCGTTCAAAATTTATCTTCTTATACCAAAACAGCATTGTATAAATTATGGAATGATGAATATCCAATGCAGCTGACTTATAAATCTGAAGAAGAGTTTGACACTTACCTTAATAATCAACAGCATAAAGAACACATCATTGCTACAACACATGCTCATAAAGTTGTCGGTTGGTTTTTCAGGTTTGAAAGAGAGAATACGCAGTGGTTTGCAATGATCATTCACAATGAATTTCAAGGAGAAAAAATTGGAAGCACTCTTTTAAAATTAGGTAAAGAAAGATACGGTTCACTTAATGGATGGGTTATTGATCATGATCGTTACTATAAATTAAATGGAGAGAAATATAGATCACCACTTACCTTTTACCTTACGAATGCTTGTAGAGTGCAATATGATGATCGGTTAGAAGTTCCAATGCTATCTGCTATAAAAATTAAGTTGTAAAAAAAGCGACACCTCTCTTGTTGAGAAGTATCGCTTAGAATCGAAGGGGAACCTTCTATTTATGTTGAACAACTACTAGTCTTCTAATGCTGCAATACCTGGAAGAATTTTACCTTCCATTAATTCTAACATTGCACCACCACCAGTAGAAATGTATGATACTCTATCACCGAAACCTAAAGTGTTTACTGCAGCAGCAGAATCACCACCACCGATTAATGAGAATGCACCACCTTCAGTAGCTTCAGCAACTGCAGTTGCAACAGCTGTAGTACCGTTAGCAAAGTTTTCCCACTCAGAAACACCCATTGGTCCATTCCAAAGGATTGACTTAGATTCTTTGATTACTTTAGAGAATTCCTCAGAAGCTTTTGGTCCGATATCAAGACCCATGTAACCGTCTGCAATTGCATTTGAGTCATAAGAAGCTACAGTAGCATCTTCACCAAACTTATCACCACATACAGAATCAACTGGCAACATTAAGTTTACTCCTTTAGCTTTTGCTTTTTCGATTAATTCTAAAGCTAAGTCTAATTTATCTTCTTCACATAAAGAGTTACCAATAGTACCACCTTGTGCTTTGAAGAATGTATATGCCATACCACCACCGATAAGAATATTATCAGCAACGTCCATGATGCGTTCGATTAATAAAATTTTATCTGAAACTTTAGCTCCACCCATGATTGCAGTGAAAGGACGCTCAGGGTTTTCAGTAATTTTCTTTGCGTTTTCAATTTCTGCAGCCATTACATAACCAGAAACTTTTTCTTTCATGAATTTAGCGATAACAGCTGTAGATGCGTGAGCTCTATGTGCAGTACCGAATGCATCCATTACCCATACATCGCCTCTAGAAGCTAATTTTTGAGCAAAACCTTCATCTCCTTTCTTTTCTTCTGGATAGAAACGTAAGTTATCTAATAACATTACTTCACCCGGCTTTAAGTTAGCAGCCATCTCATCAGCTTCAGCACCGATAGGGTCACCACCAAACTTAACTTCAACGCCTAATTTTTCAGAAAGTGGAGCAATGATATGCTTTAAAGAGAATTTATCTTCAAAACCATCTTTCGGACGTCCCATGTGAGACATTAAGATTGCTGATCCACCATCTGCAATGATCTTCTTTACCGTAGGAATAACTGCATTGATACGTGTAAAGTCACGAACTGAAAAGTCAGGGTTTAATGGAACATTAAGGTCCACACGTACAACTGCTTTCTTTCCTTCGAAATTATAAGAATCGATCGTTTTCATATTTTATAATTATGATATATAATAATGATATAATTTTCTTTTTTTTGCACCGCAAACTAGACGAATATTTTGGTTTAAAAAATGACCAAAATCAGACTTCAAAAAGAAAAATTTAAGCGTAAAATTCACATTAATAGGGTATTTGAATCCTTTTCCCTAATGCATTCAACACATTTTTCTTAAGTACAGTTCATTATCCTTTGCTAATGATAATTAAAAACGGTTTTGACGGTGTTAAGTTGATTTTTTAAACTTAAAAGATGTGAGATTACCAGCTAATTTTATTTAAGAAATTAAAAATTATCCTTCAGAAATATTAAGCAAAAAAAAAGGTCATCATAAAACATGATAAACCAAATAAACTTTATCTATTAACTAAGCTTCTTATCAGACATAAGAATTAATCCATTACTAATGTAACGGTATCTTCAATAAATGACATAATTACAAAATCAGACTCTACACTAGCTCCTTCTGCTGATGCAATCAATGAACTTGATGTTAATGTCATTGTTAATTTAAACCAAAAGATGATTTTTCTGATTATTGGATGAATACCGAACATAGTGATAAAAATTAGGATAATAACAATTGAGATAAAGTTGATTAAGTGTACGGTTAACAGATTTCAAAAGATTTATCCATTAACAATCATTAGTTTTTACTTTTTTTAATGATTGTGAACTACTTCACACTTCGTGGAATTTGAACCTTGCATATTTGTAACATACCAAAACAAAAAATTAAAATATTACTGTTATGAAGAAGTACCTGATATTCGCTTTAAAATTAACCGTCGCAATTATTTTAATACAAACATTAAGATTCAAATTTACAGCTCATCCTGATAGTGTATATATTTTCACACAAGTTGGAATGGAGCCTTTTGGTCGCGTTGCAGTAGGTATTATGGAACTCATAGCAGCAATATTAATCGTATTTCCACGTACCTCTTGGATAGGTGCAGGATTAACATTAGGAATTATTGGAGGGGCCTTGTTTTTACATTTGACCCTATTAGGCATAGATGTTAACGGTGATGGAGGAAGTTTATTCTATCTAGCACTAATAACAGAGATATTAAGCGGTATTGTCTTTTGGTATGAAAAAGATAATATCCCCCAAATCAATCAACAAGTAGTATATGGTAAGTAAATTACAACCATTTTTTGAAGTTCTGAATTCCTAACGGTTCATTATTGTACGTAGATGAAACGGGTATTTTACGTACATCCAAGTTACTCAATTCATCAAACAGCCTCTTTGAAAATTCAAAGAGGTTGTTTTTGTTACTTACAATTTGATTATTAACTTGAAAGAAGTACCCAAACTAAAATGTATGCTAAGCAATTTCAAGAAACAATTTGGCGGTAAGTTTACCCCTGAGGAAGAACAAAAGTTTTCAAAATCCTCTCAATGGAAAGAGGGAAAATTTGAAAACTTGGCCGTTACTACCATGAATATAAATTTTCGAAATATTCCAGGTTTACTCAAAAAGCAATTTACTGATAGAGCTACTCGTGCACCAAAAGACAACTTACCTATCCTTCCTTTTGATCGAGAATCATTTAATGAAAATATAGAGCTACCTAAATTTATCTGGTATGGACATTCAGCAGGTCTATTACAACTGAATGGTAAAAGTATATTGATCGACCCAATGTTGGGTCCAGATGCCTCTCCTATTGGACCAATTAGAACGAAAAGATTTAGTAAGAATAGTTTAGAAATTATAGATCAGTTTCCAAAGATTGATTATTTATTGATGACGCACGATCATTATGATCACTTGGATATGGATAGTATTGATAAATTGATGACCAAAACCAATCGATTTATTGTAGGGTTAGGCATTAAACGTCATCTAGTTTCTTGGGGTGTAAATCCGTCAATCATTACAGAAATGGATTGGTGGGATGAAATTAAAGTAGATGATATTACCATCACTTATACTCCGTCAAGGCATTTTTCAGGTAGAGGTTTGAATGACAGAGCAAAATCACTTTGGGGTGGTTGGGCATTAAAAACTGATCATTATAATATTTATTGGAGTGGAGATGGTGGTTATGGTGAGCATTTCAAAGAAGTAGGCGAAAAACTAGGTCCTTTTGATTGGGGAATCATGGAAAATGGGCAATACAATGAAAATTGGCATCAAATACACATGTATCCGGAAGAAAGTGTTCAAGCTGCAGTCGATGCAAAAGTGAAAAAAGCTTTCCCTGTACATTGGGGTGGATTTGTATTGGCATTACATCCATGGAAAGAACCCATTGAACGTTTTCTTAGGGAAGCCCATAAACAAGATTTAGAAGTCTTCACTGCCCCTCTAGGACAAATAATTACTTTAGGTAAAAATGATACCCTTAAAAAATGGTGGGAATTGTACGATTAAAAAATAAGCCTCTTCACGAATAATGAAGAGGCTTATTTAATTATTTATAAATTATACTTTTTGCACCATCAGAAATGTAATTTTTCATTTTCCCTCCTTCATCATAAATCAGAATTGCTTCCAAATCTGGGTTTGCTTCGATTACTTTCTTTGCTTTTTCTACACCCATTACCATAAATGCAGTAGCATAGGCATCAGATCGCATACAACTTGAAGAAAATACTGAGGCACTCAATAAGCTATGTTGAACGGGATACCCAGTTCTAGGATCTAAAGTATGTGCATATTTTTTTCCATCTTTTACATAGAAGTTTCTATAATTTCCTGAAGTAGCTAATGCTTTATTATCAAGTTCTACAATTAATGAAATCTGTTGTTCCTGCCCACCTTCATCATAACGTGGATTATCGATTCCTATTTTCCAAATAGCCTCTTTCTCATTCGTTCCTTCACAAACAACCTCACCACCAATTTCTACCATAAAACGATGAATTCCTTTTTCTCTTAGTAAATCAGCCACCACGTCAACAGCATATCCTTTAGCAATTGCACTAAAATCAAGTTCAACACCTTCCAAAGATTTGGTTACTTCCTTATCATCAAATGTGATATACTGATCAAAACCAACATACGCTTTTATTGAATCTACTTCATTATCCTTAATTGTCGGTGTTTTTCCAGGACCAAAACCCCATGCTTTTACTAGAGGCTGAATAGTTGGGTCGAAAGCACCATCTGTCGCATCATATACTTGCTTACTTTCCACTAATACAGGATAGAAAAACGTCGATTCATAGGCTAAAGATTGTCCTTTATTAAATCTAGAAATTTCAGAAGATTCGATGTAGGTAGATAACGATTGATTAAAATCCTTCAATATTTTTTCAATTTCTTTATCTAACGGTCTTCCTTCCTCATCAATATACTTAATATTATAAGGAACAACCCCCATTGTCGTTCCTCTTACATAGAAATGTTTTTGAGCTTCTGGAAAATAAGTCCTGTAAAGCCATACAATTCCCATCAGTGTAATTAGAATAATTGAATAATTTATATTTTTCTTTCTGTTATCCATTACGATTTTAATTTTCGTTGTGTATCTTGATAGTAAATTCAGAATCTTCTCCTGCAAAGGTGAGTAAGAGAAAGCATTTACTCCTATTGTTTTACATTTTTTTAGAAAGATTCTGTGAGAAATAGTGAAAATAAAAAGTAAACTGTGCAAAAGACCCTCAAAACGTACCAAAAAAGACTTGCTAACCTGTCCGCAAGAAATAAGTCATTGTATTTACCAAGAGCTTATTCAGGGCAGTATATCGACATTGCTGATTTAGATCAATTAATGCAACTTCCTGCATTTGATATTATTAGACAAGTCATTAAAGGATTTAAAGAAATTCCTATCTGTCCTATTGCTGATAGTAGGGATAGTAGTGCTAACAAAATCAGCACACAAATCCGTCGTGTTGCTAAAGCTGCCAAATTTGTATTGGAAGAAGGGGGGCGTCATGACTTATTTTTAGGGTATCCTTTTGTTCAAGGTCGCTTAATTTCTGGGGGGAATTTACGTGCACCACTTTTATTTTTTCCAGTTGAATTAAAGCAGGAAGATGGCAATTGGAATCTTGTACTAAGAGATGATACAGAAGTCACTTTTAATAAAACACTCTTACTTGCTATTTCACATCACAATGCAGTTTCTTTTGACGATGATTTTCTAGAACTCACATTTGAGGATTTCCCTAAAGACACAACTGCATTTCTTACTAAATTATATCACACCTTAGAAGATTCGAATTTAGAATTAAACTTTAATCAAGATACTTTTGGTGAATGGGTCAAACCCTTTGAAGCTTTAACCAAAACACATTTCACCTCTAATTTTGAAGAGGGGCAAATGAAATTGTTTTCAGAAGCTTTGATAGGCATTTTTCCGCAATCAGACTCTTATTTAATGCCTGATTATGATCAATTAATTGATAATGATAATGTCAAAGATCTTGAAGGATTTTTTGGGGGTTCGGTAAATCATTTGGATGGCTTAGGTTTAAAAGAAACTTTTGCAGGCAAAGCACATCAAGAAGAAGAATTACTTTCTCCTTATCCTATTGATGCCTCACAAGAAAAGGTCATCAAAGAAGTAAAGTCTGGTAATTCTGTGGTGGTACAAGGGCCTCCAGGTAGTGGAAAGTCACAGTTAATATGTAACCTAATCGCTGATTTCACAACACGTGGAAAAAACGTATTAGTCATTTCACAAAAAAGAGCTGCACTTGAAGTGGTGTACCAAAGAATGAAAGATATTTCTTTAGGGACATTTTGTGCTATGGTTCATGATCACCGATATGACAGAGGACATATTTATAAAAAAATGCACGATCAGATCGATGCATTAGATAAATTCAAAGAAGACAATAATAGTTTAGGTGCAATGCAATTGGAACGAAATTTTGCTTTACATTCTAAACAAATAGATAGTGCAATTTCTCAATTGGATGAATTCAGGGAAGCATTATTTGATATATCTGAATGTGGAATTTCAGCCAAAGAACTTTACTTAAAATGTAACCGAAAATCTCCACATACACACTTAAAAGGCTGTTATCAACAATTTGACCTTAAAGAAGTCAACTATTATAAAGATCGCCTGCAAACTTATTTAGAATTTGCTAGGAGCTTAGATGATGAAGATTACATCTGGAAAGATCGTATTCCTTTTACCAACTTTGAAAGCAGTGCTATTCTTCATATTCATGAAATTTTAGATAGAATCATCCCTTTCAAGGATAAGATCTTGAGTGAAATTTCTGATAATATACAAGTTGATCTTTCTTTTGATGAATGTCTTTGGATCCTTCGACAAGAAGGTCAGGTCACTAAATTTATGGAAGTAATTAGTGATGCTGATGTCTACAAGATGTTTAATTATATCATCAAGAAAAGAGGAAGAGTACCAACGGTTCAGGATTGGCAAAACCATAAAAGAGGATGCTTAAGTGCATTTAATAACAGAGGTACTGAAGTCGAAAAAACGCTTTCTGATGAGCAGATTGGAGATGCTATGGAATGGGTCACTATGGCCATTCGTACACGTAGTAACCCTTTGACTCTCGTAAAATGGCAATTCTCTTCTAAGAAGAAATTTGTTGATGAATTAATTAAAAAGAACAATTTACCGAACTCCATAAAAGGCCTACAAAACCTGAGAGACCGTATTGAAAATAGAATGAATCTTACGCATCAAAAAAATGATATGCGTAAGTACGAGTGGATTGTTGAATTTCCAGAAGAACTAGAAGAAAAAGTTTGGGAAGATTGGTTTGATGCTGGTAAAAAAGCTATTGAAGCTAGAAAACTATATACTGCACTTCGTTCTTCTGTACAGTTTATTGAGCTCCATAATTATAGTTATGATGAATTATGGACAAAAATTGATATTCTTTTTAAGACAATACATAAAATCCCACAAGAAAGAGTAAAATGGGAAGAGTTTCTTTCTCCTTTAGAAATTGAAGATATTATCAACAACAAGATTGATATCGTAAAATTTAAGGAAGTATTGGAAGATGATTTTGATGAAATTTGTCGTTTTGATAAGCTAAAAGAATCATTTACTCCACATGAATGGGCTGCACTCCGATTGGTTGATGGTCATATGGAAGGGGTTCACAAACATCCCATTGAGGAAGTTTTAGAATATTTTGAAAATAGTTTAAACATCAGTTGGCTTTATCATATCGAAATGAAGCATCCTGTACTAAGGATTGTTTCTAACGGTGCAATTGAACAACTTGAAAAGAACCTTCAAGAGGCTATTTTGGAAAAAAGGTCTATCGCAACCGATATGACTTTGGTGAGATTAAAAGAAAGAACTTACGATAAAGTAGAATATAATCGATTAAATAATAGAGTAACCTATAGAGATCTCTATCATCAAGTCAATAAAAAAAGAAGTATTTGGCCTTTACGAAAGACGTTTCATCATTTCCAAGATGAAGTATTGGACTTACTCCCTTGTTGGTTGACATCTCCAGAAGCTGCTTCTGCTATTTTCCCATTGATTCCATTCTTTGATCTCGTCATTTTTGATGAAGCTTCACAATGTTTTGCTGAAAAAGGGATTCCTGCTATGTACCGAGGTTCTCAAGTGGCTATTATGGGAGATACACAGCAACTTCCTCCATTTGATCTATATAAACCAAGATGGGAAGAAGATGATGACTATGATTTGGACCCTGCGCTTGAAGTGAATTCTTTATTGGATTTAGGAAAACAATATTTATCCGAACATTATCTAATTGGACATTATAGAAGTCAATCTTTTGATCTAATCGATTTCTCTAATCAGCATTTCTATCATAATAAATTACGTTTTATACCTGATTTCGAAAAAGTGGATGCAAAAGATACAGGTATTGAGTTTATCAAAGTAGATGAAGGTGTCTGGAAAAAAGGAATCAATCAAGAGGAAGCTATTAAAGTCGTCAAATTAGCAAAACGACTGGTTGAAAAAGGAGAAACGAATATTGGTATCATTACCTTCAACCATAAGCAACAAGAATTGATTCAAGAGATTATGGATCGATTGGAAGTCAACTGGCCTGAAGAACTGATTATCAAAAATATCGAAAATATTCAAGGTGATGAAAGAGATCATATTTTACTTTCAATCACTTACGCACCCAATGAATCAGGTAAGATCAACCTTCAATTTGGTACCTTAAGCCAAGAAGGTGGGGAAAAACGTTTGAATGTTGCCATTACTAGAGCAAGAAAGAAAATGTATGTCGTCAGCAGTATTCTATCCCACCAATTGAATACAGATGACAGTAAAAATGAAGGTCCTAAATTATTGAAGAAGTTTTTATATTACGCTAAAGATATTCAGGATAATGGCTATAAACCTTCAACACATCATTCGAAGACATGGACTTTTGGTAAAACATTAAAAGAAGATATTCAACATCAAAATGAAGTAAGTGAAGTGATACCATTTTCTGCACTTACAGTAATGGACAATACCTCTCCTATTGGTTTATTAATGACAGATGATGAAGCTTATCATCAATTTATTTCAGTAAAAGAAGCTCATGGTTATTTCCCAATTGCACTCAAAAGTAAGCATTGGAATTTCCAAAGGTTCTATAGTAGAAATCTCTGGAAAAATCAGAAAAAGTTTAATTCAAGAGTTAAAGAATTCATCGATCACATACAGAATAATCGTTACATTTAATAGTGAATAATTATTCATTATTAAATAAAACTTCATTTTTTACATTAATGAATAAACATTCACTTGTTTTGTGAAATTTTTTTATTCAAAATATTCTTTCGAAAAAAACATTTTACACAAAACATTATTTATTTTCACACTTAATTAAAAACAGAAAAGTAACGATGTTTACGAAAGTTTACTAAATATCTAATTTTCAGAAAATTACCCATTAAGTTTCTTTTAATAACTATTTTAGAAAAATCGCGTTTTAGGGCTCTACCTTTGTGCTATCGCAAACGTTTCGACTAAAATTATACACAAGCCTAATATTTATTATACTTACGAATTTAAGATATGAAAAAGTTATTTAGTATCCTTTTATTATCAATCTTCAGTATCGCAGCAACTTATGCACAAGGTGTTATCGGTGTGAAAGGTGGTTTATCACACTCAGGAATCTTAGTAGAAAATCCTGACGGTGGTTTGATCCCTGGTTTTGTTGGTGGTATTACTTATGATTTAAAACTTAGTGATAAATTATCTCTTGGTGCAGAAGTTTTATATTCTCAGCAAGGTGTTTATAAAAACTCTGATTTAGGGTATACATTAAATGAAGGTGACTTAGGATTAATGCCAGAAAGACCTGGTTTCTTACCAGTTGAAGGTCCATTAAATTCTTTATTCCCACTTACATATTCTGCAGTAGGTGAGTCACATATTCGTTTAAACTATATTAATGTTCCAATCGTATTAAAATACGGATTTGGTGAAAACAACAACTTCAAATTATTTGGTGGTGGTCAAATCGGATTCTTAGTAAGCAGTAAAGTTACTTTTGATGGTGATTTCAGTCTTACAAATGGTGAAGGTGTTGATATGTTACCTGAATTAGCTGAAAATCCTAATTTCCCTATTCCTGCTGATAATGAAAGTATGGGTGAGATGTTAGATGCTGGTGCAAAGTTCAATAATATTGATTTTGCATTTGTAGTTGGTGCTTCTTATGACTTCAACAACACTCCTCTTACTTTAGACATCAGAGCAAACTATGGTATGATCGATGTAAACGGTGATCCAGAAGCAGCTGAAGAAGATTGGATGAAAAATATGACATTACAACTTACTTTAAAATATTCTATCTTCGGAAAGAACTAAGAATAAGTGAATTGTATTTTTTTAAGGGTCATTTTACATTTATAAGTGTAGAATGACCTTTTATTTTCATATATTTGTAGTGTGACGTTAAAAAAAGTAAGAATAACAACTTTTTTAATCTGTTATACGATACATTATAAATAGAACTACACTAAACTGCAAGAATATGAAAAAGGCTTTATTATTTCTATCACTATTAGGGTTACCTTTTTTGACAATGGCCAACGATACTGACATTGTCACAAAGAGAAAAACACCTAAGTACAAACTAGTAGAAGGAAAAATGGTCAAAGTTGGTACCTTTCCAAAAGGTCATTCTTTGAAGGTGTATGGTACTCCACATATTGTAGGAAAAGTAGAATACAAAGCAACAGTAAACTATCATTTGACAGATTGTGGTCACTTGATTAGTACTCGTTACTTCACGAAGTTGAAAAAGTAATTTACGAGTTTATAAATACAAAAAAGCCACTTATTTCGGTAAGTGGCTTTTTTTATTTTGCTCTTTTTCAAACCTTTTGACGGAAGCAGTACAGCAACCTTGGTTTGCTTTTCTCTTTTGAGAATATAAAAGCTTCAATATATTTTTAATTCTATTCTTCATTGACAAGTTCTTTAAGCATTTTGATTGGGACAACTCCATGTGCTTTTCCATTCAATTTACCTTCAACATACCCTAAATAAAAAGGAATCGTTTTCATATTGTATTCTTTTGCTAGATCTGGAAATTTTTCTGGATCAATTTTAATAATCTCAGCTTTACCTTCTAATTCAAAAGAAAGATTTGCTATCGTGCCTTCCATTACTCTACAAGGAGGACACCAATCTGCTGAAAAAGCGATAATTACTTTTTCTGCTTTGGAAATCTTCTCTTTTAATTGGTCTTCAAAAACCAATTCCTGAACCGCTGTTGGAAGTGAAAACATTGTGATGTTATTTATGTTATTACATTAATTGTTGTAGATCTAGTTACAACAAACGCAAAATTAGGGATTTAAGTTATTGAGATGTAGTTTTTATAGCGATAAAGAAAATTTTTGATTAATTTCAGACAGAATGTCAGCTTGATAAAGATAATTTGTCATTCAAAATTTGTTAAATAAAAAACAAGGCCCGTCATAGACGAGCCCCGTTCAATTTACACCCAAACTTTAAACACTATGAAAATTGATCTGTCTCTGTGGACAGAAACTCTCAGTTATTATATTAAAACACTCTTATTCAGAGTATTAGAATCACCTTAAGGAAGTAATATTAAATATTAATTTTCCTTCTTTCTTATGACACTACAAAGGTGGCCAAACTTTTTTAAAGAAAAGTTGATCGTTATCATCATGATTTTATGATAGTTAACTGTTTTAAAAAAAATTAAAGAAAGAAGAGGAGTCTTATTATTTGATAAAAAAGGTAAATAAAATTACTATTCGCACAAGATTTGATTTAATTGTAAAATACTAGTGCAAATAAGAATGGAAAGGAATATCTGTCTAGAACCCTTTCTTAGTTCTCTTAAAACTTAATTTTTACTATCAAATTATGAAAAAACAATTTTTATCAATGATAGGTGCTTCTATGATAGGAGGTATCATATCAGTAGGAACTTACACTACATTTATTCAAGAAGAGACATCAAATAGTGTGAGCAATGAAAGACCAGTCTCATTTACAAAATACGAAACATCAACTTCAGCCAGGCCAGCATACACTGTACCTGACGGATTAAACTTTGTAAGTGCTGCTGAAAAAACTACTCCAGCTGTTGTACACATTAAAACATATGCAGATCCATCATTAGCTAGACGAGGTACTCCACGTTTTTTCCATGAGTTTTTTGAAGATCCAAGATCTGAAGGAGGACAATTAGGTTCTGGCTCAGGTGTAATCATCAGTGAAGATGGCTATATAACTACAAATAATCATGTTATTGATGGTGCATCAAAAATTGAAGTTGTATTAGAAGATAAACAAACTTTTACAGCCACATTAGTTGGAACGGACCCAACAACAGATTTAGCGTTATTAAAAATAGAACCTGAAGAAAATCTACCTTTTATTAGCTTTGGCAACTCCGATAAAATCAAAGTTGGTGAATGGGTGTTGGCTGTTGGAAATCCTTATGAGTTGACATCAACTGTAACTGCTGGTATTGTAAGTGCCAAAGCAAGAAATATTAATATATTAAGATCTCAGTCCAATAATTTAGCCGTTGAATCATTTATTCAAACTGATGCAGCAGTAAACCCTGGTAATTCAGGTGGTGCCTTAGTTGATTTAAACGGTAGTTTAATCGGTATCAACTCAGCAATTGCTTCTAGAACAGGATCATTTACTGGTTATTCTTTTGCTGTTCCTTCGGAACTTGTTAAAAAAGTAATGGAAGACCTTAAAGATTATGGTGCTGTACAAAGAGCATTAATCGGTGTAGAAATTAGAGACATTGATCAAAAAATGGCTGATGAAGCAGGTTTAGAAAAGATATCAGGTATTGCAGTGATGGGTGTTAATCCTCAAGGAGCTGCAAGTGAAGCAGGTATTGAGCAAAATGACATCATCACGAATATTAATGATGAAGAAGTGAGCACTGTTTCTGAATTACAAGAATATATCGCTAGAAAAAGACCTGGAGATACCGTAAAGGTTACAGTCATTCGAAATGGAAAAGAAAAAATATTCAATGTAAAACTTAAGAATAAGCAAAATACAACGGATATTGTTTCAGCTCCTAAAAATTCTGCCGAAGCAATTGAAGCTCTAAATGCAGAAGTGCAACCATTATCTCAGAAAAAAGCCAACGCTTTAGGTATAAATGGTGGTTTAGAAATCACTAAACTTGATCCAAATAGTAAGCTTGCTCAAGCTGGAATTCAAGAGGGTTTTGTGATCACTTATGTAGACAGAGAACCTGTTCTTTCGATTGATGACCTTGGCACTGCCCTTAGAGGTAAAAGTGGAGGTATTCTATTAGAAGGAATTTATCCGAATGGAGAAAAGCAATATATAGGTATTGGGCTATAATTCTTTGAAAATGAGATAGCAGTATAATAAGAAAATACTGCTATCTTTAATTTTTTCTGAGAATAATCTAAATTTTTGACAATATATTCAAATAATATCCTTAGTTTTGTAATAACATTTAAATTGTTTCACATAACATTGTGCATTTGTGGTTTAAAGTTAAATACATTCATTTATATTCGTTAACAACTTTAGTGAAACTATTTACCCACTCAATCACGTTTATAAGGGTGTAAGATGAAACAGAAAGATTTCATCAAAAAAATATTAGTAATAGAAGATGGTACTTATATCATATTCGATTTACAAAAGAAACAATAGTTTGCTTTAAGTAATGGGGAAAGGGTTTAGATTTTATCTGATCCCTTCTTTTTTTGTCTAAACTTTTTTGTCTCAAAGACTATATAAAAAAAGCAGCTCCTTCCTATTAGAAAAGAACTGCTCAAATACTAAGTTTATTCAAACACTGATTTTATTTTTCGTAAAATCAATGTTTTTATCGGAACACTATTAATCACATATTTTTCGTATATGAAGTTGTTTGTTAGACAACCATAGCTGTATTTTCTCTTAACGAAGCCTCAAATGCTTCTAATTTCTTTTGTTCTTCAATCGCTGCTGCTTCATCTTCTGCTGAGAACTTGATTAAAAGTCCTAAGAAACCTACTGCTGAAACAATAAATCCAAAAGTGAAGAATGCATCTTGAAGTGATGAACCTGTTCTTAATAAGTATTGTGCATAAAGCACAGCGCCCACATTACCGCCAGCACCTACAATACCTGATACAGCTCCTAATGCTTTTTTATTGATAAATGGCACAACCGAATAGGTTGCTCCTTCTGCCATTTGTACAAACAGAGAGAAGAATACCATACTGATGATTGCTAATTCCAATACGTTCATCTGTGAGAAGATTAATAATGCAATTCCTTCTGCTATAACAACGTAAACTAATATTTTCACCCTACCGTTAAGGCCTGAATTTTTCCCAAATTTATCTGCAATCCAACCTCCAGTTGAACGAGCAAATAAGTTCATTGCACCAAAGAAAAGAACAACAAAACCGGCTGCTTCTTGACTCAAACTAAATTTTTCTTGGTAGTACGTTGATGCTTTTCCAGTCACGAATAATTCCATTCCGAAACAACCTGCGTACATTAAAAATAATACCCAAACCCTTTTATCTGAAGCTGCTTCCAGGAATAAACTCTTATCACCTTTCTTTGCTGCAGGTCTCTCATCTGGCAAATCCTCATAATTTCCTTTCGGGCAATCTGATGTATATTTCCAATATAAAAATGCAACAAATAACATAATAGCCGCAGGTATATACATCGCTATTCTCCAAGAATCAGTTGCTTCTGCTAATCCAAAAGCTGCCACTCCTGAGGCTATTAAAGGCATAGTAGCGTTTGTTACACCACCGCCTAAGTTACCCCAACCTGCTGTTGTAGCATTAGCAATGCCAATTACATTTGGTGCAAACATTACTGAAGTATGATATTGTGTAATGACAAATGAAGCTCCAATTACACCAATCGCTAATCTTGATAATAAATAAGTTTCCCACGTTGTTGCTAATGATGATCCAGCCACAGCAAATGCACCAAAAACCAAAAGGTATACATAAGCTTTTCTAGGTCCTATTTTATCACAAAGGTTTCCAATACCTAATCTAGCAAAAATAGTCACCCCTACTGAAGCAATAAAGGCTAATGTTGTTTGTGCTTTAGTCAGTTCTAAATTGGGAGCAATAGTAGATTTCATTAAAGGTGCATGAGCAAACCATCCAAAGAAACAAAGAAAGAAAGCAATCCAACTTAGATGAAAAGTTCTCATCTGTATACTACTAAAATCGAACAAGTTGATACTTGTTGCTTTTTCATTTGATATTACTTTTGGCTTCATAGCGCTACGTATTTTCACATGTCAATAAATAATTACGTAACAATACTACGTATTTATACTTACTTTTCAAAAATATTACGTAAAATTTAAAATTTTACTTTAAAAAAAGACTACTTAATACTAAGTAGTCTAATCATTCTATATCTAATTTGTGTTTTTACGCTTCTTGTAATAATGCTTCTTCGTGCTGCATTTCTTCGGCTGCACTCATTTCTACACTTTTACTTAACTCTGCTTCAATTTCACGCAATCTTTTACGCACTCTTGAAACTTGCGTTTTGCCAACACCTGTTTTTTCAGAAATTTGATATGTCGTTAGACCATTTTTTAATCCTTCGATGACGTCACTATTACGTTCCATCCATCTTTCGACATTCATTTTACGGCCTTTTTTACCGCCTTTATATTTTCCTTCTGCTTTCGCTCGAGCAATACCTTCCACAGTTTTTTCCTGCATTTGATATTCCTTCATGCTCAACATTGTTTCAAAAGCAGATATTACACCGATTACGCTTGCATTAGCGTGTTCTTCTTCTAAATCAAACTTATTGATTAAAATAGTTGCCTTAGTTTCTAATAGTGCTTTTAAAGCTTCTAAAATATCAGATGGATTATCGCCTAAACGATCAATATCCTCAATATAAAGTTTATCTTCAGCAGTTAAGATTGAAAGGAGCTCTTGTGCACGAGGTCTTTGAATAAAAGGTAAAGTGACAGGACATTTGTCAATATAAGGTTTACCTTTAATTTTAGCTTGTTGCTTAAATTTCGATTGTGCTACTGTAGATACTCGTATATATGTAATAATCGACATGTTTACTAGTTATACTAAAAAATTGGTTGTACACACTTTAAAGTACTTCAATTTGGCACATTTTAAAAGAAAAAAATAATTATTTCTTAAAAAAGAATCTAGCAAAACATACAAGATGCTAAAAATCAACTATCTAAGAAAAAGTTGTGCTCTTTAATTTCATTCTTCAGTTTTTCTAACTTCACGATACCCAATCGTTTACCTTGTGCAATCAAAATACCTTCCTTTTTTAAAGAGGAAATTACTCTAATGACCTGTTCGTCTGTTGTTCCAGCAAAATCAGCAATTTCTTTTCTCGATAATTGAATGTTCAATAAGTTATTTTTTTGCCCAAATTTTCTATTCATATATAAAATAGCATCAATGACCTTTTCTCTAACCGTCATTTGAGCAATCTTTCTTACTTTATTTTCACTACGATTGAGCTCTTCTGCATAAAAAAGCATCATATTATAAGCCAGTTGAGGCACTTCTTGAAGCATAGCGTTTATAACTTCATTAGAAAAATTGCATAAGGTTATATCTTCAATCGCTACTGCACTAATATGATAAAATTGACCTACACCAAATCCTCTGTGGCCAATGATTTCTCCATCTTGACAAAGTCTTACGATTTGCTCTTTACCGTTAATACCAGTCTTCGCTACTTTTACTTTTCCTTTGTAAATAAAATAAAGTCCATGGACAGGTGCACCTTCAAGGATAAAAGGTTGATTTTTTTTTGCCCTCACCATTAATTTCTTTTCTAAGTATGGCTGTGCCTCAGGAGCATGGCTATGTTTTTTGATTAAACAATGATGGTTGAGACAGCTATTACAATCTATGGATGAGTTCATTTGATAGTAGTTTAATATATTACATAAGTAAATCTACGTAATTAATTTTAGAAATATAAAGTTCATAATTTATTTTCATCAAAATTTTCTTTAGCAAAAATTGAGTAATTACTTTTATTTTATACTTAATCAAACTTAAATTAAAATGTTTTACACAAACAAAAACTACTATTTAAAGCTATTGTTTATCATTGCATGCTACATTTTAGGTATTTCTTCTTGTGAAGTTGTAGATATTACTTCTTCTGGACTTTGTAGTGATTCAGATATGGATGAAATACTACTTGAAGTACAAAATTTTAAATCAACACTCGGGTATGTTGAAGAAGTAGACAATAGGTATTTCTTTACGGATAATGAAAACGAAAGAATTGCGTTTAAAGTGGATATTATCTATGATAGAATTGAAACTACATTACAAGCCCCAATTATTAAACCCTCATTTTCTTTTTTCTCTATGGCTTATGCAGCACCTGGTCCATTGGTTTATACTAATGATAGATTCTCAAAAGTTGTTGCCTTCAACTTAGAGAATGAAGATATCACATCTCAATTTCAAGTTGTAAATCCTAACTCAGAGCTCATTTTGGATTTAGATGATATTGTAAACGAAAATATATACGAACATTTCCCTTATGATTTTTTCTTTATTGTGAACAAAGAAAATAAATTCCCAGATCAATTTGTTCTCCAATTTTCTTTAGAAGATGGTAGAAGTATTGACCTTTCATGTACTATTAATAAGTAGTTAAAGAAAGAAAATTCATATAATTTTCCATTAAACAATTTCAATATATGGTCATATTGAAGTTGTTCTTATATACCTTAAAAACATAACTATTATTTTAAGGATATGAATACGATATCAATACTATTAATGCTCATAGGTGTACTTTTTTTTACTACACTTATATGGCAATTATTAAAAATTAAGGCCCAAAAAAAGCAAGAACAAAAACATCATTTTGATCGACATACCTTCAGTGATGAATGGAGAGAAATCCTGATTGAACACGTCACTTTTTATAATGAACTTTCCACACCTGAAAAAAAAGATCACTTTGAGCAAAGAGTAATTCGCTTTTTGAATTCAATAAAAATTACACCTATTGAAACAACAATTGAAGACCTAGATCGATTACTGGTTGCTTCAAGTGCTATTATTCCCATCTTTGGTTATCCTGATTGGGAATATCCTAATTTAAAAGAAGTAATTATCCTTGAATCCGATTTAAATGATACTGAATTTGGACAACAATTTGGTGAAGGATATGTATTGGGTATGGTCGGTGAAGGAAAGCTAAAAAATAGAATGCTACTTTCTAAAGGTGCATTAAGAGAAGGATTTAGAAATGATAATGATAAAAAAAATGTAGGAATACATGAGTTTGTCCATCTCATAGATATGGCCGATGGTAAAACAGATGGCATTCCTGAAGTACTTCTTAATAATAGTTACTCTATTCCTTGGATGAAATTAATGCATGACGAGATGGACAAAATCATCAATAAAGAGTCTGATATTAACCCATATGGAGCCACTAAAATTGAAGAATTTCTAACCGTAACTTCTGAATATTTTTTTGAAAGACCTCAACTCCTTGAAAAAAAACATCCCGATTTATATAAAGCCTTAGAATTGATTTTTAATCAAGATATGGCAGAACAGGAAAGAAATTTTAAGGAAACAAATAAACCAAAAAAAGAAATTGGAAGGAATGATCCCTGCCCATGTGGAAGTGGAAAGAAATATAAAAATTGTCATGGAAAAGACGAAGAATAAATAATAAGAAAAGCTTGGTATAAAAGACCGAGCTTTTTTATTTTTATAGCATGAAATCAGTAAAAACATATCAATCTGTCAACAGAACCAATAAAAAATTAAGTTTTGGTATCTCTAAGATGGAAGAGATTTATGATAAAAGAAAGGGTGAAGTTGATGATCCTCACCGACATGATTTCTATACTTTTATTTTTACTAAAAAAGCAAGAGGAATTCATAAAATTGATTTCACTTCATATGCATTATCTGATCATCAAATCTATTTTGTTTCTCCAGGACAAGTACATCAAATCATAGAAAAAGAAAGGTCTGAAGGGTATGCTCTAGTTTTCTCTACTGATTTTTTAGTATTGAATAATATTCCCATCTCATTTATTCAAGATTTGAATCTATTTCACGACTTTACCGAAACTCCTCCTCTTACTCTCAATCAGGATGATTTTTTTCTAATAGAATCTTATTTAGAAGATATTTATACAATGTTTCATTCTGAAATGAATTTCAAAGAAGATGCAATTGGTGCTATATTGAAATTGATTTTAATACTTTGTACAAATGTTTGTGATTTACCTTCAGAAGAAATTCAAAATACAAACAATTTACTCCGCCAATTTAAGGAACTGATTAATACGCATTATAAGGAGTGGCATCACACTAGTACTTATGCAGAAGCTCTACATATTTCTCCAGACCACCTAAATAAAGTGGTTAAACAACACAGCGGAAAATCGGCCAAAGAACATATTCAAAGTAGAATTACTACAGCTGCCAAACGTCTATTGTACTTCTCTACACTTAGTAATAAAGAAATTGGGCATGAACTTGGCTTTTCAGAACCTGCTAATTTTAGTGCTTTCTTTAAAAAATGTGTTGGTATTTCCCCATCTCAATTCAGACTAAATGATTAAATGACGGATTTTCATAAGTCCTTCACGTATTCTCATATTCATAGCCATTTGGATTATGTGTTACTTTGTAATACATCAAAACGGTCAATACTATGGATAGAAAAAAGTTTCTCTCTACGACATTAAAATCTGCTGCTTTAGGCATTGTGGCTCCTTCGATTAGTCAAGCCAAGGAAAACTTACCTGAAACTTCAGAGGATGAAAATTTAATTCAACAAGTAGGATTTAATCATTTACCAAATAAAGAAAATAAAACAATGAATACTGTATTACATAAATCAGAAACAAGAGGACATGCAAATCATGGATGGTTAGATTCACATCATACATTTAGTTTTGCCAATTATTATAATCCTGAAAGAGTTCACTTTGGTGCCTTAAGAGTATTAAATGATGATAAAGTAGCTGAAGGAAGAGGTTTTGGAACTCATCCACATGACAATATGGAAATTATTTCTATTCCAATGTCTGGTGATTTGGAACATAAAGATAGCATGGGAAATACAGCTACAATTAAAGAAGGTGAAATTCAAGTAATGTCAGCAGGAACTGGAATTTATCATTCTGAATACAATAAAAATAAAGATAAAAATGTAGAGTTTCTTCAAATATGGGTATTCCCAAATCAAAAAGGAGTCACTCCACGTTATGATCAGATTTCTATAGCCGATATTTCGAAGCCTAATCAATTTTACCAAATCTTATCTCCAACAGCAGATGATGCAGGTGTTTGGATCCATCAAGACGCATGGTTTAACATGGGTACTTTTGAAGAAGACACAACAACTTCCTACAATTTTCATGGAGACAATAATGGAGTTTATGCATTTGTATTAGAAGGAAATGTTGAGATTAATGGACAGTCTCTTCAAAAAAGAGATGGCTTTGGAGTTTGGGATACAGATCAACTTCAAGTAAAGGCTGAAAAGGGAGCTAAAATCTTATTAATGGAAGTTCCTATGGATTTAGCCTAATGATCCTTTTATAATTAAAATCCTTTTTATAATATTAAGCTACTTTTTAAGTAGCTTTTTTTTGCTGGATTTTTTTCAACCATTATGAACAAAACACTTCTCTTTGGCAACGGTATTAATCTTCTTTCAGAAAATGCCCTTGATTGGGTTCAACTCTTAGAAGAATTAAAACAAGATCGACCTTTTGATAATGGACGATTACCTAATACGATGATCTATGAAAAAATGCTAATGGATGATGTAAATACTGGTAAAAAAATCCCTTCTTTATTAGAAAAAAGAATTAAAGAAAAAATTGCGAGTAAGATGGATAAAATGGTGACTAATCCATTTTATAAACAACTATTTGAGCTCAATTTCAAAAATTATCTTACGACCAACTATGATTATTCTTTTTTGAAAGGAATTACCTCTAATAATATTTCATTGGTCAATAATAGTGTAGAAGAAATCTATAATATTAGAAGAAATACCTCTATCCTATTGGATAATCAAGAAGTCTGTAAGATCTGGAATATTCACGGTGAAATCCATAAACCTCCTTCTATAATGTTAGGTTTAGATCACTATTGTGGCACGATCGGAAAACTAGATGGATACCTGAAAGGAACGTATGAGTTTACTATAAATAAAAAGAAAGTAAGAGTAAAATCTATCTATAATAAATTAAAAGAAAAAAAATTTGATGGCTATTCATGGATTGAGCTTTTCTTTAATTCTGACATTCATATTATAGGATTATCTCTAGATTTTAGCGAAACTGATTTATGGTGGATTTTAAATAAAAGAGCAAGAATTATCTCTACAAATCGTAAGGGTTTTATAAAGAACAACATCTATTTCTATACTGAAGACTTTATTTCTCAAGAAAAAGAGGAACTATTAAAAGCTTTTAAAGTTATCGTTATCAAAGAAAAAGTAATCAAAAATGATTGGATGAAATATTATAATAATCACATAAACAACATGATGAGTATTTAATGTTATCTTACATAATAAAAAAAATGAAATAAAATTTAATAGTGTAATTTCAATACTATTCCCAATTCTTATCTTTTTATCATTTTAATGAAAAATACTTGGACCTTACTTGATTATAACTCACATTTTTCAACTAAATCTTTATTACTTTTGTAAATCTAATCCTTATTAACCTGAATAAATCCTTATGCAACAGATTCAAAGCAGAAACGATGTCAATAAATTGGTACTCACTTTTTATGGAAAAGTACGAAAAGATGAAGTATTAGGTCCTATTTTCAATACTATGATTGAAGAAGAAAAATGGCCCGAACATTTAGAAAAACTAACAGACTTTTGGTATTCAAACCTATTTGGTGCAAGAACATTTAATGGTAACCCAGTACAAGCACATGTCAGAACTGATAACATGATGAAAAATACTATGGGTCCTGAACATTTTGAAAGATGGCTTGCACTTTGGTTCACTACAAATGATGAATTATTCAATTGTGAATTGAGTGAAAGAGCAAAACAAGTGGCTTATAATATTGCACAAAGACAATTGATGATTGTTCGTTCTGCGAGACAGTAAATATTCTATCAAACATAAAATAGCGTATTTAAATTAGCATTACTGTATTACCATTTGTTCTTTTTTCTTTGTACATGGATACATTTTATCAATATAAAGAACACCATCAAAAATAGTAAGCCAGTTCTGTTTATACGCTTTATGCCAATTATATCTCATGATAAACTGAGTAGGTTTTCCTTTATAATTTTTGAAATCTAAGAAAGCTTGATGATAGTTTTTTGCAGCAATCTTATTTTCTAATAGTTTTTTACTTTTTATTTTTCGTAAGGAAGAAGCATTATCTTGATTCGCCCACTCAGATGTTCCTTCTGAAGAAATAAAACCTAATGAATACATTTGATCACCCAAAACCTCATATACCTTATCCGTCATCGTAATTGCTTTAAAATTCTTATGTAATGCTCTTGAAATATGATAATTATGTGCCCATACGATAATCTTTTTATTGGGAAATCGTTTTTGAGTTAACCACAATAAATTATCAGCCATATAGGCATCTCTGATATTCAAAGTTTCTCTTAAAGTCTTAGCTGTTCTCATTTTTGAATAACCGACAAGACTATGTAGTACCTGTTTCCAGAAATCATCTTTAGTATAAGAACTATATAAATTATTTAACTCTTTAAAATAAAAGGTTAGATCTTTTTCTTTATTTTCTGATTCAAATGTTTGATTGTTTTTAATAAGTAGATTTAAGATTTCAAAGAACCTCTTTTTATCATTTACCTTAAGAGTATTTTCTTCATAAAATTTCAAAAAGTCATCATAAAAGCTTTTTTTAAAATAAAATTGCATATCAAACCCTGTAGTATATAATGGATTTTCTGTGACTAATGAGTGCTTGATATAAGAAAAAGAGGGCTCACATTCTCCACATTTCGTCCAGATAGGAAATATTTCTTCATAGGCATCTTCAAAATTTAAAGAATCTCGTTCGAAAGCTCCTTGCATATCATAAAAATTACTTTCAAAAGCAATTATATCAAATCCCATCTGCTCATGAAGATATTTTATTAATCTTGCTTTCATGACAAAAGCAGTCCCATTACCATGATCTTGTTCACCAAGCATTACTACTCTTGCATCACCAATGGCTTGTTTTATAGCTGTTAAATCATTGTCATTATCATAATTAATATCCAGCGATTTTATCTCAGAAGTGTTTTCTTTTACATAGATATCAAAATCATTTTGAGCGAAAATAAGATGAGTCCAAAAGATTAATAGAATTAAAGTGAAAGGAGATTTCTTAAACATAACTTATTATTTTAAATAATGTAATACATATATATACACATCAATTGACAATTTAGTTGGAAAAGAAATACCTAGTCAATATTAATAATCACCCCCTCCACCAGAGTCACCTCCACCAGAGTCACCTCCTGAACCACTTCCTCCATAGCTGTCTGAACCAGAGAAAAAACTTGATCTATATTTGGGTTCACCAAATAAAAAGACACGGACTTTCCAATAGACATAATCTATTCCCCTAAAGACATAATGTAATCCAAGTAAGACTAAAGAAATTATAATCATTAGAATAACAGCCCAAAAAAAATCAGACCAAAAAGTAACTCTTGGAGCTTCTTCTATTTTGTGTATACATTTTAATATGCCATTTATATAATCTCCTTCTTTTAGTAATGGTAAAAAGTCAGCATTTATAATTTTTTGTAATTTACTGTCCGATATTGTGTAATCATCCTTAGTGATATATACTCCTCGAGTTTCAGATGCTATCAATATCAGTATTCCCTTATCATCTTTGGATACACCAGTTCCCCACTGTTTCTTAATTTCTTTGGCAAGTTGACTTCTTTTTATATTATTAAAACTATCTATGATACATATGGCATATTCAAATTCAGACTTCTCATTTATATGATCAACGGAATCAATAAGTACTAATAATTCTTTTTGCTCTAGTAAGGAATTGTGCATACTAACTGATTGATAATATTCACAGTTTTTAGTAACAAAATCTGTAATGTAGGAATCTATATAATTTTCAGCTCCAAAACTATATTCAGAATTAGAGTTTGTATTACAATTACGAACACTTTCCAAATCACCATTTTCATCGTATAAACACCATCTACCATATCTAATTTCACCTTTACTATTCCCTTTTGAATGTAAAGTTCCATCTTCTCTATAAAACTCTAGTAAACCATTAATTTCTCCATTTTTATAGTAAGTAATAAGATCAGTATTCCCATTCTGGAAATACCATTTCCATTGACCACTTTTTTGATTATTATAATAATTACCTTCGGAAAGTAATGTTCCATTTTCTTCTCTAAAATGTTTGACTAAGCCAGCAACTTCACCTTTATGATAGGTTTTTATTGCTTCAAGATTTCCATTGGAATAATACCACTTCCATTCCCCTTCACGAAAACCATTAATATGCTTTCCTGTAGATTTTAATGAGCCATCTTCTTCTCTAAAATGTTTGACTAAGCCAGCAACTTCACCTTTACGATAGGTTTCAATTGCTTCAAGATTTCCATTGGAATAATACCACTTCCATTCCCCTTCACGAAAACCATTAATATGCTTTCCTGTAGATTTTAATGAGCCAT
>NZ_JBSWYJ010000027.1:0-73679 GCF_056161045.1 Flammeovirga sp. AWQ4_249
TCTTCTTGAAAAAAGAAACTTAATTATGAACTGAGAAAGAAATTAAACTCTGAATTAAAAACGAGACAGCGTTCAGTTTACACTCCCAAAAAAGCATATCAACTTTTAAAATTGATATGCTTTTTTTGATTTAAATTATTTTATCGAAGGTCTACAACTTCTACATTTGGATTAGCTGCTGTATCAAAAACAAAATCCTTATCAGTAACCGGTACATTCTTTTTGAAGTTATTGATTACTAAAACATATTTTGTTTTGTTTCCTTTTTCATACATTTCCCATTTCACTAATTCATGTGTAGATGGGTTAATGAACATTCTAATTCTAAAGAAATCGATCTCAACACCTTGATTAGGACTTAAATCCACTACATCCAAACCATTTTCTTTACCTGTATAAAGGTATTTGAAGTTTTTCTTGTAAATAGAATAAATCTTAGAAGGTTGACTTAAGATATTATTTTCATCTGTAGAAGGAGCTTCAATCGTCACTTCTTCCATTTCTTTATCAAATCGATAAGTATTTTTTGTATCGTTATAGATTACTTGACCTAAAGTCTGTAATTGGTATTTATCACCACTTACTTTAATTTTTATAGCCAAAGTACCCATTACTTCATTATTATCTATACTTATTGCTTTTTGATTAATGTCAGCACTAAATGAAGATAAACTTTGGTAATAGTTACTCATTTCATCTAATACTTTTTTTGCTTTTTCGTCTTGCTGAGCGAATAAAGATTGAAATGAAATTAAAGTTAAAGCGAAGAATGTGATAATATATTTTTTATTGAACATGATTATTTCTTGTCGTAAGTTCTATTTTATTTTTATATAAGTGTTTAATACGTAAAACTAAGGGGTGAAAGTTTCATAAATTATTCTAAAGTTCTTAATAAAACCTCAAGATCCATTTCTGTTTTCACGTTAACTTGCCTTGCTTTACTACCTTCAAATGGTCCTACAATACCTGCCGCTTCCAATTGATCTATTATTCTTCCTGCTCTATTGTATCCTAGACTTAATTTTCTTTGAATTAAAGAAGTAGAGCCTTGTTGATGTCTTACTAATAATCGAGCAGCTTCTTCAAAAAGGTCATCTCTATCATCGACACTGCCGCCTCCGCCTTTAGAAGCAGGTTGCTCTTCTTCGAATTCAGGTAACATATACGCTGTAGCAAAACCTGTTTGTTCAGCGATATAATCACATAGCTTTTCAACTTCTTCTGTATCAATAAATGCACATTGTAAACGCGTGATATCATTACCTGTTGATAAAAGCATATCACCCATACCGATTAATTGATCCGCACCACCTGCATCTAGAATTGTTCTTGAATCTATCTTAGAAGTTACTCTAAATGAAATACGAGCTGGGAAGTTGGCTTTAATCATACCTGTAATTACATCTACTGAAGGTCTCTGAGTAGCTACAACTAAGTGTATACCGATTGCTCTAGCTAATTGAGCTAAACGTGCAATTGGCCCTTCAATTTCTTTACCGGCAGTCATCATTAAGTCTGCAAGTTCATCTATAACAAGAACGATGTATGGTAAGAAACGGTGTCCTTTCTTCGGATTAAGTCTTCTACTATTAAATTTAGCATTGTATTCTTTGATGTTACGAACACCTGCTGACTTTAATAGTGAGTAACGCATATCCATTTCAGTACATAATGAATTCAGGATATGTACAGCTTTTTTAGTATCTGTTATAATTGCTTCTTCAGCGTCTGGTAAACTTGCCAAGAAGTGTCTTTCTATTTTATTAAATAATGACAATTCAACCTTTTTAGGGTCAATCATCACAAACTTTAATTCTGAAGGGTGCTTTTTATACAATAAAGAACTTAAAAGTACATTAATACCCACAGATTTACCTTGACCAGTTGCACCCGCCATCAATACGTGTGGCATTTTGGCGAGGTCAGTGACAAATACTTCGTTGGAAATAGTACGTCCAAAGGCAATTGGAAGATCCATTTTTGCTTTCGTAAACTTTTCAGTGGCCAATACCGAGGAAATAGAAACCATTTCACGGTTATTGTTTGGAACTTCAATACCAATTGTACCTCTACCAGGAATTGGAGCGATGATACGAATACCTAAAGCTGCTAAACTTAAGGCAATATCATCTTCTAAGTTTCTAATTTTTGAAATCTTAATTCCTACTTCTGGAACAATTTCATAAAGTGTAACTGTAGGACCAATGGTAGCACTAATAGAAGAAATGCCAATTTTAAAATGTCTTAATGTATTGACAATTCTTTCTTTGTTTGCTTCTAATTCTTCTTTTGAAACTTTCGCCTTGCTTTCTACAGGAGGGCGAAGTAATTCAAGAGCTGGATATTTGTAGTGACTGAGATCTAATTTCGGATCATATTCATCTAAATCTTCAACATGTAAGAACTCATCCGGTTCTTCTTCTTCAATCTGATTCAGAATATTCAAATCTGCTTTATCGACATCATCAGTATTAGAAACATTGGATAACTGATGAGGATCGACACTTTTATCTTTTTTTGGTGCTGGAGCAGGAGGATCTAGTTCGATGGCCTCTGCTTTTACATTCTCTTTTTCTAATTCATAAGAAGGTGTTGGAGGAGTTGATTTTGAATCTTTTTCCTTCTTTGGAGGTATTTCTTTTTTCGGAGGAACAGGAGGAAGTGGTTCCTGTTTATTTTGAGGAGGCTGATTTTGAGAATAATTCTGAGTAGGAGGTACTTGAGTTGGTTCTCCAACTTGTACATGCTCAACTTGAATATTCACATCCACTGAAATTGGATCTACTTTGATACTTTGTGGTACGTTGGTAGGTACTAATTCTTCAATTTCATCCTCATGTAATTTTGGTTGAGGAGCTGCAGCAGGTACAATTTCAGATGGAGTCTTTTCTTCCTCTTTTTCAAGAAGATTATTGACTATTTCATTCTCTAAAGAAGTATTTACTTCCTCTTCTTTAATTTCATTTTGTGCTATATTATCTTCTTCAATGGTAGAAGTTTGAAATTTATCATCAACCTCAGGAATAGTATCTTCATCAACGAATTGATTAGAAGATTGAACTTCTTTTAGCATTTCATCATGATTGACCTCAGATAAGTTTTCATTGTTATTTTTATGAACATTATCCTTCGTTACTTTTCCAATTAATGAACTAACAGCATTAAATTTAATGATATATACTCCGTGAATTAAAACAGAAAGAATTAATAGAATAATAGTTCCCCAACCAATTAAACTATATAAACCATCCGCAACAGCATATCCAATTTTTCCACATAAGAAACCTAATACATTGGGAGTATCATTGACAACAACAAAATAACCTAAGAAAACACTACTCCACATCATATAAAATAGACAGATGTAGGCTAGCTTTCTAAAACGAATAAGTTTCCCTTTTCCTAAAGTAAATAGTTCATATCCACCAATAAATAATAATGGAATGAGTAGGGAGGATCCTATACCGAAAAGATTATAGATTAATAAATGTGATAAAAAAGAACCAAGTAAACCCAACCAATTCTGTACTTCTTTTCCGGAAGAAATTAATTGAGTAATACCTCCAACATTTTCAATAACACTTTGATCTGCCTTTCCTGTAAAAATGAAAGAAAATAAAGCTAAAAATGTATAGAAGGATAAAAACATCAAGGAAAGTCCAATACTAGCTTTGAACCTCGGGTCTTTAAGTTTATCATTATTGATAGACATACTTGGCATTTTTACTCGAGATGGTCTTTCCGTTTTTTCTTCATGTGGGGTAGCTGAAGTAGGTTGAACGGATGCATTGGGTTTATATATATTCTTTCTGACGTTTCTTTTTGCTTCTGAAGCCATAAGATAATCTGCTTAACACGAACAGTTAAAAAAATGATTTAAACATGAATGACAACATTGAGTATACCAAAATTTAATAGTATAGTTCAGTAATTATTTAGTCGTTGTCACTGATATGATGATAGTAATTTATCACTTCAAGTTGAATCTTACAAAAATCCTATCACATATACCCAAAATTAGGGTTTTCAAATGTTAATTGGAACTTTAAGCGGATGATTATTATTGAAAACTTCGTATTACATCTAATTTTAATTGATAAAGCCCCTTTTCTAGACCAACAGGATATTCATGCGGATTATAAAATCTTTTGATACTTTGATCAAATGCCTTCAATTCTTGAATTGTTCTTTCATGGATTTCATGAATACTAGGCTTTTGATAGGTTTGAATACCATCTTTGAAAATTTCAACAAGAAGATCTTCTCCTTCATGAGCATGTTTTATCGTTTTAGAACGAATGCCATTTTGAGGATCAATAAGCACACAATTTTCTTCTAATGCTTTTTCTTCATTATAGATTGCATCTGCACTATATTGACCATTTTTATTTTTAAATCTACGGACTTGTAGTATTCCTGGAGTGGAAATCTTATTGACTTGTTCAGATAATTTTACTTTATAATTCCACTCGCCAGTTTCATTTTCGATTGCACCCATTTTGTACACTCCACCCAACGCAGGTTGGTCATAAGCAGTGACTAATTTTGTGCCTACTCCCCATGTTGTGATTTTAGCATTTTGCTCGTTCTTCAAATTATTAATTAAATACTCATCAAGGTCATTACTGGCTACAATTACAGCTTTTTCAAATCCACCTTCATCTAGAATTTTTCGAGCTTCAATACTTAGGTAGGAAAGATCCCCAGAATCTAACCTAATGCCCAGTAAATCATGTCCTTTTTTTCTTAATTCATGACCAACTTTCACAGCATTTTTTACACCTTCTATAGTGTTATAGGTATCCACTAAAAATATACAATTGGTAGGCATTGCCTCTGCATAAGCTTTGAATGCATTTAACTCATCATCAAAAGACATAATCCACGAATGAGCATGTGTACCTTTTACTGGAATATCCAATAACTTTGCTGCTAATACATTTGAAGTAGCGTTAAATCCACCAATATAAGCAGCACGAGAAGCTGCTATACCTCCATCAATTCCTTGAGCTCTACGAAGCCCAAATTCAAGTAAGATATCATCTTGAGCGGCAATTCTTAATCTAGCGGCTTTAGTTGCTATTAATGTTTGAAAGTTTACTATATTCAATAATGCAGTTTCAATGAGTTGACACTCTATTAAAGATCCTTCCACTCTTATGAAAGGCTCGTTAGGAAAAATAGCTCTACCTTCTTCTACAGCATGTATATCGGCCGTTAATTTTAATGAGGATAAATAGTCCAGAAATTGTTGTTCAAATAAAAGATCACCATTGTTATCCTTTTGACTTCCTAGATATTCAATATCACTATCTGAAAAGGAAAGTTGATTTAAATAATCAATAACATAACCTAATCCTGCACAAATAGCATAACCACCTTTAAAAGGAGATTTCCTAAAGTAGCCATGGAACACCGCTTTTTTATTCGATAGCCCTTGTTTCCAATAGCCATAAGCCATTGTGATTTGATAGAAATCTGTAAGTAAAGTAAGCGATGATTTGTAGAGATCTGTAGAAATATTCATTTATAGCATGATTTTTTATACTATGAAAATTGAAATTACGTTTCTTTTTTGAGCGGTAAAATTTCTTTCTTATTAATTTAACTAAAATATATGTTGAATGGAAAGAAATAGCACTAGACAACAAGGATATTATATATGAACTTTTTTAATCAAATATTTTCAATAGGATTAGATAGAAATGTGGCAGGGATTACAAGAGAAAAAGTAATTACCTCTAATCAATTTGCCTTTTATCTTACATTTTTTGAAATTTTTTATCTTTTAGTGGCAATTGTTAAAGCACCAGTTTTAATACAATGGCCATTGATAGGTATTATGGGTAATTTGATGGTGTTAGCCTTTAATCACTTACGCCTTTATCAAGTATCCAGGATTATTCTTTGTATTGTTCCAATGTGTGTTGTGGTGGTTTATAATTCTTATTTAACACCAGAAAATGCTGATCCTAGAATCTCTGGCTATATCATTGGTGTGGTTCATTTATTAATTCCTTTCTTAATTTTTGATGTAAAAGAAAGAAGATATCAATGGTCATTATTTGTAATATTGTGCGGTATTCTATTATCAATGTTTAAACTTCAAGATATATTAGTAGATCCGTTGATTGATTATGATACGCTTTATGCTCCAAGATCTATGCGAGGTGCATACATTGGATTACTTGGATTAGGAATTTTACTTTTTCTGATGCAAAGAGAAAGAATGAGATATCGTCTAGAATCGGAAAGATTAAATGTTGAAAGTATCAAAAGAAACGCAGAACTAGAAAAATCTGATAAAGAGCTAAGAGAAGTTTTACAAAAAGTCCAAAAGACTAAAATTGAAGATGAACAAAGAACTTGGAGTACTCAAAAACTTTCTGAATTTAATGATCTTACAAGAACAGTTGAGAAACTAGACGACCTTATTGATCAATCTACAAGTTTCTTGGCAAATGTATTAGAATTAAATCAAGTCGCAGTATTTTCAAGAGTGGAAGATCATGAAAAAGGAGATTATTTAAGAAGACAATCTGTCTTTGCATATGATCGAAAAAAATACCTCAATGCGAATAAAATAGAACAAGGTGAAGGTTTGATTGGGCAATGTTTCATAGAGAAAAAACCAATTATTTTGGAAAACGTACCTTCAGGCTATTTAAATATTAGTTCAGGCTTAGGAGATATGACTGCTTCTTTTGTAGCAATTTATCCATTAAAAGCCTATGATAAAGTAGAAGGTGTAATTGAAATTGCTAGTTTCAAAGTATTAGAACAATATAAGCTTGACTTTTTATCAAGAGTATGTGAAAGTTTAGCAATTACTATTTTAAATAAGTTAGCATCAGAAAAATTAAAAGAGTTATTGTCTATTTCTCAAAAGCAAGCAGAACAGATGCGTGTACAAGAGGAAGAGATGCGCCAAAACTTAGAAGAGATGCGTGCAACTCAAGAAGAAATGAAGCGAAATGAGGATGAATATCAAAAGAAAATAAATGACATTTCTAATTAGTAATATTAATTAAAGTACTGAAAATTAGTATTTTAATCGTTAAATTTTAATTTTTATCACTAATACTCTTGTAAATTGGTAGAGTTTATATACTTTTGTGATAACAAGAAAGGAAATTACTATCTTGTGAAAGTCTAATTCACAGTAAAACAATCTAAAAATTTAATCCAATGAGCGCGAAATTTTTTAATGAAGATTTGATCCCTGTAGGGGAGAAATTAAGAAACCAACCAATCGGAGTTGTGTACAGTTCAAACACGTATGATGCTGGAGAGACAAAAATGTCTATGTTTTCAAAGGAACAAAAGAATCAATTAGACCAAGTTTGTGAACGTCTATTGATGAATTTGTCTACGAATCCAGAACGAATGTACAGAATTTCTTTGGAAGGTAGAGGTCAAGCTTCAGGAGAAGCGGATGATCGTAATTTAAAATTAGCCTCATTGCGTGGAAAATATATGCGTGACGCCGCTTATAAATATATGCTTGGTTATGAAAAAAATGGCCAAACTGTAGCTTCTTATGTTTTATCAGGTCAACTTACTTTAAGAGTAATTGATATCAAACCATTTTATGATTTAGACAAAGGAAGAATATTATGGGCAGATGGCATTGCTGGAGATGAAAAATACCAAAGATCAAAAGTAAATATCTATTATGAATCCAAGTTAAAATAATGGATATAGACTTAGATTTTTAGATTATATAAAAAGGCTACTCATTGATTAAGTGAGTAGCCTTTTTTTATGAATTCATATGATAACTCTCGCCATTCCAAATGACGGATAATCCTCCATTATATTCTGTTATTGAAACAGATTTATTCTGATCTCCTTCTTTTGAGAAGGTAATAACACTTGGTGTATGTAAGTTGTATTCTGGAGTAAAGCCGGATAAGACTTCTTGATGCATGGATCCGCTTTTATCTTTAAACTTAAGTATGAGATCACCATTATCTTTATTGTAAGAAATACTTACCGTTACTTCTGAGGAATGTCTAAACTCAACAATATAAAGGTGAATCTTATCCTCAAAATCACCTCCTTGATGGTAAAAATCGGATAGTAAAGGATAGTGTTCTGTTTTTATTTGAGAAAATGCACCAAATGAAGTAAAAGATATAATGGCTAGTAATGCTAATTTTTGGTATAACAGTTTCATATTTGGGGTATTAAATAAAAGAAATCATCATAATTTACTAAATATCTATAAAATTGCAGAGGACAAATTAATTAGTTGATGTACTTTCTTCGAAAGAAAATACTATTTTTAGAGACTCTTTTTAATTAACTAATTTTTTATGTTAGAAAAACGAAACTTCAGTGCAGCTCATAGGCTTTTACATTGGTCTATTGCCTTTGTAATGCTTTTTATTCTATTGACTATTTTTCTTAGAGAAAACTGGATGAGTAAATACTTTATGAGAGATATCATAATGGAAAACCTAGCCAATTTAAATATAGATATTTCTCAGGATCAGGCGATGAAAGTGGCTAAAACTATTCGTGGTAATATGTGGCAATGGCACATTAACGCAGGTTATTTATTAATTGGATTATATTTAGTTCGATTAGTAGTCAATGCAAAAGAAAGAGGAATTAATTTTTCATTTATCACCTCCAAAGAAATCCCAATGAAAGAGAAATTTCAAAAGTGGGTTTATCTTCTTTTTTACGTAGGAATAGCAGGCTCTTTGATTACAGGACTTTGCATTATTAATGATATTGGTGATCATGAACTCATGGAAGATATTCATAAGTTATCGATTTACTACCTCACTTCTTTCATATTTATACATTTTGCTGGGGTAATTTTAGGTGAATTTACCGATCAAAAAAATATTGTATCAGAGATGATACATGGTAAAAACAAAGAAAATTGATTGTTTTGATGACTTAAGTCATGTATATTTGTAATAACATACAACTTAAATAATACCACTATGCAAGGAGAGGGCGTTATTAATACTATTATATTTATTATAACACTAAGCACAGTTTTTCCAATGATTGGTTATTTCTTAGACTACAAACATAAGAAAAAGATGTTTAGACAGCAGACTCCTCAAGAGAAACAGTCTACTGAAGATAAATAAAAAAAGAGCTTTATCACTTTCACTGATAAAGCTCTTTTTTGTTTAGAATATATAATTGTAATAACCATAGAAAATCAAGCCAGCTCCCAGCATTACAAAAAGATGCCAAATCGCATGATTGTATGGTAATTTTCTCCATAAATAAAAGGGAACACCAATAGTGTAAGCTAATCCACCGTAGATCACCCAATTCATTCCATTTCCCATTGATTCTAACATTTCAGGAAATAAAAATACACCAACCCATCCTGTTGCGAGATACAACGTGACAGATATCCATTGATAACGATCTGCAACTATCATTTTGAATATTGTACCTAAAATAGCGATGGTCCATATGACAACGAAAAGTTCTGTGCCGCCATTATTAGGAATTTTTATTAAACACATTGGTGTGTAAGTTCCGGCAATTAACCAATAAATAGCTGAATGATCTAAAATCACAAAGGTCTTGGTAAAGGCATCATCAGTATGTAGGTGAAGAAGTGTAGAACAAGTGAAAAGTATTATCATGCTACCTCCATATAAAATAGTTGATATCACATATGAGGCATCATTAATATCAATCTTATTTAAAAGAATAGCTAGACCAATTGCACTTGCAAATGCTGCAATTCCATGGGTAAGACTATTAATTTTTTCTTCTTCAGGGGTATCTCTAGGTATCTCTAACTCTCCAGCGGTAGAAGGTAAATCATTTTTTGTGTTTTCATAAGTAGAGGTATAAGATAGTTTTTTCATGGATTAATGATATTTTTTATTAAGTAGAAATAGGTGGTTGGGTATAATGAGTTATTTATCATTTATACGACAATTAGGTTTAAGTAAAAGACAATAGAATCATAAAACATGTACTAAAATAGGATTATTTAAATATTTTTTTATTGGGTTAGTACAATTAATATACATAATTTTTTAGACATAATCAACCTTTTTGTTACTTTGTGTCTTACTTTGATTTCTTATATAAATATGAGAAGATAATATTAGAATATTACAAAAAATGATTGACCATAGATACTTAGCAACGGACTCATCAATTTGGACTGGTAGAATTGATGGAGATACATATGATGTTTACAGATGGCACCAAAAAATTGAGGTGATAAATCTGAAGAATGAAGAAATTCCTGATTTGAAAGAAGGTGAGTCGGGTGTGGCTATCATAGGTTTTATGTGTCAAGAAGGAGTCAAAAGAAATGGAGGAAGACTTGGTGCAGTAGATGGACCATATGAATTGAGAAAGGCAAGTGCCAATTTACCGGTTCATTTTCCTGAATCTGTTAGATTATTAGACTTGGGAAATATCCAATGTCCAGATGAAGATTTGGAAGGAGCTCAAATTGCTTTGGGTAAGTTGATTGAGGAAACTTTACTGAAAGGATATAGACCTTTAGTTTGGGGTGGTGGGCATGAAATAGCGTATGCTCATTATTTAGGAGTTAGTGCTTACATGCTTAAAGTTCATCCTGGAAAACGTCTAGGTATCATCAATTTTGATGCTCATTTTGATTTACGTGAACCTAATCCACTTCCAAGTTCAGGAACTCCTTTCTATCAAATTGCACAGAAACAAAAAGAATTAGATAGATCATTCAACTATTTAGTGATTGGTATTCAAAAAAATAGTAATACGCAAAAGTTATATAACACAGCGAATGATTTAAATGTAAAATATATTTCAGGCAGACGTTTGTCTGAAGCAGACAAAGTAGCCTCTACACACAAATTAAGTGCATTTATTGATAGTGTAGATATTATTTATCAAACAACTTGTATGGATGTTTTTGCCGCTCATTTTGCTCCTGGAGTAAGTGCTTCAGCGTATAATGGTGTTGAACCAAATCCATCTTTTATGCGCATATTCAAAAAAGTATACAAAAGTGGTAAAGTAATTTCTTCAGATATTGCTGAATTGAACCCGAGATTTGATATTGATAAACGTACAGCTAAGTTAGCGGCAGCGTTATCATTTGAAATAGTAAAAGCATAATTTTTAATAGATTAGGGGTTAAATTTTAATCCCTATTTTTTTAGTATGGAAGTAAGAATAGAAAAATCTTGGAAAAAAAGACTTTCTCAAGAATTTGAACAACCTTATTTTAAAGATTTGGTTGATTTTGTAAAATCAGAATACGCAACAAAGACAATTTTCCCCCCTAGAAATCAAGTTTTTAATGCTTTTGATCATTGTCATTTTGAGGATGTTAAGGTGGTGATATTGGGACAAGATCCTTACCATGACGATGGACAGGCGAATGGTCTTTGTTTTTCAGTAAATGATGGTATTAAACAACCGCCTTCTTTGGTCAATATTTTTAAGGAAATTGAAAATGATTTAGGTATTCCTAGACCTTTGTCAGGGAACTTAGAACGTTGGGCTGATCAAGGTGTATTATTATTAAATGCTACTTTGACAGTTGAAGCACATAAGGCAGGGTCTCATCAGAAGAAAGGCTGGGAAAAGTTTACAGATGAAGTGATCAAAAAAGTAGCGAGTGAAAAAGAGGGAGTGGTTTTTTTTTTATGGGGTGCTTATGCACAAAAAAAAGGTAAAGTAATCGATAGAAAGAAACATTTGGTTTTAGAGTCAGTACATCCGTCGCCATTATCTGCACACAGAGGTTTTTTCGGTAATCAACAGTTTAGAAAGGCTAATGAATATTTAACCTCAAAAGGAAAAAAGCCAATTAATTGGTAAATTAAAATAAGAATTGAATATTTTTATCGTTCTAAAATTGACAAGTAATTTGTCTTACTGTAATCGATTATTTTTTTAATATAAATCACCAATGAAGAAAAAAGTCGTTGGAAGTTATCCCTACACAAACGTATTATTCAGTATTTCAGCTGCATTATTCATGATAGCCTTGTTTACTCTTTTTGCTATTGGTACAAAAAGATTAGCCAATAAACTTTCAAGTGGAATAGAAATGCAGGTGATTCTTGAAAAAGACCTTACAGAGAGTGAAAAGAACAGCTTACAAGAGTCATTAAGTAATTACTCTTTTGTATCTAAAACTGAACAACCTCAATATATCAGTAAAGAAAAAGCGGCTGAGATAATGATCGAATCTACAGGTGAAGATTTTGTTCGCTTTTTAGGTGAAAACCCATTGAGAGATAGTTATGCTGTTAGAGTAGATGTTGGAATTGATAGTGACAATGCACTAGAAGAAGCACAAAAGCAATTAGAAACACTAACAGGTGTATATGAAGTTGTTTATACAAAAAATATGCTTCAAAATATTCGTGGTAATATGAATACTATAGGTTTAGTAGTAGTAGCATTATCGTTGATCTTTTTCTCTACGGCCATTATTCTAATCAATAATTCTATCCGTTTAGCATTATATTCTCAAAGATTTTTAATCCGTTCTATGCAACTTGTAGGTGCCACTCAGATGTTTATTAAACAACCATTCCTTATGAGAGGAGCTGTTCAAGGTGCTGTGGGTGGAGCTGTTGCTTCTTTATTTGTTGCAGTTGTTGCTTTATCAGCATTATCATCAATGCCTGAATTAGTATTTCTGATTTCAGCAAAAGATATTGGCTTTATTTGTATATTAGCAATCATATTGGGATCTTTAGTTGTTGTAACAAGCGTGTATATCGCTATCAGCAAGTATTTAAAATTAAAATTAGACGACCTTTATTAATCAAAATAGTATGGGAAGAAAAAATAATAGTGGCGGAGGTGATTGGAAAGATCGCTTAGGTGTAGTATTTAGTACTGATCCAGATTATGAATACGAAACAGATGCAGATGCGGAAGAAGAAACGCTAGCACCCAATCAACAAGATTTAAGAGTAATGTTGGACCGAAAAAACCGAAAAGGAAAATCGGCTACATTAGTGACAGGTTTTGTGGGTACAGATGATGATTTAAAATCTCTAGCGAAAACATTGAAGTCAAAATGTGGAGTAGGAGGCAGTGCTAAAGACGGCGAAATTATTATCCAAGGAGACTTTAGAGATAAAGTGTTAGAACTCTTAAAGGACGCTGGTTATATAGCCAAAAAATCTGGAGGTTAAAATTTATCATTGAACGATATTTTTAAGTAGAAAATGTTATTTTTATACTTTGAAATACATAAGATATGAATGAACCTCGGTCTAATTTTTTTAGAGAGAGGTTTTTTTGTTTATTGCTACTAATTTTTAGTAAAACTCATCATGATCAGACTATTTTTTTTCATACTAATCGTAAACCTATCATCTACTATTTTTGCTCAATCGCAGAAATATTTTTTGGTTCAATTTTCAGATAAGAATTCTACACAATATACATTAGATAATCCTCAAGCTTATTTATCAGAGAAAGCAATAGAGCGAAGATCAAATCAATCAATCGAAATAGACTCTACAGATTTACCTGTTGTACAACAATACATTGATGAAGTCGCAGCTACAGGTGCTACTATATGGTATCCTTTAAAATGGATTAATGGAGTAATTGTCAGTAATGCGGATTCATTACAGATTGTAGCATTGTCAAATGTAAGTCATGTTATGAATATGGCTGATAAAACACTTGGAGGAATTGAATCGTCTTCCATTTCTATGGAGACCTATGATTATGGAGAAGCAGAACGACAAAATGTGCTTTTAGGTATCGATGATATGCATAATGAAGGGTATACCGGAGAAGGAATTGGAATAGCAGTATTAGATGCTGGATTTAGAAGATATTCAGAAAATCCATACTTTAATGATTTGTTAGTAGGTGAAACATATGATTTTTATGATAAGGATACAATTGTGAATAATGATCATTCACATGGAGCTGACGTTTTATCAACAATGGCGGCATTTGAAGATGGAAGTTTTGTAGGTGGTGCTCCTAATGCCACTTACTATTTATACAGAACAGAGAATGTTGCTTTTGAAAGTAGAATTGAAGAACTGATGTGGATGGCAGCTGCTGAAAGAGCAGACTCTATTGGAGTGAACATTATACAGAGTTCTTTGGGGTATTATGAATTTGATCACGAAGATCAAAATTACTCTAAATCTGATTTAGATGGACAATCTGCATGGATTACAATAGCAGCAAATCATGCTTATACAAAAGGAATATTGGTAGTTTCTTCCGCTGGAAATGAAGGGTCTTCAGCTTGGGGAAAAATATCCTTCCCTTCAGACTCACCATTTGTATTAGCTGTTGGTTCTGTGAATAATAATAACCTTTTTAAAGCTTTTTCAAGTTCTTTTGGACCTACAGCAGATGGAAGAATTAAACCCGATGTATCTGCCATTGGTGGTGGTGCTCAAATTATCAATTCTTCAGGAAATGTGAGTGTTACAAATGGAACGTCTTTTTCTGCTCCTCAAGTTGCCGCTTTAGCAGCAGGTCTAATTCAAGCTTTACCAGAAGAGACAACTCCTATGGATATTATCGAAAGAATAAGAAACTCTGGTGATAAGTTCTATGCACCTGATACTCTTTTGGGATATGGGATTCCGGATTTTCAACGTGCATTTTTATTAACTAGTCTTGAAGAAAATGATCAGTTATTTAAAAAAGTAAAAGTCTACCCAAATCCAGTGAATGGTTCAACAATAAAAGTGGAGTTTCCAAAGAAATTCCAAGGGAAAGATGTTGAGTTTATTTGGTATTCTATGGGAGGAAAAACCTTAATGAAAGATATTAAATACAATATAAATAATAATATATCATTAGATTTGCCACAAAATCAAAGAGGGAAATACCTTTTGTTAAAAGTGTCAACAAATGAGTTCTTTAAAACATTTAAAGTCAAAGTAAATTAGTAAATAATTATTGACGAATAAAGTGATAAAGAGCAACAACACAATTAAATTACAATGTCCAAAAAACAAATTTTAGTTACAGGTGGAACCGGCTATATTGGTTCTCATACAGTTGTAGAGTTGCAAAATCGAGGCTATGAAGTTGTTATAGTAGATGATTTATCAAACTCAGACATTGAAGTTGTTGAGAGGATTGAAAAAATCTCTGGAACAAAGCCACAATTTGAAGAATTAAATTTAATAAATGCTCAAGGTGTTGATTCACTTTTTGCAAAATATACAAACTTAGAAGCAGTTATTCATTTTGCCGCTTTCAAGGCCGTTGGTGAATCAGTGAAGGAACCATTGATGTATTATCAAAATAACTTGGTTTCATTAATCAACCTTTTGAACGCTATGAGAAAATATGAAGTACCTAATATGGTATTTTCATCTTCTTGTACTGTTTATGGACAGCCTGAAAAACTTCCTGTTACAGAAACAGCGGAAGTGCAACCCGCAGAATCTCCTTATGGAAACACGAAACAAATTTGTGAAGAGATATTGAGAGATAGTGTAAAAGCTTATCCTGAATTAAACGCAATTGCCTTACGTTATTTTAATCCAGTTGGAGCACATAATACGGCTTTAATTGGTGAGTTACCGAAAGGCGTTCCTCAAAATTTAGTGCCTTTTATCACACAAACGGCGATTGGTTTGAGAGAACAGTTGTCTGTATTTGGTGATGATTATGAAACTCCTGATGGTTCTGCAGTGAGAGATTATATCCATGTTGTAGATTTAGCTAAAGCACATATTATTGCAGCAGAACGTTTATTGGATAAGCGAAATGAAGAAAGATATGAGCATTTTAATCTCGGAACGGGTACTGGTAGTTCTGTTTTGGAAGTAATAAATGCTTTTGAGAAAATTAATGGTGTTCCTGTGAATTATAAAATTGTGGACAGAAGGGAAGGAGATGTCGAACAAATTTGGGCTGATACTACAATAGCAAATGAAGTATTGGGGTGGAAAGCTGAAAAAGGAATCGACGAAATGATGGAATCTGCATGGAAATGGGAGCAAGCTATTCGAAAAGGAACTTGCTAACCAATTTCATTCTTAAAATAGAAAAGGGAATCTGTTTGTGATAACGGATTCCCTTTTTCATTTATCTTTAAAAATGGATTAAAGAATATTCAAATTTTGTTCTTTGATTTTCTCTAATTCATCTTTCATATTCACTACAATCTTTTGAATGTTGACATCATTCGCTTTTGAACCAATGGTATTAATTTCACGACCAATTTCTTGAGCGATAAAACCTAATTTTTTACCATTAGACTTAGGTTGTTCCAAGGTCTGGATAAAGTACTTTAGATGTTGACTTAAACGCACTTTTTCTTCATTAATATCTAGCTTTTCAATATAGAATATTAATTCTTGCTCAAAACGATTAGCATCGAAGTTTTCATTGTTCTCAAATTCTTTAATTTGATTATTTAACTTCTCCTTCAAACGTTCAATTCTTTGTGGGTCTAACTTTTTTACTTCTTCTAAGTAAGCTGTAATCTTTTCAATAGCACCTCTTAAAGCTTTTTCAAGAGCATTACCTTCAACAGTTCTGAATTCAATTGTTTTATCAATAGCAGAATGAATTCCTTCTAAAATTGTAGGCCAATCTTCTTTTGTGATGTCTTCATTATTTTCTTTCGAAAATACTTCTGGCATATTCATGACAATTTCAAGAAGGTTGTCTGTGTCGGTGTCTAATTCTGTAGATATTGTTTTTAAGCTATTATAATAACTTTTGATCACCTCAGAATTTAATGAAGCCGTTAAACTTTCAGAACGTTTAGAATTGTAATTCAAAATAAGAAGAATCTTTCCTCTTTGAAGTTTTGAACTTAATATGTTCCTTAATTCTATCTCTTTATCAGAAAAAGTTGATGACATTTTAATATTACAATCCGCATTTTTGGAATTAAGCGTTTTAATTTCAATTGATGCACCGAATTGTTCATTTTCTATGGTTACTTGGCCAAAGCCAGTCATCGATTGTATCATAAGGGAGTACTGTACTTTATGAAAAAACTTCTGTAAATATACTTTATATATTTTACCTTATTAGTATATAAGTATAGATTATTCCCCTTAATAACTTCTAATCCATGAAAATTAATAACTTGAACTAGAATTGAACAAAATTTAGTATCTTTTACTTAGAATAGAATTAATCACTGAAATAAACAAAAATGACATCATTTGAATATTCTTGGCAGACGACAGATAAAATTGAAATACATGGAAAGTGTTGGATGCCTGATGATGGACAACCAAAAGCTATTATTGCCTTAGTTCACGGTTTTGGTGAACACATTGAAAGATATAATCATGTAGCAGCGTTTTTTACTTCAAAACAGTATTCATTTATCGGTTTTGACCAAAGAGGACATGGAAAAACGAAAGGGAAAAGAGGTGTGGTACCAAGTTATACGGAAGTGCTTCATAATGTGACTGAATACCTATCGTTGATTAAAGAAAAATTTCCTGAAGTTCCTATATTTTTATATGGTCATAGCATGGGTGGAAATATTGTGACATCTTACTTATTAAAAGAAAAACCTAACTTTTTAAAAGGAGCTATTGTGACAAGTCCTTGGTTGAGGTTAGCAAATGATCCTCCAGCTTGGCAAGAAAAAATAGGTCAATTTATCGGAGGTCTGATCAAAGATTTTACTATTCCATCTAAACTAAATCCAGATGACTTATCTACTGATTTAACTGTAGGAAAGGTGTATGTAAAAGACCCACTCGTACATAATAAGATTTGTACAGCCCTTTATTTCGGTGTGAAAGATGCTGGAGAATGGAATATAGAAAATGCGAATCAACTTTCTGTTCCAACTTTAATTATGCATGGAGATGATGATAAAATAACATCTTATTCTGCTTCAGAACTTTTCTCTCAAAATGCACCTAGTAATTTAATTAAATTTAAAGGCTGGAAAGGTCTAAGGCATGAAATGCATAATGAAAAAATAAAAGATCAGGTATTTAATGAAATGCTTCATTTCTTAGAAGAAAGAACACTTGAAGAAAAAGAGTCATAAACAAAAACGCCACTTGATTAATTTCAGGTGGCGTTTTTCTTTATATATTAATATTGAAAGTTTATAAACCTCCAATTATTTGAGCACATATAATAATAGCAACTAATGCGAAAGGATATACAGTAGCATAAGCCACTTGGGGTGCATCACTTTCGGTCATATTATCCATTGCACTAAGGCCAGGAGTAGAAGTCATACCACCTGTTAAAGCGCCCATTAATGACAAGAAATTGACTTTAAAAACAAAGTGACCTACAATAGTAACAACAATCATTGGTATTAATGTGATTAATGCACCAATCCCGAACAATTGGAAACCATATTCACTAATTGTAGCGACTAGTTTGGTTCCTGCTCCAACACCTACAGGCGTTAAGAAAAGTAGTAATCCAAATTGTCTCAACAGTGCATTGGCGTTACTTGGTAAATGCCATATTACAGGACCTGTTTTTCCTAATCTACTTAAGCCTAAGGCTGCCATTAAAACACCTCCTGTTAACCCAAGTGAAAATGATGTTCCACCAGGTAGAGGAACTTGAATTTTACCCAATAAAACCCCTATGATAATACCAAGTGCTACAGGTAAGAAACTAGGTGTTTCGACCATTTTGATACTGTCACCAAAAAGTTCTGTTAATCCTTCTACATTACCTTTAGTTGATGAAATCAAAAGTTTGTCACCAAACCTTAATCGAGTTGAAGGTCTTGGGCTTAGGTCTAAACCTGCTCGTCTAACCCTTGTAATAGTTGCTAAATAGTTGTTGTGTAAATCTAATTCACCCAACGTTTTGCCCACAACATTTCTAGAGGAAACGACGAACCATCTGATTTCATGGATTCCAGAACGAGGTATTTTTTGCTCTGTAGGTTCTCCTAATAATAATTCAACTCTTTTTAAAGCTTCTTCAGTACCAACAGCTTTAACTAAATCTCCTTTATGTAAAATTGTATCTTTAGAAGGAGGTTTACTTTCTGTATTTGGCTCCATTACACGAGAAATATTTGCTTTCGTCATGAAGCGAATATTGAGATCACCGATTGTTTTTCCATGAATATTTTCATTGGTAACAATAAAGTTTCTATTATTTACTTCAGGAGTATCAGCAGTTGCTTCAGCCTCATATTGCTTTTCAGTTTCTTCAATACTTACCCCAAAAACTTTTGGCGCTAGTTTGACGAAAAGGATTACACCAATTACTCCAAATGGATAGGCTATACCATATCCAATAGACGCTAATGGTGATTGTGAACTTTCAATTGCAGCAGCCAAACCAGGAGTTGATGTCAATGCCCCTGTCAAAAGACCCACAGCAATTTTAAAATCTATATCAAATAAATAACCTAGTAAGAAAGTGACCACTCCACCTGTTGCAACAGATAAAACAGCTAAAATAATTAGTTTACTACCTTGTGATTTAAAGGCTTCAAAAAAAGAAGGCCCTGCTTGCATTCCAATTGTGAAAATAAACAGAAGTAACCCAATTTTTTGGATAATACTAGGTATTGCAAAATCTTCGAATCCTAATGAATTCATCAGGTAACCATAAAACATTGCAACAAATATCACTGCTGATAAACCAAATGAAACTCCTTTAACACTAATTTTGCCAAGTAAGATCCCAAAAGCTATGATTGCAAATAAGGCTACATAATCTGATTGTAGTAGCTTAAGAAACATCTCCATAAGATGTATAATTATTTAAAGTGAGATAATGTTTTTTCAATACAAAAGAACAACTTTTGTATCACTTTTTTACTATTAATATTTCTAACAAAATGGTGATATATTTCATTCTTTTTTATTAGAAAAATTATAACTTAAATAAAGTGTATAATACACTATTTTAAATAGTTAGAAATGAAAAAAGGATAAATATTGATTTTTATCATTTATCCTTTTATTCGTTTCTTGTTTAGATTCTATCAAATAAATTGAAAATATCTAAAGTAGCAGATTCCTTATTTTTATAGATTAAAATAGGTATTGTTAAATCAGATAATAAGAGCTTTTCAGCTGTACTACCTAAAACCATGGATGCCATAAAAGTTCTACTTTTCGATCCCATTACTACTAAGTTTGATTTTTCTTCTCTTGCAGTCTTTAAAATTGCATCAGCAGCAGATTCATTTTCTTCAATTAGTACTGCTTTGGTCTCTACCTCTTGAGTAAGACCAGCATTTTTCACAAAATGATTTAATTTTTTCAATGAGACATCTCCTAAAATTTGGACCATTTCTTCATAACTTTTACCAGTCGCACTATAACCTGAAGGAATATCATAACAGTTGATAACCATTGATTTTAATCCAACTAAAGATTTACTGATTTCGTCTAACTGCTTTAAAGTTTCATTACATGTTTCAGAAAATTTGACAGGAACTAAGGCTTTAGGGCTTGAACCATCAACATTTAATAATTCTGGAGCAAATAATATAGAGCAAGGAGCAAAACTTGCAATTTTTCTAGCAACAGAGCCTGTACCATTCCCTTGACTATCTTGCCCCATGATCACTAAACTAGCGTCTTTTCTTTTTACTAATTTGATTATTGTTTCTGCAGGGTCACCTTCTTCGATGATCAATTCATGATTTAATTTTTCAACATTAGGAAGATTTTCATGGATTAAATCAGTCATTTTTTGACGAATAGATTCATCTAAAGGTTGCTGCATCTCCGGAAACTCATCTGTAACTTCTATAGGAAGGTTTAATGATTTTTGAACATGTACAAAATATATTTTTTCCGCCCCAGATCCATGAGCAAATTTATTTGCATGTTTTAAGAGTGGTATATCTTTAGGAGAAGCATCTAATGCTACGAATATTCTTTTTAATAATGCCATTTCAATTCTATTTTTAGATTAAGTTGTTTCTTGATAAGTACTTATTTATTTAAACGATTTTCCTTAAAAATGTATGCATAATTTTTATAAATATTTACTAATAAGCAATGATTGAGATCATAATTTATCAGGACTTATATAATAACTTAATATAGCAATAAAAAAGGTCTTACATTTTACTGTAAGACCTTTGATTTTTGTTGAAATTACTAGAAATAGTAAACTTCTTTATTCTAATTTTCCAAGTCGCATCATTGCTGCTGCATAATAATTACCTAAAGGATATTTACGAATGTACGTTTTGTATCCTTCGATAGTATCGATTTCTTGAGCTCTAGCCCAATCATCTTCTTCTTTTGCTTGAGAATCATTCTTTAAAGCACTGATTTTCTCTTTTGCCTCTTTCCAATACTTCTTTTGTGTCGTAAGATTAAGGTAATTGAAGTAAGCACCTAAAGTATTTTCTTCACAAGTACTTTTCCATAAATCCTCCTCGTCATCATTTACTTCAAAAGTTTCTTCTTCTAAAGTAGTATCTAATATTTCAGGTTGTATTGCTGAATCACTTGACAAAGGAGTTTCAATGTTTTCAAAATTACTTAGTGGAGATGAATCCTCTGTAATGATCTCATTGATTTCACTTTCGATCTCACTTGAATTGACAAAATTATCTTCGATTAAAGAAGGCTCTTCTGTACTTTCAAAAGAAGGTGTTTCAATTTCAGTAGTTTCAAAAGTTGTTGGTTCAAATGAATCAATTGCACTTGTGTCTTCTACTTGAGGTTCATTATTAACAGTTTCACCATTCTGAATAGTATTAATATTCGAATAAGCATCTGCCAAATAATCGTTAGAAAGTGTTCTATTTAAATATTCTTTATAAGAATCAATAGTATTAATTGCACTAGCTGTTCTCCAAAGTGTTTCTTCATCCATTCCGTCGATGAACTGAGTGTTGTCGACAGTAGGAGGAGTGTTACTTGGTTCTTCAATAATTGGAGTCTCTATTTTAGGAGTTTCATCAATTACTGGTGCTGCATTAACTTCAGGTGTCTCACCTTGGTCAATTTTATTAATTCTATAATAAGCTTCAGCGATTTGGTCTGCAGTTTTCGTATAATTGATATACTCAAGGTATGCATCCTTTGTATTAATTTGTTCTGATCTTGCCCATAATTCTTCTTCAGATAATTGTTCAAGAGCATCATTCTGATCATTAATCCCTACTGTAGCAGTTGGTTCTTCAAAAGAATCTAATTCAACCACTTCTTCAGTGATAGAATCTAAAATACTTTCTTCTTCGACTTCATTTGCAGAAGCAGAAATTTCTTGAGCTTCTTCCAGTGAAAGAGAGTCAGATGAAACCTCAGTAATCACTGTGGGATTAAATTCCATACCGCCTTCTTCTTCAACTTCTCTAATTGCTTCATTCATGACATTGTCAAGTTCTGAAGAAATCGGATCTATAGGAGCAGGGGCTATGTATTCATTATCCTCTTCATTTCTTTCTAATTGAATACGCTCATTATCAGTCCAAAGTAATACTTCGCCTTTGAGACCTTTAGATTCTTCTATTTTTGCTAAAACATCTTCAATAGGCTCCATTCTCAAATCCATTAGTAAAGCTCTATCAATACCAAGCTTTTCTTCTGTCTCTTTCTTTGGATCAACTACTTTTACAGCAGGTTTTGTCGTTTTTTCTTCCATTCTTTGTGCAAGCTTCTGCTTATGGATTTGATCCATACGTTGATTGGCCTTTGCAACAAAATGTCCATTAGGGAACATTGAAAGATAGAACTGATAACCTTCTATACTATTCCATACAGCAGTTTTTTGCCATATAGTTGTTTCTAATTCTTGTGTAACTTCTTCTTTTGCTTGAGGTAAAATCTCAGAAGATAGTTCATTTTGCAATTGTGATCTAAGCTTTTCTTTAATCTCATGCTCCTTATTTTTTACTTGTTCTTGGAGTTTATGATTAAGGTCAGCCTCAATTTCTCTTTGCAATTGTTGTTTTATCTCAGAACGTAATTTTTCTTCACGAGATAAAAACTTTTCACATTCTTCTTTTCGTCTAAGAACTACAGGATCTTTTCTAAATTCTAAAGCTTTGCTGTAATGCTCTTTCGCTTCAGTAAATTTATTTTCAAAATACGCCTTGTCACCTAGATCAATGTAAGAAGTGAATTTCAACTCATTGTCACAATAGCTTACTTTGTCATTGTATAAACCATTTGACGAGTCATATTTCAATAATTCCGAATACGTTTGTTTGGAACCTTGGTAATCTTCATTACCGTATTGATTATCAGCTATTTTTTCTAATGATTTAATGATGCCCTTATAAGCAGAGTCTTCATTAATAATATCAAAAGCAGCTTGATATCTATTTTTAGCAGCATCATAGCTTTGATTATTGAACATTTGATCTGCTTGTTGCAATGTTTCGATAAATGCAGCCATATTGTTGAATGCATCATCGTTTTCAAAAAGTTCAATACCTTCTTTTAACAAAGGTAGGGCAGCATTATAATCTTTCTCTTTAAATTTTTCTTCAATCTGAATTCTTAGTTTTTTAGCTACTGAAAACCTTTTATTTAGACAGATTGGCGTATGATCATCTTCATTTGAAGTAAATAGAACATCATGAAGTCCTCTTTGCTTTCTGAAATGATCTTTTACATCACGTATAGTTAGCACTTCTTTTTCTTCATCTATTCCTGTTTGGAAAAGAGAAGTAAGTTCGGATGCAATTGTTTTTTCTGAACTAGTTTGACCAAGTTCAGAAACAATGTACGTTTTCTTTGGACCGAACGGTAGAAGTTCTTCTATTGTCTTTGCTGATAATGGCTCATTGTCTCCAAAAGTTGGAGCGTTGCGATATTCAGCATCTAAGATTAATACAATTCTTTTGGCATGAGACTCATTGACAATCTCAATCACCTCTGATAAAGGAATACCATTAATATGGCATTGATTCACAGTAGTATGTGGTGAAGAGAGAATTAATTTTCCTCGTCTTTGGATTAAGTAGCCAGAATAGAATAGGAACAAAGTGTCTTCCGTAGTGTTAGCTACTTCAGCAATTCGTTCTTTAATCATAGTATTACCTTCAGAATCAACAAGAGAAATAATATCTTTCTCATGGATTCCCAGGATTTGTGTATCGGTTAATGTATCTCGTAATAAACTGATGTCCTTATAAACATGCTCACGTCTATGAAGATCATCGTCTTTTAAAAAAGTACCTATACCAATTAGTATAGCCCGAGATTTTGATGAATCAAACATCAATGGCATATTAGAATATTACTAAAAGAATTTCAACATAAAAATAGCTTTCTATATTAGGTATTTCTAGAATTAAAGAAAGCCTTCAAAAAAATAACGTAATATTATTCTCTCTATTGTACAAGAAAGTTGATAATTATTACTCTTCCAAGTAGTTGAACATAAAAAGTCTATTTTTTACGCCCTTTATCGTATTCTTTTCTGATAATATTGATATCAGCTAAAAAATCATCTGGATAAGGACTACTTTTTTCTTCTTGAGAAAGATGCTGCTTTTCGTCTTCAATTTTTTCAACATCTACTTCTTCTTCATTGTTAACCTCGTTAGCATTATCTTCTGCCTCTAAAGCTTCCCAATCAATTTCTTGTTCTTGAGGTAATTTTTCTTTACTCATGATTTTTACGTTTATTTTTCTAACATATTCTATGTAAAAAAAATTGCACAATGATAGAATTAAATTTTTCTATCATTGTGCAAGAGTACGAAAATTATTAGAATTTTTATTAGTGTCTTTAAAGAAAAGAACACCTTTGTACCTTATTAACTGTTAAAGATTTTTTCTAACATTTTCAATGTGATAAGATAGGTAGGTTTTACACCTGTTAGCCCCAAACTACCATTTGCTAAAGTGCTACCCGTAATTAGTGGATTATCAGAGGCGTAGTAAGCATATCTTACTTTTACATCCTTGCTGATATTATTTCTAATTTTAGAAGCTCCTTGAATAGCTTTTTGATAGTGAGCACCTTCCATTTCAAGTCCCATTACACCCCAAGATGAAGTCTTGAAGTATTCAAGTATATCTTTATTCTGAAGTGATGTTCCCAATACTGTTACCATTGGTCCGTCCACAAATTTCAAATCTTTTACGTCCTTGAAATCATTTACAGTAAGGTCATTTTCTACAGGGTAATTATCTGCTGTCCCTTCAAATATATGAGCAGTTGGAATCATGACGTCACCTTTGTCACCTTTTAAGATACCAGCTTTACCCATGATATTGATACTTTGAACATCTAGATTAATGTCTTTCTCATCAGATTTGTAAGGTTTCAACAATTCATCCATTGTTTCGAATGCTTGTTCACCAAAGGCGTAATCCATAACTACAATTACTGGAGCTTTCTTTCCTGTCATCTCTTTTTTGATGCCAAGCTCAGCAGGTAGAGAAGCAGCACTGATTTTTGCAGTATCAAAGATTTGTACTGAAATATTCGTACCTGAATCTTCACTTACTTGAATCATTCCTTTTTCAACTGCAGTGTGATAAATTTTCTCTCTTAGATGTCCATTATCACTTTGGCTTACTTCTTCCATTATATCTAGGAAGTCACCTTTTTTACCTTTTTTTCCTAACGCATCACAAGCGTAAAAAGAATTCATTACACTGTGAAGGTTTGAACTGATTATATGGATTGGGCGGTTGATCAAGCCATTATGAAGAAGAGTCCTCTTAATTTTGTTTGCCCATCTTTCACCATAAATATGATGACCGATACGCTCACGAAGAGTAGGACTAAAGCTTATGATTCTATCTTCTGCTTTAGTTTCTTCATTAATTGCTAATTTTCCCAACCAGTATACGATATGGAATAATCCGTTATTCTTTTTGGAATGTTTAATGAATCTGTGGTGAGCATTTCTTGTTTCTTGATATGTTCTACCAAGAATTGTCGCTAAGTAAGTAAATGCAACCTCTTCATTTTCTTTCGTTAATGCCTCTTCTCCAGTAACAATTTTTTCTAATTGCTGCCATTCTCTTAGAGCATTACCTTTTTTGTCTTGCGCGTGGTTTTTGATTTTTTCAGCTTCGATATAAATAAATGTCAAATGCGTCAAGATATCATAGATTTCACTTCGACCTCTAGTGATTTCAATGAACATTTGTTCTTCATCTATTCTATAGCAATTACGGCGTCTTGCTTGAGGGATGATTTTCGTAAAAGATGACTTTTCGTAACCTTCCTCGGATGTTAGTTTTATAAAACGAGTTTCTTCGATTCCTTTTGGAAGACGGTCAAAAACATAGACAAGTCCATTTAAATCGACTTTTTGAGTGTCAGCAAGAGAACCATAAATCTCAGGTTCCAAGATTAAAAGATCTTGCATAATAGCATGTCCAGATGCTCCACCTGGTTTATAATAACCTCTGATGAATAAATGTCTCATGACTACGTACATTCTTTCGATTGCTGCTCTCGATGCCTGTGCTCTTGTTAATTCTATCATATAAAATAGTTAAATTGAAAATTTATGAAAATATATTAGTTGGTTAATATTCTTTTGAAAATGAGTTGTTTATACTAGTATTCCAACTCTAGGTGCGTTATTTAATCATTATTTAATGATAATGAAACAAGATAATGATTCAATTCACCAACGTAGATTAATTCTACTTTAAAACCTGCAATGGCAGCATACTCCTCTAATACAGGGTAACTAACATACAGCCAATCAAACTTATCGCCTTTTATTTCACCAAATTCCATCCAATATTGAATTTGACCATAATAATCTCCTGTTAGATCAATTAGGTAAGATCCATCATCATCTTGGAAAAGGTGGATGATATCTGATGAGTCGAAAATCAATTGACCATCTTTGGTGATAAATTCTTTTGCCTTCACTAAGAACTCTGCAAGTCCTTCTAAAGTTCCCACTAGTCCAATTCCATTCATTAACATTAATAATGTATCGAATTTTGGACCATCATAGTTGTATATATTACCTGCAATAACTTTATTCACTCCTCTAGCTTTCATGGTTTCTACAGCTAAAGAAGAAATGTCCATGGCAGTAACATCTTTTCCTCTTTTTTGGAGTGCGAGTGCATGAGAACCAGCGCCTGCACCTACATCTAAAATTTTACCTTTGCAATGATCCAAAGCTAATACCTCAATTTCAGGCATATCTTTCTCTTCTCTGAATAAAAGAGGAACAGGTATGTCATCTGGTTCACTGAAATCAGAATAAACTTTTACACATAAATCGTCATCCTTACTGTCTTGAAATGAGGCAATTGCAGCGCCCATTGCATCTTTTTCTTCATCTAATGTTCTCCCGTATGTAATTTGAGACATGAGCTATATTTATGGTTAAATACTAAAGTGTAAAATTTATGCAAGTAACGATAATAATAGATGCTTGTCAATATTTATATGTTAACAATTGTGATATGGCTATAGTAGTGTAACTAGTCTGTAGAAGTCTATCATAGTGATTCTGAATGCATTTCTTTCTTCAACAGTTTCAAGAAATGGTACTCTTTTATTTCCAATTTCTATTTCAAAGCTAATGTCGCCCTTGTTTAATAGATTATAGATTTGAGTTGTGACAAGAAATTGGTCAGCCATTCCACCTTGTGTATATCTTATTTCATCATGAAGTTGACTGTTTGGATCCTTCCAGAAAATTTTAAAATGTTGATACCCCTCAAAGAATTGATTGGGTGCAATCATGATATAGGCATTGTCATTTTTGTGGTTGGTAACAATATACAATTGTAAGATAGCTTTCGTTGAATCTTGAACAGCTTTTTCATAAAGTAATATTTCAAGATCTTCAGATTGGTCAGATTGAGGAACTTTTTGAGGTATATAATAAGACGCTCTTACATTTTTGAAGAACATTCTCGTTTGATCATAAGTGACAAACTTTGGGGCAAAAGGATCAATTACCACTTCTTTATAAGGTTGACAGGCAATTGAGAATAAAATCAGATTTATAATTAATACTATATAACGCATAGAAAAAATAATTATAAACTAATTTAAATCAATTGCCTGTCATTATTATCATTATTGGATAGGTTTATGGTAAAAAGTCAATATCCAATAAGAATAGGTCTATTATAAACGTTGCATTAAACGTGGAGTAATAGAGTTTTTCCATTCTCTAAAGTCTCCGTCAATAATATGTTGACGTGCTTCTCTCACTAACCAAAGGTAGAAAGTAAGGTTATGAACACTTGCAACCATTCCAGCTAAAGCTTCATTGGCTTTAAACATATGTCTTAGATAAGCTTTTGAATAGAAAGTACTCACATAGCCACCAAGTTCAGCATCTAATGGAGTATAATCATCTTCCCATTTCTTATTCTTAAGGTTCATGATACCTTGAGTAGTAAATACATGACCGTGTCGAGCTTGTCTTGTTGGCATAACACAATCAAACATATCAACACCTAATGCAATATTTTCTAAAATATTTGCTGGAGTACCTACACCCATTAAATATCTAGGTTTGTCTTCAGGAAGAATATCACAGCATAATTCAGTGAATTCATACATCATTTCTGCAGGTTCACCAACAGAAAGACCTCCAATTGCATTTCCTTCTCTTTCATAGCTTGCAATAGTTTCAGCAGATTCAGTTCTTAAATCTTTATAAGTACTACCCTGAACAATTGGAAAAAGAGCTTGATGATATCCGTATAATGGCTCTGTTTCAGCTAATCTATCTACACAACGCTGTAACCAACGGTGGGTCATATGCATAGAATTTTTAGCATAAGTATAATCTGAAGGGTAAGGAGGACATTCGTCAAAAGCCATAATAATATCAGCTCCAATCGAACGTTCAATATCCATTACTTTCTCTGGAGTGAAAAGATGTTTAGAGCCATCAATATGTGATCTAAAAGTTACACCTTCTTCTTTGATCTTACGATTATTTGCCAATGAAAAAACTTGGTATCCACCAGAGTCTGTTAGAATTGGACGATCCCAACCATTGAATTTATGTAAACCTCCTGCCTTTTCTAAAATCTCAGTACCAGGTCTTAGATAAAGGTGATAGGTGTTACCAAGGATAATTTCAGCATTGATATCTTCCTTTAATTCTCTTTGGTGCACTGCTTTCACAGTTCCGGCTGTACCTACAGGCATAAAGATAGGTGTCAAAATTTCACCATGATCTGTCTTAATTTTTCCTGCACGTGCCTTTGTCTGTGGATCTTTGTGCTTTATTTCAAATGTTAATCCCATAATCTATAATTCGTCGAATTTATTTGGTGCTTTTAAACCAGCCGTAAAGTTAAACAATGACATTTAGATTTCTACGTTAAGAAATTGACATTAAGAGACATTATATTGTAAAAAAATGGGGAAATTGATTAGAAATTGAAGTTGATCCTAAAATTTAATGCTTTTCGTACTTATATTATGTTATTAATTAACTAATATTGTTAAATAGGAGATATCTTCAATTATCACTATTTTATTATTATTTTAAAGAATAACTAAATTACTGACTAATTACTTTAATTATCCATTCATAAATGAAACAGGAGAATATTTTTAAACCATTGCGACTAATTAAACTATTTGTTTTGCTAACAATATCCTTTACTGGTTTAGCACAAGATGGTGAAATGATCATTTCTGGAGTATATAAAGGAACAAACCTTTATGTGGAAAATCCTATGCTTTCAAGTGGAGGTTTTTGTGTAGAGAAGGTGATGATAAATCAGAGTCAAATGCAAAACTTACCGAAAGCGAGTGCTTTTGAAATTGATATGTCACATCTTAAGAAAGGAGATCAAATAAATGTAATTCTTTTTCATTCAAATGAATGTGTTCCTCGTATTTTAAATCCAAATGCCATTCGTGACAAAGGACACTTTCAATTTGTTGAATTAGATGTGACTGAAGAAGGTCTTGAATGGATTACTTCTGGCGAAGCAGCTGAAGGGAATTTTGTGGTTATGAGAATGGAACACAATTCTTGGATTGAAGAAACAATTATTCAAGGAAAATCAGATCCTAAGAAAAATCAATACTTTTATAAAGTTTTACACCACTCAGGTCTAAATCAATATAAGGTGAAATATTTAGAGGTAACTGGAAAGATATATAATTCAAGTGTGATAAAACATAGTTCATCTTCTGAAAAGGTGAAATTTTATCCTAATAGAGTATCAAAAACACTTTCATTTACAAGACCTGTTAAATATGAGATATTAGATCAATATGGAAAAGTAATCATCTCTGGAAATTCAAAAGATGTAAATTGTGAAGTCTTAGCTGGAGGGAAATATTACTTTGTAAACTATGATAATAAAACCGATAGGTTCTTTAAAAAATAAAAAAAGCCTTCTTACAATTTCAAAATGTAAGAAGGCTTTTTTCTTATATTGAATTAACCATTATCTATTTCAATCAGTATATGCCCTTTATCTACTGAATTCCCTTCAATTGCATCAATTTTCACAATTTTTCCTCCTAAAGGTGCTTTCAGGATATTTTCCATTTTCATGGCTTCCAAGATTATTAGGTTGTCATTTTCATTTACCTCATCACCTTCTTTACAAAGTATCTCAAGTACTTTACCTGGCATAGGTGCTTTGATCAAGTTCTCTTGGCTTGCAGAAGCAGAGTTCATACCTAATTGGTCTAGAAGCTGATCTAACTTTGTTTTTGCTTCCATTGAAACTCTCTTGCCATTTATTTTCAATTCAACATTCTTGTATGACTTATCGCTTCTAATAATTTCAATATCAAATCGTTGTCCATCTTTGACGACACTGTAAACTCCAGGATGTGTCTCTTTTCTTTCAATTTTTACATTTTTATTGTCAATAACAACAGATTGTTTGTCTTTAAGAATAGTAAATACATTGTCATTAATTGTGATATTAAGCATTGTGTTGTGTTAAATTTTGGCGTTAAAATTTCTTTTTTTCGTTATTAACTAATCAAATTATTTAAATATATAATTTGTAATATTGTATTAGTTAGGAACGAAATGTTTAGTTCTAATAAGATTCTCTAAATATATGAAAAAACGTTTTAGAGAAAAGAATATTAAATAATAATTATGCGTAAAAACTACCTTATTAAATTTATTTTAAGTGGTATCATTACATTAGTATTTGGTATAAATACCAGTTTTTCTCAGGAATACCAAAATCAAGATTCCTTAGAAAGAGCTCAAAAAGATACTTATGTGATAAAGAGTAAACAAAGAAGTGGAATGGATTTCGGCTTCTTTATGGGACCATCTTGGAGTATACCTGTAGGAAATTCTCCTCAGTTAATTCCTAATGCACAATACCAAACGATAAGAGATCGAGCTAGAACATCCTTTTTTATAGGATTGCGATTTAACTTTTTCTTATCGAATAAAACTTCTGTAGAGTTCAATACCATTTTTAATTCTTTAGGTAAAAGAACTGATTTTAGTGGCTATTATCATGAGTTAGGTTACTCTGAAGAAAAAGAATCTTACGTAGATGCGTTGAATTATTTCATATTCCCTTTAACATTAAACTATTATTTAAATGATAATATATATGTTAAGGGTGGTATTTACGGAGCTACTCTAGCCGGAGCCCACAGAAGAGATGGCGGTATCTATGGTGATTATTACGATGTGAAAGATCTTTATAGAGGAGGAGATTTTGGTGTGACTGCTGGTATTGGTGCTGCTTATAAAGTTATGTATATAGAGTGGCGCTATTCAAGAGGATTAATTGATATTACCTTTGATGAGGATAATTACTACAATCAAAATGTACAATTAGTATTAGGATTAAAATTCGGAGGATAATAAGATGATGAAGAGATTAATATATATAGTTTTAGGACTTCTTGTTCTAAGTTGTGGTACTGAGTTGGATAATTCTGATATTGAGGTACCTGAAAATAGTAATTTTCTATATTCTTCAACTGTAAAATATTATACAAGACCTGGAACACCTGTTGCAAGAGAAGCAACATTTCAAGGGTATTTGACTTTACAGACAAGTTCAGCAAACAGTACCGCATCTGTAGAGGTACAACCTGAATATGGTAGTCAATGGTACCTTACTGCTTCAGCTTTAAATAGATTAAATGCGGATACTTCTCTTTACAGAATAGAGGAACAAAGTGTTTATATTGATAATGATGATTTCTCAGTAGTCGGCATGGAAGTATTTGAAGATAATGGTATTGAATATCATTTATTACAAACTGCTGACTCAATTATCATTAGATATAACTCATTCTTACCACAGGTAAATGCAGAATATCAGTACACTGAAGGTGAGATTAGAGGTAGAAGATTTAGATAATTAACCTTCCATATAATAGACTCTCTTTACACGAGAGCTTATGGAAGTTAAGATTTCATAGGGAATTGTTCCTATTTCATTTGCAATGGTAGATATGGATCTATCTTTACCAAAGATGACAACTTCGTCACCAACTTTGGCTGGGATATCTGAAATGTCTACCATTGTCATATCCATACAAACGTTGCCAATAACCGGAGCTAGCTGACCATTAATGACTACTTTTCCTACACCATTACTAAATCTTCTATCAAAACCATCTGCATAGCCAATGCCAATTGTGGCAATTCTTTTATTTTTCTCTACTTTTCCCTTACGACTATAACCAACAGTTTCACCCACCTTCATTTCTTTAATCTGAGCAATGACGGTCTTTAAAGAAGCTACAGCCTGAAGATCTTCCTGTTTTAGTTGATTCACTTCCACACCATGTAATCCAATACCTAACCTTACCATATCCATTTGTGCTTCAGGGTAACGTACAATTCCAGCAGAATTTAGACAATGCTTTATGACAGTATATCCTAAGCTATCTTCCAAAGATTTAGTCATAGCTTTAAATTCAGTGATTTGATTTTGACTATATTCTTGATGTATGGCTTCATCAGCTCCTGCTAAATGAGTAAAAGCTCCGGAAACAATTACTTTATCACCTAAGTTCTCTAACTTTTGAAGCAAAAGAGGTAATTCATCTTTTGAAAAACCAAGACGATGCATTCCCGTATCAAAATTAATTTGAATTGTAAAAGGTAAGTCACTTTGTTCTTCCATTAGATACTTTTCCAATGCGTCAAGCATTTCTAAGCTATAAATCTCAGGTTCTAATTGATGAAAGCGCATCATCTCGAAAGCATCAGGCGATGGTGTTAATACCATAATTGGAGTACGAATTCCATTTTCTCGAAGTTCAACTCCCTCATCTGCAAATGCAACACCTAAATAATCTACCAAATGATATTGTAAGATATTAGCAAGTTCACTTTTGCCACTTCCATAACCTAGTGCCTTCACCATAACCATTACTTTTGTAGTTGGTTGAAGAAGAGATCGGTAATACATTAAATTATGTACGACGGCATCTAGATTTAATTCTAGTTGAGTACTATGAATTTTTCGTTGTAAAAGTGTTGATATTTTTTCAAATTCAAATTGTCTAGCACCTTTTAATAAAATTAATTCTCTATTGAATTGGATACTTTGATTTTTGATAGATGTACGTAATGCATTTGTGTCTTTATAAAAGAAGACTTTAGGTAACTCAAAAAGGTGTTTGTATTCTTCTAATTGTGAACCTACACCTACAAGTTTTTCAATCTTATATTCAATACATAATTGAGAAACTCTTTGATACAGGGCTTCTTTATTATTATTACTTTGTAAAAGATCTGAAAGGATTAATGTACGTGGTAAGTTTTCTTGATTTTGAGATAAGAAAGCTAATGCAATTTGTAATCCACCTAAATCATTGTTGTAAAAGTCATTGATTAAGACTGTATTATTGATACCATCTTTTCGTTCAAGACGCATTGGAAGCCTTTTTAAGGAATTAATACGTTGATTAATCACATCAAAAGGATATTCTAAACAGACAAGCATTGCCACACAATGCATTGCATTTTCAAAAGAAGCATCATCTGTAAAAGGAATTTGTAAAGTGAAAGTTTCCCCATCATAATTGACGATAACTTCTCCATTCTCCAATTTGACAACTTTTAAGTTAGCATTAGGGTGTTCTCCCCATGTAAAAGTCGTGTTTTCTGTTTCATCAAATTTTTCATCGATCAATTCATGATCTTTACAATAAATAACGACTTCACAATTTTTGAAAAGTTGTAATTTCTCTTCAATTTTTTGATTTGTGCTATCAAAATTCTTGTCATGTGCAGTACCGATATTTGTAAATAAACCAATGTTAGGCTGTATGATTTTTTCGAGGTTAGTCATTTCATTTGGTTGAGAAATACCTGCTTCGAATATGCCTAAATCATGTTTATCATTGATCTGCCATACCGATAATGGAACACCGATCTGTGAGTTATAGCTTTTTGGACTTTTAACTACGTTATAATCTAATTCAAGTAAATCGTATAACCACTCTTTTACAATTGTCTTTGCATTAGACCCCGTTATGCCAATTACTGGTAAGTTTTCAAACTTTTCTCTATGCCATTTGGTCAAGTCTTGCAAAGTTTGCAAAGTATTATTGACATATATAAAAGTGGCATCTTTGTAAAGATAAGCAGTATCAAAATCACTAGTGACTACGAATTTTCTAACTCCTTTTTCATATAATTCAGAAATAAAAGTTTGACCATCTCTCTTCATTCCTTTTAGAGCAAAAAAGATTGTTTCAGTAGGAGCTGATAATTGACGGCTGTCTATTAATAAATACTTTTCATCCCAGAAAGAGGTAGAAAAATCAATCATAACGTAATCGTAACTATAGTAATTTAAAGAGATACTAAATATAACGCTAAGTTATAAAGTAATAAAATCTGAAAAGTTGACCTTCATCTTATTTTTTTATCAATTCTAATTATATAATTTAAAATATACTGGTTATTAGTTAGTTATCTTTTAAGGTTATTATATGTAAACTCTTATAATAATGGTTAATCTGAAGCGAAAAGTATTAAATAATTGAAAATCAAGATGTATGTTTGCGCAACTTTTACCGTTTAGGATATTAGGTTGTAAAAATACATAGCATTCCATCTAGAAAACTTACATTACCTTATTTCGCCTAATTTAATCACTGAGATCATAACACTATACTGTATTCTATAAGATTACTGTTGTAGATGATCTTTTCGAATAGAAAAATCTGTTAAATGAGAAACTTATTAGAATCTTACAAATCACATTACAAAGACACAATTAGAATTGCAACGCCTGTAGTTATTTCTCAAGCGGGTCAAAACCTTACAAACATTATTGATAATGTAATGGTAGGGCATTATGACACTGTGGACTTAGCAGCAGCTGGCTTTGCAAACAGTCTTTTTGCGATCTTCCTTGTTTTTGGGATTGGTTTTGCCATTGGTGTAACTCCTTTAGTGGGCAAAGCATATGGTAAAAGAGATTTTGATGAAATGGGAAGTCTATTCAAACATAGTATGGTATTAAACGCTTTGTTTACTGTGTTTTTGGTAACTGTATTATATTCATTGTCTAGTGTATTAGGGTACATGGGGCAAACGGATGAGGTAGTCATGGCTGCAAAACCCTACCTATTAATCAATACATTCTCATTAATTCCATTAATGGCCTTCTTTACGGCAAAACAATTCGCAGAGGGAGTAAAGAGGACAAAGGTAGCTATGTACTTTACATTAACTGCCAATATAATCAACTTTGTGATCAATTATGTATTGATTTACGGTAAATTTGGTGCTCCAGAACTTGGGTTATTAGGTGCAGGTATTGGTACTATGATATCTAGAGTAGTTATGGGTATTGGTATGTTCATATATGTAATAAAAGGAAGTCATTTCCATAAATATTTACATAATATGAAAGAAGCTAAAATTCATGGAGAGAAAATCCTTCAGCAATTAAAAATAAGTTTACCGATTGGTCTACAAGCTCTAATGGAAGTAGGAGCATTTGCCGTTGGATCTATGATTGTAGGTACAGTGGGTACGCAACCTATGGCAGCTCATCAGATTGTAATGAGTATGATTTCATTGACATTTATGATGGTAAGTGGAGTAGCATCAGCTGTTTCAGTTAGGGTAGCTAACTTCTTTGGTGAAGGAAATTGGGCTGAAGCAAAAAAAGCAGGTTTTACAGGGATGCAATTTGCGATGTTGGCCATGACGATTTCAGCAACGACATTCTTGTTATTCAATATATTCCTTCCTTCTTTATTTACGAAAGATCAGGATGTTATTATGTTTGCTTCTCAAATGTTGTTCTTTGCAGCATTATTCCAACTTTCAGATGGTGCTCAGGTGATTATGACAGGAGCTTTAAGAGGAATTACAGACGTAAAAATTCCAACTGTTATTTGTTTTATTTCGTACTGGGTTGTTTCACTTCCTTTAGGATATTATTTAACAGAATACACTGATTGGAGCTTCTTAGGTGTTTGGATTGGTTTAACAACAGGTTTAACATTGTCTGCTACGTTATTGTTCTTTAGATTTACAGCTAGAACAAATCATGAGATCAATAAAAATAAGGTAGATGAAAATGCCTTAGTCAAAGCCAATGCATAAGCAGAAACAAGAGTTACGAAAGGAAATTATACAAAAAAGGAATGCTTTATCACAAGAACAATGTGAGATAGCAGAAGAATATATTACAGCAGCTTTTTGGGAAATAACTTCTCAGAAAGCTGCTGTTTTGCATACTTATATACCTATTAACAACGAAGCCTCCACATTAAAAATTATATCACAAGCTATAAAATTAGGTTGGAAAGTTATTGTACCTAAAGCATTGCCTAATAGACAATTAAAACACCTTGTTTTAGAAAATATTGAAGATTTAGTTGAAGGAAAGTTTGGGACTTTAATTCCTAAAGAAGAAATTGAATATGAGGGAGAGATTGATTATGTTCTTGTGCCAGGAGTAGCCTTTTCACAGATAAATGAAAGAATGGGGTATGGAGGTGGATACTATGACACCTTTTTAAGTAAATACCCCGATTCCCAAAAAATAGGAGTTGGGTATGGCTTCCAGATGTACCATAAGTTACCTGTAGAAGAACATGATATTGACATGGATCATCTTATCATAGCGTCAGTGTAAACCTTATGTGAATTATTTTTTAAGTGTTACGAAAGCTGTTTTTTCTGGTTGAAATACATTTAAGTTTGTGGAGAAAATAATTAATTAAAACTATGAAAATAACAGCAAAATTATTCGGAATTTTTTTATTACTACACATCTTGTTCTTTAGCTGTGAGTCTACTCAAAAAAAATATAAAGATCCACGTGAACATGATTCTGCCATGAGAATGGCTTATGAAATGCAAGCAAATATTACAGCAGCAGTAACTGCAGATGCGGAAACATTACCTGTCAAAGCATTAAAAAATGAAGATGCTGCTGATGATCCTGCAATATGGTATAATTCAAAGAACCCTACTGCTTCAATTATCATTGGTACTGATAAGAAAAATGGTTTGTACTCTTATAATTTAGATGGAGAAAAACTTGATTTTGTTCCAGTAGGAAAAGTAAATAATGTTGACTTAAGAGGGAACATATTGATAAATGAATTAAATGTAGTCCTTGTTTCTGCTAGTAATAAAACAAATTCTAGTATTGATCTTTTTCTTTTAGACTCTCTTGGTCACTTACAGGAAATTAAATTCAATAATAAAACAAAATTGGATGATGTTTATGGGTATTGTATGTTCCAAATTGAATCAAAACCATACTTTGTCATCAATAATAAAAATGGGAATATCCATATTTACTCTTTACCTGATGTATTAGAAGTAAAATCTGAGTTTATTTTAGAAAGATCTTTTAAAGTGGCTTCTCAACCCGAAGGAATGGTTGTTGATGATCAAACAGGCATTTTGTATTTAGGTGAAGAAGCAGTAGGGATTTGGAAAGTCGACCTATTGGATAAAGCCTCTAATTTATCTTTTATCGCTAGTACTTCAATAAAAAATAATAAAGCATTGGTCGCTGATATTGAAGGTATAGGTTTATATAAAACAGGTATTGATACAGGATATCTTATCGCTTCTAGTCAAGGTAATTTCTCCTATGCATTATTTTCATTGGAAAATGATGAATATCTCACAAGCTTTAAAATTGTAGATGGGGTAGTAGATGGAGTTGAAGAAACTGATGGTTTAGAAGTATTAAATCAACCTCTTGGAGAGAAGTATCCTAAAGGGATTTTAGTAGTACAAGATGGATTTAATTTTGATACTGATACATTAGTTTCGCAAAACTTTAAAATTGTTTCTTGGGAGAAAATTCAAAGCATAATCGACCAATCTATATAAATTTTAAATTTTCATGGATTGAAAGGCTACTTTTCTATTGAAGTAGCCTTTTTTATTAAAATAATAACTGTAAATCTATTATTTTTGAGGGTTCAAAAGAGATGCACTAGGTAGTTTACAGATTGAGTAAAACAAAGAACAATAAAGAGAATAACAGATGGACTAGACTTAGAACACTTTTCAGTTGGAAAAAGTGGCTTAGGTTGTTTCGTGTTTGGCTTTTTAGAGGAGCTACTCTTTTATTATTTCTTTGGCTTATTGTGCTAAGTATTTCTCAGATACCATTAGTACAAACTACATTAATTCATCAAATTACGACCGTTGTAACGCAAAAAACTTCCCACCCGACAAGCATAGCCTCTGTCAAGTTAGATTGGTTTGATAAATGGCGATTGAATGATGTGAAAATTATGGATCTTGAAGGGGTTCCATTGATTGAAGTGCAAACCGTAATTCTTGATTTTTCTTTCATAAAATTGTTATACAATCAAGATGAATACATTCATATAGAAGAAACTACCTTAAAAGATGTTCATGTAGAAATGATCATGGATGATCGCTTAGATTCTATGAATAATATGACGAAATGGATTCGTTATATGGCAGGGGATCCAAGTGGAGAGGGAAGATTTGATTACAAGGAGCCAGGAGATATACATCTAGTTTTTGAAAAAGTAAATCTCCGTAATGCTAAATATATATTATTCAAAAAAGATGTAGAACATAGAGAACCTGGAAAATTTGATGTCACTGATATGGAGTTTTCAGGCCTTAATGCTGATGTTACTGATCTAAAGATTGTAAGAGATACTATTGCCATGAATATAAAAGGGTTGAGTGGTATTGAGAGAAGAACCCAGATGAAAATCCGAAATCTTGATGGTTATTTAGGAATTTCAAGTACTGGACTTACAATTTCAAATCTCGATGGTGACATTGGATCTAGTTCATTGAAAGGAATAATAGATTTTTCATATGATGATTATTCTGACTTCAACGATTTCTACTATTGTGTTGACATGTATGCAGATCTTAAAAAATCAACATTGCATACAGATGATTTAGCTAACTTTTTCACTTATTTTGATTCTCTTCACGATTATGTTGTAGGAGATTTTAACCTAGAGGGTACTGTAAATAAATTTATGGTTACAGATGCTGATTTAAGATTCGGTAGTGGTAGTACGTTAAGAGGCGATTTTGAATTTGATAAAGTAATTGATGAGGAACGAACAGTGATGGATTTGACTTTCTATGATTCCTATTATTTTACAGAAGATCTTATTCCGTATGTACCTGATTTCATTGGCGAGTATGTAGAAATGTTTGGAGCAACAGCATTGGAAGGTACTTTTCAAGGAACTTTAGATGATTTCGAATTGGATGGAATGCTGAACTCTGATTATGGTATAATTACGCCAAATTTAGCAGTATCTATTCCTAAGGAAACATATAAAGGTTATCTTAAAACAGATAGTTTAGATCTAGGAAAAGTATTTGATTATCCAATTTTAGGTGAGTTGGATTTTGAAGGAGATATCGATGGTAAAGGGTTTTCTGTACATGAACTAGAATTAAATGTAAACGCTTCAATAGATAAATTTGGCTTTAAAGAGTACAATTATACTAATATCTATCTCGATAGCACTTACATGCGCGAAGGCTATTTTAATGGAGAACTTGTCGTTAATGACCCCAATTTGAAATTTTACTTAAAAGGACTTTTAGATTTTAATGATAGTACATTTAGTTTTCAATCTGGTATCGATGTTCCTAGTTTCAGAGAACTAAATTTATCAGAAAAGCATATAGGTGTTTATAGTAAAATGGAGGCTTCATTTGATAAAGTGATTGATAACGGCATTTCAGGAGGTTTGTCATTTTATGACTCAAAAGTTTTCAACAAAACGAAAGAACTAGACATCGAAAAACTAGTAGCCATTACGAATATTATGCCGAGCGGTTTACGTTTGATTAATGTAGAATCAGATTTCTTAAACTTTAATCTTGCTGGTTATTTTGATATCCCTACTTTGAGTAATGACATTGCAGATGTTATCGATGAAAGTTACCTGTCAATTTTTGCGGATACCGTTGAACAAAATAAATATTACACCCAAAAGAAAATCAGAAAAGAAGAGGAACGTGAAAAGAATTATTCAATTGATGCAGAATTGAAAATTATCAATGTAAATGACGTATTATCAATTTTTACAGATAGTATTCAGGTAGCGAATAATTCGAGAGTAATTTTAGAAGCTGATTTTGGTGAAAAACTTTCTGTACATTCTAAACTTTATAGTGATCAAGTAAGCTTTTATGGAGTTTCTTTAGATTCAAATTATATTAATTATTTTGCTGAAAAAGAAGGGTACTCAAGTGATTATAATACCTCTTTAAGGATGGAGTCTAAGGCACAAGATATAAATGGATTCTTATCTAAAGATTTTAATTTTAATGCCTTTACAGTTGATGATCATCTTATTTTTGAGACAGGATTGGATGTGTATAATTATGACTTGGCACTAAATCTAAAAGGAGATATACTAATCGAAAAAGATAGTTTAACCTTCCGATTACCTCAATCTTCCATTTATTGGGAAAAAGAAACTTGGTCAACCGTTAATGAAAATCCTTCGAAAATCATCGTTTATTCTGATGGAGTTCAATTTGAAAATTTCAATCTAAAAAATAAAGACGAGTTTGTATTTTTAAACGGATGGGTAAAGAAAGATGTCGATGAACCATTACATATGAAAGCAAATAATCTTGATCTTTCATATTTTAAAAAATATTCTGAACAAACAATTGAAGGAGAAGTAGATTCTTTGGATTTATATATTGAAAATGTTTTTATGCAGCCTAGAGTATATGGACATCTAGATATTGATTCGTTAAAAGTAGATAAGTATTTCCTTGGAGATGTTCAAGGTGAGTCTGAATGGACAAAAGATAAACTATCGTTGAATTTTCAAATTATTGATTCATTATCAAAAAGATTTCATTTATCAGGAGAATATTATTCGCAAAGAACAGCAAATCAACTTGATATGAAATTGGAGGTAAATGACCTTCCGTTAGGTATCTTCCAACCTTATATTGATGAAGTAGTTGAAAAACTTGAAGGTTATTCCACGGGTTGGGTGAAAATATCTGGTAATTTGGATAAACCAAAACTGTGGGGTAGTGTATTTGCCAAGGAAGGTTTAATTCGATTAGAATACTTAAATGTTGATTATAAGTTTGGTGAGGATAAATCTGTACCTAAAGTATTAATTCGCCCTAATAAAATCTATTCAGAAAATGTAAGAGTTGTGGATGAGTATGGTCATTATGCGTACTTAAAAGGAGGAATTAATTTTGATGAAGGATTTGAAAATATGACCGTCGGCTTAGATGTGAATTTTGACGATTTCTTTATCATGAAAAAACAGGAAAAAGGGAATGATCTTTTTTATGGAGCAGCCTTTGGTACTGGTGATGTATCAGTAACTGGTCCTTTCGATGATATTATTATTGATGTTAACGCAAAAACGAATAAACGTACTAAAATTTATATTCCTCTAAATGCAATAGATTACACAGAAACTGATCCTTACATTGTTTATGTTCAAAAGGATACAGTTTTATTCAATAATAGTGAAGATATAGATAGCAATTCACAAGCAGAAGAAGATCAAGCAAATTTCCAATTAAAGATGAATTTAGAGATCACTCCTGACGCTTATTGCGAAATGATTTTTGATAAGAAAACAGGTGATATTATTCGAGGAAATGGTCTTGGAAAATTACAGATGAACATTGATAAAAATAGAGATTTTGAAATGTTCGGTAATGTCGAGATTGTAAAAGGTGCCTATAACTTCACCATGAAAGTTGCGGAATTCAATTTAGTAGATAAGAAATTTGTCATCGATAAAGGTTCTACACTTTCCTGGAATGGAGACCCATATGAAGCACAAATGAATATTGTAGCCAAGTATGAGCAACGCGTAAGTTTACTACCTTTAATTGACCTTCAAGATAGTACAGTGAGGAATGCACCTGAGATTGTTAAAAGATATCCTACAGATGTAGATTTGATCATTAAAGGTGATTTGTCCAATCCATTGCTATCTTTTGATATTGATATACATGATTATCCTGCCACTGTAGTCACAGAGTCAGGTCCAATATCTTTGGAAAGTTATGTGGCTGCTTTTGAAGAAAGAATTCATAGAGATGAACAAGAATTGAATCGTCAAGTTTTTGGCCTAATTGTAATGCGTCAATTATTGTCAAGTGATTCTTACGGAGGATTTGGGCAAACAGCGTCAAGTAGTGTGAGTGAATTGTTAACAAATCAATTAAGTTATATTTTATCGCAAGTAGATGATAACTTTGAGATTGATTTGGATATGAGTGGTTTGGATCGAGAAGCCTTACAAAATTTACAAATGAGGTTATCATATACTTTTGCTCAAGGAAAAGTACGAGTCACCCGTGATGGAGGCTTTACAGATAACCAAAATCAAACGACTGCCGCATCTGTACTTGGTGATTGGACAGTAGAAGTAGTTATTTCTCAGGATGGAGCACTAAGAGCGAAGTTCTACCAGAAATATCGTCAGGATGTATATTATACAACTGCAAATCAGGATAATACTTCATTGACTGGGGCAAGTGTTATGCATACCAAAAGTTTTGATTCCTTTAAGGAAATCACTTCTAAAGATGGTAAACAGGAAAAAACAAAACGTCCAAAGCATTATAGGAGACACCTCAGACAATTGAAAAAGGAAGAAAAAAAGAAAAAAGATGAATCAGATAAAGAGTAGTGAAATTGTAGCCTGGTTCAAAGGTTTACAAAATGATATATGTAGAGATCTTGAAATTATTGATGGAAAAGCAAAATTTCAAGAAGACCTTTGGGAAAGACCTGGAGGTGGGGGAGGAAGAACTCGTGTCATCAAAGGTGGAAATATTATTGAAAAAGGTGGTGTTAATTTTTCTCTTGTTGAAGGGGACTTATCTCCTCAAATGGCAAAAGCTTTAAAAGTTGATGAAACAGCCTCTTTTAAAGCAACAGGTGTTTCTATTGTTTTACATCCTAAAAGTCCAATGGTTCCTATTATACATATGAATGTTCGCTACTTTGAATTATCAAGTGGAGAATATTGGTATGGAGGTGGTATTGATTTGACACCACATTATATTAATAAAGATGCTGCTTCTGCTTTCCATCAACATTTAATGGAAGCTTGTGAAAATACGAAGATGGGATATTATGACCGTTTCAAGGAATGGGCGGATAACTATTTCTTTATTCCTCATAGAGATGAAACACGAGGGATTGGAGGTATTTTCTTTGATCGTTTAAAACCTGAAACGGAAGGTTTAAACCCTGATCAGTTGTGGCACTTTGTACAGGATGTAGGAGAATCATTTATTCCTGCTTACAAAGAACAAGTAGAATTGTTCAAAGATCTACCTTATGGAAAAGCAGAATTGGATTGGCAACGATTAAGAAGAGGTCGTTATGCTGAGTTTAATTTAGTTTGGGATAGAGGTACTAAGTTTGGTCTTGAAAGTAATGGCAGAACAGAATCTATTTTGATGAGTTTACCTCCACAAGCGAATTGGGAATACGATTACCAACCTAAAGAAGGATCTAAAGAAGAAGAAACTTTAGCTTTATTGAAGAAAGGTGTTAATTGGTTATAGGTAATTCAGTTAATTACATAAGGTGAATAGTATAAAATAGATGCTATTCACCTTTTTCATTGTCTTATGTGAAGAAATTTATTGTATTAATCTAATAATTTGAAAACATTGTATAATGTTAGCGTATAGCAAGATAGAAATTACCCTAATTAATTATTGCTATGAAGTTTATACATAACCTAGCCCTTTTATCACTATTCTCTCTAACATTTTTCTCATGTTCAAATGATGATGATGGTGTTAATCCATCTGCAAACAATGTAGTGACATTGGAAGAAAATGAACATTTTGATGCAACATGGAATGTTAGTTCATCTGGAAACATCTCAAGTATGGCCTTTACAAGTGATGGTCTCGCAACTATCCAAGGTTCTGCTTCAGGTTCGAGTGCTAGAATTACAGTAGAAGAAAAAGACCTACTATTTGTGGGAGATTATACAGTACAATCCGATACAATCATTGATTTAGAAGGATATGGTACTATTAAAGTCTTGAATAATGATGGTGAAATTCAAATTGAATTAATCAAAGAAGATAACCCTTCAGAAACGATATCTTTTTCAGTTGAAGTAGATAATACTACTTATTCTGAAAGAACAGCTTTCCTTGCAAATACTTGGAAAGAAGAAGGTGAAGGCGATGATGATGACTTTTTTGTATTCTTTACAAAAGATGGTTCGTTATTAACTAATGATGGTAACGGTGTATGGGAGTGGACAAATAACTCTGAAGATGTTCTTAAAGTTAAAATTGAAGATGAAATTTTTGAGTTAAATGTATTGTCTATTACAGAAGAAAATGCAAGTTTCTCTATGACTTTTACAGAGGAAAATGAGACGTATACAGATACTGTAAATTTAGTTCGTGTGAATTATGAAGATCTAATCGATAATATCGATGGTTTAAATATGGATAGACAAAACCCTCACAATGGATCAGGTTATGTAAGTATAAATGGTGAAGAAATATTTAAAATCCGTGGTGCTGCAGCAAGAAACGAAGATGCATTCGAAAATGATACAACAGGTAGATTCTATGACTTTGTTTTCTTACAAGATTTAACAGTTTTAGATGAAATTGATACATATGAAGGTGAATCGTTCTTATCGAACATGATGTTCTTAACTTTAACAACTTCAGCTAGAAACCCAGAAAACTTAGCGGGTGATTACAGTAATGACGTTGCTTGGGATAGTGAAAATGATGCTGCTTCAGCTCCTGATTACGGTGTTCAATTCGCTGGTATCCTTGCTCAAATTAATAATGAGTTTTCAATTTATGCAAAATCTCCAGACAGTGAGAATCTAAATATTGAGAAGTTTATTATTGAAGAAAATGAAGATGGAACATTTATGATAGATGCCATTTTTGAAATCCAGAAACTGAATCAAGATGAAACTCTTGGTGAAAAAGTAAATGTAAGGTTCCATTATGAAGGCGATATCTTTATTTTTGAAGGTGGTTTTGATGGAGAAGAAGAAGAAAATCACACAACCGTAGAATAGAAAAAATAGATTATGATATATAAAAAGAGCTGTAGTTTTGCTACAGCTCTTTTTCTATATTGATAAATTTATATTTCGATTATTATAGTTTAATAAATAAGATTTGGTTATTCCTTCGACTCCAATAATCATCCTATTTTTAAATTCTCTTTTTTCTTCGATAAAACAATTATTTATAATTGAAATGTTTTCAATATCAGCCACTTTTTGATGAGAAGATAAATAAATAATATAATGTCCTTTACTTGATCGAGCTTCTTCTAGTTCAAATGAAAGCTTTTCTCCTTTAATCATTATATCTAGATTACAGTTGATATAATTTGTAAAACAGAATGCAGTCATAGATGCATAATTACATTCATTTTTATTACTCAAAGACTTCAATTCTCGGGCTTCAATCGTAATCGATAGCTTTAATTTATCTTCGTTATTGGTTATATAAAACTCTGATAACTGATCAATATGTAATGTTTTAAAAGAAAACAAAGACCAAACGAACAAGGGTAGAAAGATCCATTTTTTCATTACTGAATGATGATTTTTTTAGTTAATTGACCAACTTTTGTAGTAATTTGAATGAAATAAACGCCACGAATCCAGTTGCTTGTGTTTATTTGACTTTTGAATAAATCGGACTGATAAACAATATTTCCACTGGTGTCATATATCGAAATCTCATTAATCCAATCTTCAAATTGGTGATTGGAAGTTCTAAAATTTAATACATGATGTGCAGGGTTTGGAAAAACGAAAAGCTGAATGCCTTGATCATTATTAGAAGCTACTATATCGTCATCGTCTTTGTCTATTCCCCAATCAATTTCAGTAGGACTACAATCCACTGAAGCTGAACTTTCTGGACATCTTGCACCAAGTTTAAATGAATTATCAATATTTTTTCCTTTCAAACATCTTGGAATGTATGGCCAATTGTCAGTAATAACATAATAATATGTACCATTAGGGTAGTCTGGAGTAATACCAAATCGTCCTCCACATTCATCTAACGCTGATTGTCCTTGTATATATTCATAATCTTCAACATATGTACCATCGTATTCACCATTTGGTGCAGTGATTCCATCACCTGGGCGACCACCACTCTTTAATTGATATCCACTATTATAAGCTTGGATTCCACTTGTCTCGTCTAAAGAATCACTAAATAAGTATTTGTAATAAATTGGAAAGCCATCAGCTGCATATCCAACAATCGGGGAATGTTTAGATCCATCTATATTTAAATCTTCAGTATAATATTGTAAAGGTACATTATGATAATGGTAACGATTTACAGCGTCTACATGCCCGCCATTTTCGTCCATATTCAAGATAAATGCGGCTTCTTCATTCCATTAAACATTCTCTTCTTGAGTAGAGGGATTGGTAAAATAAAGACGAGCAAAAGGTGAGAAGACAACACCTTGATCTGAAATTCCAAAAACGATTCGATTGCCACAATCAGGGTCAGTAGGATCCACATATAATGGTGTACTTTCATCTCCTAATTCTGGATACAAACACATATAATGCTTAAAATCTTGTCCCTCTATATCATTTCTCCCTTGGAATGGGCCATAGCGATGAGCAGGTATATTATTAGAAGTAATAATTCTGACATTATTTTCTATTGTTTCAGAAACCGCATTTGTAGTTTCATTTTGGAAGATCTCTTGGTCATCACAGACTACAGGAGGGTTATTATCATCTTCATTTTTACTAGAAAGAGGATCAGTACCTTGTTGGAATTCTTCTAAATTAGATTTTCCATCGTAATCTGGGTCATCAGAAGCATCAAAATGATAAGACAGTAATTCTATTATTTCCCAAGAGTCATCCATTCCGTCATTATCAAAATCATTATTGGTTCCTGTAAAACTAGAATGAGAGGCATTTAATGTAGGCATATTGGTGTTTGTTTCTTTAAGATGATTCCTAAGTGAAACCCACAATTCATAAGCCTTTTCAGTTTGATTGTTGATCAAGTTAACCGATTCACCGATATCATTATCAAGATTGAACAAGTAAAATTCACCTGTCTCATATTCTGCTATCAGTTTATATTCATGATCAACAATTGCTGAACGAGGTGTCTTATTAGGATTATTATCATAATGAAGTGAATGAAAATAGATGGGTTTCTCTCTTGGATCATTTTCATTCAAAAGGCTTTTCGCAAAACTTTCACCATCGATATCTGACGGTAAACAAAGATTACTTCCTGATAATTCTGCAATAGTTGGAAACACATCATACAAAACTACAGGTTTATCATTATAAGTTCCTTGAGGAATATTAGGCCCTTTAACAATAAAAGGTACCATAATTCCACCTTCAAAAATGAAGGTTTTTCCATAATTTAAAGGCGAATTATCTGTGAAATTCATTTGTCCGCCATTATCAGAAACAAAGAAAATATAGGTGTTGTCTTCAATGCCAAGGTCAGAAATAGCATCTAGTAATTGTTGAATTCCAGTATCTGTATCTTCTGTCATTGCGGCATATTCGACATTATCGTGTCTATTACCTGCAGTAAGAGAATTATATTTATCTATAGAATTTTGAGTTGCCTCTATATTATTATGCACTGCATAATGAGAAAGCTGTAGTGCAAAAGGGACATTATCTCTCACTGCTTCCTGCATAAATGAAATGGATCTATTGGTTAGGTCAAAAATCATTTTAGGGTCATCTTGGACAACTCCTCCATCATTATTTCCATTATTATTAGAAGTAATACCGTTGCTTATATCAAAACCGTTATTATCAGGATTAGCTTCCGTCCCTCGACCTAAGTGCCATTTTCCCAAATGAGCTGTTCTGTACGATAATCCTGTATTTTTTAACCATTCAGCATAAGTGGTCCAATCAGGATTAATTTCAGTACTTGTTTCAGCTTCATATATAGAAAATCCTTCAGCGATATTGTTATCTGTCCCTGTAAAACTATTTCTCGCCGTAGATCTTCCTGTTGATAAACTAGCTCGAGTAGGAGCACATTTTGGAGCAGAAGCATATCCTTGAGAAAATACCATACCTTGTTGGGCTAATGATTCAATAGCAGGAGTGAGGTAAAAGTCACTTTTTGTATTGTTGTCTTGGGGCAACATTGGAACAGAAGAACCGGTCCATCCTTGATCATCTAATACGATAATGAAGAAATTGGGACTTTATGCCATCAAATTACCAGATAGTAAATAGACACATAACAATAGAATATATTGAAATGTTGTGTGTTGTTTTTTCATTAGTAATAGAGATAAGTAATCTAGTAGTTCACAGGAACTTTATTATAGAAAGGCAATACGTAGTCGTTTGTACTCAAAAAAATTAATCTTTTTTCTTCATTTTTCTTTTTTTGAAGATACTACTGAACATCATATGGATATAGGCATATTTTCTTCTTTCAGCTTGAAAGTATCTACTTTCATGAATGAGTGTATGGTAGTTGAAGAGTTTAGTATTTTGAAGATTTACAGCAATTTTAAAAAAAGAGATCATACTAAGATGTATCAGTTTATGGATTGACCGTAATGGAAACCTTTCATGAATTCTAAAATCAGTTACGATCCATTTTCCGTCTTCATTGAGAAGAGAATATACAAAAGGAATGAAAGATTGAAACTGTTTTTCATTTAGAAGGTCCACAAAAAAATTAGTGATTACAACATCAAATTTTCCATAATCTAAGGCTGTTTCATAGCTTTTGTTGACAAACTTAATTGGTGTTTTTAACTCAATTTTTTTAGCTAGTGCAGTCATTTTGGGTGATTTCTCTATATAGACAATTTCAGATACAACTCCTAAATCATCTATTTTCTTAAGAATTTTACCAGAACCTCCACCAATGATTAAAACTCGACTATTCTTTTTTATTTTATCTAAATGAACGAGTTGAATTTCTTGAATGGCTTTTCCAAAAATAATAGCCGCTAAAAAGTCGTAAAATTTTGCAATATAGTCGAATTGATCTTTGTTCATTATATAAGGTATACCAACGGATATAGGAAAACAAAGTCCCCTAAAATCCTAAAATAATCATCTTTTGAGAAGAAATCTGACTTAATATAAATCATAAAAAGGGATAAACCCATCAAAATGAAAATTATTTGTGGAATAATATAATCTTCGGTTAACCAAAAAAAGCTAACAATAGTACCTGCCAAAAAAATAGAAAATAAGATGATAAGTCGAATATTTATGCCAGTGTATCCTAATTTTTGAGCCCCTGAAGTCATCTTGTCTTTTTTGTCAGACTCCATATCAAATAAAGAAAATTCTAATAAATTAATGGAAGCTAGAATAAATAACCCAAAACTAAAAAAATGTAATGCAGGTCTATATTCATCACTCAAGCTATAAATAGGAAGTGCCACTCCGAGCGTATATATTAATGCAACGGTAGTTTCCTTAAAAGTCGAAAAAGGGATGAATTTTAGGTTTAATATAAGTAAGTAAGAGCCAACAATGATACAAAGAACAAGTCCGTGAAAAAAAACTTGTAATGGTACAAATGCAATGGTAGAAATTAATCCAACAACCATAAATAAGAAGCAAAAAGCACTCAATACTTTCTTATGTTTTTGGTGAAAAGCATGACGAAAAGTGTGAGCTTTATGTTGGATAGAGAAAGCATCAATAAGATGATCTAAGGTGTAGATCACCCAAACTGAAATTCCTAATGAAAAATATACGGGAAGTGGTACCTCAACTTGATTTACTTTAGCTAAAAACATAGAACAAGCAATAGCTCCTAAAGCTACATCTATACTTAAGGCTTGTAAGTAATGATAAACTTGTTTCAAGTGAGTTAATTTATGGGGTTAATAATTTTTTATATTGACTAGCTCGAGTAGGATCTAATTCTAATAATATTCGGCCTGCTTGATCTGCTTGTTCAGCCGGTGCTTTAGCAAATAAATTAGCCATTTCTATTCCTTTTGCAGCAAAGAAAACATCCATTGTAACTGATATAGGAATGTTTTTTCTTACAATCTTTAGGTCATTGAGACCATTCAGTATATTTTCTCTTGCTTCTTCAGGGCTATCCTGAAAAATATCTAAACCTTGTCTGTGATATGTGTAAAGAAATGCTCTAAATTTTTCGAACTGTGGATCCATAAAATCTCTCGCTAAAAAATAGCGATCTCTTTTATCACCAAAGGCACTCCATCCTGCACGTCCATTTTGCTCAGAATAATTGGCAATCTCCAACGCTTTTTCATAGTACTTAGTACCTCCTTTAGGAGAAAAAGTATCGTAGTCCATTCCTAAAACAATATAAGCATAATAGCTCATTAATGATACTATCTCTGTACTATAAATTCCATTAGAATACACCATTCGGTCAGATTCATTGTAGTTGAACTGCCATTTTTTATCAATAAAATTAATAGTTGGTGTTTCAAAAGAAGCTCCGTAAACGGGTCTTATACTTTGTATTTGAACATCAGCTTGATAACTCTGGGAAGTAATATCAGTACTTGCTTGTAATGTAACTAAGATATTTAATTTTATTTTCTCAAAATCTTCAAAACGGTCAGAAGTCCATTCCTGATTATTTAAGAACTGTTGCATGTTATTTTGCAAGTCTGTAAATAATTGTGTTTCATTGGTTTGAACTCTGTCTCCATTGACTGTGACAGTTGTATTAAGCTCTTGTGTAAAAGCTTTAAAACTTATACAAAAAAATAAGATTGTCAGTAGTTGCTTCATTAGATCTACTTCAATAGTACTAAAAAGTGTTTTCTTGAATTATAAATATACAAAAATCTTTATTCTATGTAATCAAAATTAATTGTTGAAAACTAGAATAAAGATTTTCGGATTAATATTGAATAATAGTATTGACAATATGTTCAGCAACTTCCTTTTTGGACATCAATGGAAGTTCTTCAACGTTGTCTTTGGAGACAATGGAAACACGATTTGTATCGTGTCCAAAACCAGCCCCTTTTTCTCTTAAGCTATTTAGCACTACAAAATCAACATTCTTTTTTAGTAGCTTTCCTTTAGCATTTTCTAATTCGTTATCAGTTTCTAAAGCAAAACCTACAGTGATTTGATTGTCCTTTTTTCTTTGCCCCATTGTTTTGGCAATATCAAAAGTTCTTTTCATATCTATCTGTAAATTACCTTCTTGCTTCTTGATTTTAGAGTTAGAAACTGTAGTGGGTGTATAATCTGCTACTGCTGCAGTGAAAACTGTAATATCTGCGTTATCAAAATTTTGATCTACAGCTTCATACATTTCTTGTGCAGAAAGAATATCAATAACTTTTACACCAGTAGGAGTGGGAACTTGAACGGGACCTGATACAATAGTTACATCAGCTCCTTGTTTATATAATGCTTCTGCAATTGCGTAACCCATTTTGCCAGTAGAACCATTAGTTATATATCTTACAGGGTCGATTTTTTCTCTCGTTGGACCTGCAGTAACAATTGCCTTTTTTCCAGAAAGTGGTAAATCAGTTCTTGGTTTGAAAAAATCAGTGACTGCATCTAAAATATGTTCTGGTTCAGCCATACGGCCTTTTCCAACAAGTCCACTTGCTAATTCTCCTTCTTCAGCATCAACAATAATATGTCCGTAAGAGGCTAAAGTATTAATGTTTCTAGTAGTTGAGGGATGAATAAACATATCCAAATCCATAGCAGGAGCGATCATCACAGGACATCTTGCAGATAAATAAGTTGCCATTAAAAGATTATCACACATACCATTGGCCATTTTTGCCATTGTATTTGCTGTTGCTGGAGCAACAATCATTAAATCAGCCCAAAGACCAAGTTTTACATGACTATTCCATTCGCCTGTTTCTTCATTTGCATATTGTGTTAGTACTGGGTTTTCTGAAAGTGTGGATAACGTAACAGGAGTGATAAATTGCTTTGAAGCTTCAGTCATAATGATTTGAACTTCCGCTTTCTGTTTTTTTAATAAACGAATTAATAATGCGATTTTGTAGGCAGCTATTCCTCCCGTAACACCGATAAGAATTTTCTTCCCTTTGAGAATTGTATCCATTTGTAATGCTGATTCAGTTATTTTCGTTATTGCAGTAAAAATAAAAAAAAAGAACTTCCAATTCTACTTAAATGTAAATTTGGAAGTTCTTTAACTAATTATAGTAATCGATCAATTAGTATGATCTATCTTCTACATTAGTGAAAAAGATCTTATCCTCAATCAACTCCTCAACTGCAAGAGTCGTTGCTTTAGGCATACGCTCGTAGAAACGAGAAATCTCAATTTGCTCACGGTTTTCTTGAACTTCTTCAAGGTTATCAACAGTTGTAGCAAATTCTGACAATTTTGCTTGTAACTCATCTTTTAAACGAGATGAGATTTGTCTTGAACGTTTTCCCGCAATAACGATTGACTTATAGATGTTATCAGTCTCTTTCGTCAAATCTGTTAAATCACGAGTTATAAGTGATGCTTTAGGCATTTGATATATATATTTATAATCGAATACTTCTTACAAGTTCGCTAAATTATGGATTTTTTTAGTTTATACCAAATTAATTATACCGAAATAGGACGTTGTATTGATGAAGTAGTCGTTAAATCACTTGCATTTATAATTAAATTGATGAATTATAAGAAGTTAGGTGTTGAGAAATTAGGGCTTTATCACTCTTCTTTAATTCTTAATAATACTTCACAAATACTTCTGAGATGAAACAATGTGAAATGTAATGTCAATGAGAAGTATATTGTAATGAATTCAGAAATGGATGAATTATTAAATTTTTAAATAATTATCTCTCTCACTTGATATCAAATTATTTTGATATTGGGTAAAATAACAAGAGCCACTTTTTTTGTAAAGTGGCTCTTGTTTTATCTATAGGTTGTTATGACCTAGTTAGGGAATAATTCATTACGAATATCCTGAATTCTCAAACGTAATTCAGTGTCAGCAGGGTCATACTTGTTTTCCAATTGAACTGGTTCAGCATCTCTGCTAGGACCATAGATTCTTTTGCTATCTAAGTTAACACCTGGATTTGGAGCGTGGTTGTGCTGTCCAAAGCACGAAGTTAGAGTTGCTAAAACTGCAAGCACGCTGCTATAAACTAAAAACTTTTTCATAAACTTCTCTATAGTGTTTGTTTGACTTACTGCGCATAGTCACTGCAAAATTAAGGTTTCAAATTTATAACACAAGAAAACTTTAAGGATTCCTTCAATAATAGCATACAACAATGCAAACTTTTTATTAGATTTGATAAGAAGACGTTATTTTCGTCTTATATTATTCTTCGACTTTTTATAATATGAGTAAAAAACCAAATTTATCCGCTATAGAGATTTATGCTGAAAAGGTAGCAGATGCTATATGTGATGACTTCTTTTCAGATCATGATTATATTACAGGAATTCAAATTACTAAGTTAAGTTCTATACAAAGTGTCAATCTATTTATTTTAAAAAGGATTTTTGAAAACTGGCAAAAAGAAGCAGTTAGAATACAAAGCCCCTATTTTGATTATTCGGCTGATGTAGTTCGTACATCTTTGGGACACTTAATGAATGCTTTGTCGAAGAATATTCATATCTCTCGTCTTCATTTTTTACCGTTATTACAAAAAGCTGTAAGAGATGTTTTAGTACTTACATTTGCTCCTGAAATTTTCTATGAGGAATTTTTTGGAATGCAGGGTATTAAAATACCTATGAAGAATTATTTGGTACCTATGTTTGGGTACATTAAAATACATCCAAAATTAGCATCAGAAATATTATCAGCTTTACAAGATGAAGCAGGTGTAAATATAAAAAGGATTGAAGCCATAAATATTGCGAATAATATCATTAGACATCATAAAGAACTACAAGAAGATCCTAAAGATATAGTTGCTTTATTTAATGAAATCGTGCCCGTTGGTATTTTTGAGCTTCACCCAAGTTATTTAGATGAACCTCCCGTTTCTTCTAAAGAAGAGAATTTTATAGAAAAAGAAGTTGATGATATTAATATCGAACAACTTTCTGAAGATATAGTAAGTTTTGATTTTGGATCATCTTCTGTTGATGAACCTAAGGAGGAGGAAGTGGTAGAAAAAGAAGTTACTCCAGATCCAATTGAAGAAGAAAAAGAGGATCATTTAGGTTTTGAAACAATTGAAATTGAAGAACCAACTTTTGAGAAATCTATCATTGAAGATTCTTCATTAGATGCTGCAGTTCAAGATTCTTTAGATTCAATTTCTAGTGAGATAGAAGAAGAGGAAAAAGTTGTAGTTGAGGAAGAAAAAAACGATGATGTAATTACCGAAGTGACATTTGATACTAATACATCTGAAGAGATCGTTGAAGAGGAGCCGTTAGTTGCTTCAAATGTAGAAGAACCTACAAGTACTGTTCAAGATCAAGTTACAACTGAGGAGGAAGAACCAAAATCATTATTGGATAAACTACAAGAAAACTCTGAGACTACAGAAAGTATCCGTACATCAATGACTATTAACCAGAAGTTTTTATTCCAAAAGGAATTATTTGGTGGAGACGCAGAGGTAATGGAAGCCGCTATTCAACAAATTGATAATAGTGCTGATTACACAGAAGCTATTAACTTGATCAAAACTGAATATGCTCAACAATATGATTGGGATTTTACTTCTGAAGCTGTAATGAACTTTATCTCATTAGTAGATATGAAGTTCTAGTTTATAGAGTAATAGATCATTTTAATATAAAAAGAATAGCCTTTCATATACTTAATTATGAAAGGCTATTCTTTTATTAATTGATTTTATATTAATCTATATGGTCTACATTACTATCGTTTGGTGCTTGACCAGCGTTGGAATAAACACTTGAATCAGTAAGATCTGAACTAATGACCAAAGTTGAAACTAACCATTGGGAATCTGTTGTGTTGGTCCCTCTTGAAGTATCCCAATCAGATTCTGGTGTGTCAGTGGCCATTTTACGCCACAAGACTCTGTTTCTAGTCGCTTCAGTTTGTCCAGCAACATCCCAACCATTGCCAGGAGATGTAGTGTAACTTTCACCCACTACATCAATTGCTACATCATTTTTGACAATTCGCATTCCATCACTACCATTTGCTTTTAGACTTACCCATGTTTCATCTACTATAACACGAGTAGGATTTACTTCTGCTCTTCCAATGATGAAGTGATAAAAGAGTATGAGCGTAAGCCAAATATTGCCTATTTGTACCTTCAAATAGGAACAATGTGTCCTCCAGCACCATCGGATATGCGAAAAATGATTCGTCAAACTTTCTTTTCTGTAGAAGAAGTAAATGAATTGAATAAAAAGGTACCGATGTTATTTTGTACTGGTTCAGAAGATATAACATTTCCTCCTGAATGGATTAAAAAATTACATAGTCTTATTACTAATTCTGAATTAAGAGTATTTGAAGGGACGGCTCATTCTCCTAATTATGAATTACCTGAAGAATATAATGAAGAAATAAAACGTTTTTGTAAATAAATAAAAGGGACTTTATGATGAAGTCCCTTTTTCTTTTTCAATTCTATTCTTAATGATGTTTCTTTTTATCTTATTGAAATCAGCAGTTGGAATAGAGTCAATTAATGTTTTTGTTGCTTCTGTTTGAGGTTTAGCATAAATATCATTGGCTAAACCCCATTCTTGTAATTTGCCTTTATCCATTACAAGAATACGGTCAGAAATAAATTTCACAACAGCTAAATCGTGTGAAATAAAAATATATGTCAGATTAAATTTATCTTTTAAATCACATAAAAGGTTTAATACTTTTGCTTGAACAGACACATCTAATGCAGACACTGATTCATCACAAATGATAAATTTAGGTTTTGTAGCTAGAGCTCTTGCAATACAGATACGTTGTCTTTGACCACCTGAAAACTCATGTGGATATCTATTCATGTATGTACTACTCAGCCCTACGGTTTCAAGTAATCGAATTGCTTCATTTTTTCTAGCCTTATCATCGGACAAAATATTATGCACCTTCATAGGTTCAATGATAGATTGTCCAATTGTAGTTCTAGGGTTTAATGATGTATAAGGATTTTGGAAGATAATTTGAATATCTCTTCTTAAGTTATTCAAATCCCTTTTACTCATTGTTGCAAGATCTTTCCCTTCAAAATAGACGTGTCCTTCTGTGGCTTCAATAAGTCTCAGAATACATCTGCCTAATGTTGTTTTTCCACAGCCTGAACGACCAACTAAACCTAAAGTTTCACCTTCATTTACTTCAAAAGAAATTTCATCTACCGCTGTGAAAGTTTGCGTCACTTTTCCCCATAAATTCTTTTTTACAGGAAATTCAGCTGTAAGATTTACTACCTTTAATAAGGTCGGTTTATCTTTAATTTTCTTTTGATACTCTGTTACGGTAGCTTCATCTTGAGCATTCAAAATCAAAGCTTGTCCAACAGACATGAATCGGGCTTTAGATTTTCCAGTTCTTGTGATATCTTCCATGAAATCATCAAGTGTAGGAAGCCTTTTCAGTGTAATGTCAATTCTTGGTCTACAAGCTAATAAACCTTTTGTATAAGGGTGTTGAGGATTATTAAAAACGTCGAATACAGTACCATATTCGACAATTAACCCTTTTCTCATCACGATGATTTTATCTGCCATTTGAGCAACAGTTGATAAATCATGTGAGATAAATATACATGCAGTATTTCTTGTTTCTTTAAACGTAAAAAATAAATCAAGAATACCTTTTTGAGATGTTACATCTAAAGCAGTAGTAGGCTCATCAGCAATTAATAAACTTGGATTACAAGCTAATGCTATACTGATTAAGACTCTTTGTTTTTGTCCACCAGATAATTGGTGAGGATAACTACTAAATACTTTTTTTGGATTTTTTAATTGAGCTAACTCAAATGCTTGTAATGCTTTTTTTCGAGCTGTAGCACGAGTTATATTTCTCTCGTGTATTTTTATAGTTTCAATTAATTGGTAGCCACACGTTAAAACAGGATTAAGAGAAGACATTGGATCTTGAAAAATCATTCCAATTTCACTTCCTCGAATATCTCTGATTTCTTTTTTAGATAATGCTAATAAATTGGTTAATCCTTTTGTTTTGCTATTGAATAAAATTTCACCAGAGCTGACCGTAGCATTTTTGGCTAGAAGTTGTAAAATAGATAGAGCAGTTACAGATTTTCCAGAACCAGATTCCCCTACGATACCCAACGTCTCACCACTCTCCAAAGCGAAATTAATGCTATGGACAGCAGTAGCACTACCTCTTTCTTCATTATCAAAAGAAATAGATAGATCTTTTACTTCTAAGAGAATATCTGCGTTATTTTTCTCCATACACAACTTTACAAATTAATTGAAAGTCTAAATTAATAAGTGAACCGATGAAACAATAATTTTAAAAGGAAAAAAACAATTCAAATTATAAAATAATATAGATTACGTATTAAAGTTCGATTCCTAAAACAGTAATGTCATCCCTTTGAGGAATATTATTTTGATGGACATCTAAAGCCGCTTCAATCAGATCACCTAAATCATCTATTGGTTGATCTAAATGTCTTTTGATATACTGTTCGAAATATCTACGTCCAAATTTATTATTATCTACATTGTTTTGGTCTAGGATACCATCGGTGAGCATAATTAGGTAATCACCTTTTTCATACTCGATCACTTCTGTTTCAAATTCACGACCTACCTTTTGCTTACCACCTATTGATTTTTTACTTCCTCTATATCTTTCTAGGACGCCATATTTTCTTCTTGCAATGTAAATATCACTTTTAGCTCCAGAGAAGAATATTTTCTCTACACCATCAACAGTTTCAAATTTACAAAGAGCGATATCCATACCATCGTTTATTGAATTTTCTTGTTGACGAAGGTAAGTAATGACTCTTTGATTCAACATTTCTAGAATAATAGAAGTGTCTTGCGTAAGCTTTTTATCTAGAACCTCTTGAAGAATAGTTTTACCAATCATAGACATTAATGCTCCAGGGACACCGTGTCCAGTACAATCTACCACAGCAAAGAAACGTACAATAGAACCATCACTTTTCTTAGATTCACCATACCAGTAAAAATCTCCACTTACAATATCTTTAGGCCTATAAATTGAAAAGAATTTCTTAAACTTTGTTTCCAATAAATCTTGTGGAGGTAAGATAGCATATTGGATAGTTTGTGCTGCTCTTAAACTGTTGGTAATCTTGATGTTCTGATCATTTACTTGTGTCATAGCATCATCAAGTTCCTCTTTTACCATTTCTACTTTTCTTTTTTGTAGATAAGCTCTTCTAATTAAAGCAATTAGTCCTACAACAAGTAAAATTAATCCACAAACAGCTAGGAAGTACGTAAGGATTTCTTTCTGATGTTGTGCTTCAGAAATTTGATTTTCCTCTTTGAACTTTTCCATTCTGTCTTCCTTCTCCACTAATTTATTTCTTAAAACACCAATCATGGCAAGAAGTGAACTATCTTGAGAACTGAATACAGTATCTTGTTTTGTAGTAAGTTTACTTTCTAATCTTGTTAATTCGGCATTTAACGAGTCAATTTCATGTTGAGCAATCAATTCTTTATTTTCAGCTTTGGCATAAACGCTAAGGAAATCTTCTCTTAGGTTTAACTCTTCACGTCTTTGTTCAATAGACTTTTCTTCAGAGGGTGAAGCTACTGCTGCTACTTCAATATTTTGAATCTCTTCTTCTTCTTCAACTACGTTTACAGTTAATGTTAATGTTTTTTGAACATCATCAAAACTTCTATTAATAATATCATGAGCATGAATGAGAATTAGACTAATTGATTCAGCAAATTCTTCGGTAGTCATTTCCACCTTTAAACTTGTATATCCTCTATCATTTGTAGAGGCAAACTTTCCATCGGCAAGAATTAAGGCATCTTGAACAAAATTTCCGTCTTGATCGATTACACGAAAACCAATATTAGAAATGGCCTGTTGGTTTGATACTTTTAGCTGTATAAATTGGGAAAATTCTCTTCTTTCTTGGGCCACTGATTTTAATGTTCGACCAGGAACCATTACTTCGTAATTTTTCTTTAATCGAATACCAATAGGGAAGGTAATGCTAAATGCTCCATTAAAATCTGTAGACGTTGAGAAGAGACGATCCCCAATGAAAATATGTAAAGCTTTATTTGTAATTGGGTTTCTATTTTCATCAACAACAATACCTTCTAAAATATCTTGAAGTTTATCTCTTAATTTAATAATAATACGTCCATTTTCTATATACCATGCTTTCAATTCCATGTCTTCTTTAGCAACCGTAAGCATTCGAGGTACAGAGAACAATCCATCTTCTTTGTCTTTATGGTATATGAACTCCCCATCCTCATTTGAGATAAAGCTCTTTCCATTGATTGTTATTTCTGCATCTTTAATAGGTAAACCATTGTAAGATACCTTACCCTTCATCGCGTCATCTTTTTTCTTTTTAGTAACCATATCAACCCCTTGATTTTCACCAAGCATTGGGTTTACATTAAAAGTATTATGTACTTTAACAGGGATTACATTTGGGGCAGATGCTACATTCACAACACCTTCTTCAGTATTATTTTCTTGAATTACATAAAAGTGATGTTCTTCTTCTTTTTTATTCCTCATACCTATTTTAATGGCATAAGTTCCTTCATGGAAAATACTAGAATTTTTTTCAACTTTTATATAGAAATTTTGATCAATATGAGCTAAAATAGAATATGCACCTTGTTCGTCAGTAATTGTTTCGTATAAATCTTTATCACTTTCCAAACGAACAGTTGCATTTACTAATGGAGTACCATCTTCTTGATTTACAACACCATTAATTCGTACTTTATCAAAGAAAAAGACTTGATAAATATCTAATTGACCAATTGATCCTTTCCTTGCAGAAGAAAAATAACCGATTTTACCGAACATACTAAAATAAGTGTCATCTGCAGTGGAGTTAATGGGAACACCAAGATTTTGAGGGGTAGACCATTTATTTGAATTTTCGTCATACACTGATCTGAAAATATCATAACCTCCCATTGAATTATGACCTTTAGATGCAAAGTATAATTCACCTTCTTGATTGATGAAAGGAGAATCTTCATCATATTCAGTATTTAACTCCTTAATTTCCTGAGGTTCTTCCCATTGCTTTTTCCTTTTGTTCCATTTGGAATGAAATAAATCAAGATCATCAGAGTCATTAAAACCTCTTGATGCAAAATATAAATGTTGTTGATCTTCAGAGATAAAGGCATGTGTTTCTTGTGCAGGGGAATTTACACCTTTTAATTCATATTCTCTTCCCCACTTGTCATCAATTAAATCCCTAGCATACAGGTCCCCGTCTCTATAAAGCAGTACTTTAGAATCATTATCAAAAAGTTGAATGGTAGCAGTATGCCCATCATGAGATAACTCTTCAACTTTAACGGGACGTACCCATTCATCATTAGCGTCCATATATGCATGGAAAACTTGTTCGAATTGAGTACCAGAAGTATTTTTTGATTTATCTAATTTTGTTACTCTTGTAAATAAAAAAGTTTGATGATCTTTTGTAAGTGTAATACTATGTTCATTGGCTTTTGAGTTGACTTTGTCTCCTAAATGCCTCACAATTACCTTTGTTTGATTGGAAAGTATAACTTTAGCATTGTCAATTTGCTTTTTTAAGTTATCTACATTTTCAGTGCCTTTTGGATATAGTGATGCTTGATAAACAGCATCTTCCGCTAATTCTATGTTAGATAAAGAAAGATATCCTTCTGCAATATAGTAGTGGAAATCAGAGCTTTGCGCTACAGATGATTTCTTGATTGAAGTAAGAATTTCAATTCCCCTTTTTGATTGATTCGTTTTTATATAACAAACAGCAAGACTATACAAATAAGATTCATTATTTGGGTATAGTTCAACAAGCGGCTCAATAAATTGTAACGCTTCTGAATAATTGTGGTTTGTATATGCTTTACGTGCGTTTTTTTCTAACTGTTTCACATCTTGTGAAAACAAATTAAGAGGTAATAACAGTAATAAAAGGGCAATATATTTAAGCAAGTTCTGCATAAATAGTCTCTAAGTTATGTTGTTATATTTAATATGAAATAGCAAAAAATTAATAAAATATTATGTTTGTTGCATATTAAATTTAGACAGTAATTAACATCAAAAAAAGTAAAATTAATCTGATTTTGATTCAAAAATAAGATATAAATAAATATTTTTAAATATTATGTAAGTTAAATTTATAATTTAAATGACATTTTGTTGTCTCTTAATTAAATACGATTGAAGTTGCTTACATATTGTTTAAGGTATTGAACATTTTTCCCAATTCTTTTAAATTGATTACTGATCAATACTAGGTCTGACAGTTTTTTGATGTTAGGAGATTCAAGAATACCCATTTCTAATTCTTTTTCACGCTTAATTTCCATTGTATCGGTCTCTTCAAGAATTGAAGAAAGAACAGCTGTAAAATCATCATCGGGCAATTCGACTTTATTACCTTTAAGTACTTCAACTAAATTATACAATGTGCTGCAAATAAGGTCGATAAACGGAGTCAATTCTTTATATTGATATTTTTTAGAAAGTCTTTCTACGTTAGCAGAAAGGGTTGCAGTATGTGCAAAGACCATTCGGATAGCTGCGATAAATTCATAAAGGTCTGTGCTTGGCATTTGGTTGTTTTTAGGGTCATTGAGCATCGTTTGGAAACTCATTGCTAAATTAGCATTAGCCAATTGTGCACTTTTGCGGGCTATCCTATATTCGTTAGGGTCAACATTTTTAGTACCTGTATATCCAATGGCAACTTCTTTGAAATATTGACAATTTTCAATAAGTGCAGCAATCATTCTTACTCTGATTTTATTGACTTCAAATTCAGGGAAAATTAGAAAACTAATGAGATAGGCAATTAATCCACCCAGAATAGTAGCCACTATTCTATACATTGTAATATTAAAATCCGTAGGACTATTAATGGCTATTAATAATAAAATAAATGGAGTAAGGAGGGTCATTCCTAAACGATAATCTTTTGCTAATGTGCCAAAAGTACCAATGCCTAAAGGAATTAAAACCATTAAATAAATATAGATATTGTTGGTTGTAAACATAATCACTGACGTAATTAGGATACCAATTGATGTTCCAATTATACGTGCAACCATTCTCTGCTTTGTAATTGCAAAAGAGGGTTTCATGATTACAGATATCGATAACCATATCCAATATCCTCGTTGAGCATCTAATAATAAAGCACAACTAAAGCCTACCATCATAGCAATAGAGATCTTAATGGCATGACGAAAGTGACTTGAAGATAAATTTAAATTATCAATAAGGCTTCCTTGTTCTGGAGGGTTTAAGAAACTAGGTAATCTTAATCCATCAGTATGTGACCTGTTTTTGATATTATCCCAATCTGTAAACTCGGCAGCTTCTTTCGTTAATTTATTAATTCGGCCAAAATTCCTTAGAATATTCTTTACTTCAGCAAATAATCGAATAGGGATGGTTCTATTTTTATCATCTCTTAAATTCTCAAATATTTTTTGAGCATCTTCAAATTCATTGTCGAGGTTAGGGAGTGTATCAACTGTTTTTCTTTGCTGAATATGTTTTCCTAAAATAGAAATATTGTGTCCAATTTGAGTAAAAACAATTTCTAATGTATCTAGTAAAGCAGTTTCTTTAAAATGTTTCCCAAGCGTAGTGTAATGAATGTGCGTTGCAGTTGCTTTTTCAAATATATCAACAGAAAATCTTAATAATAAAATTAAGGAACGACCATGAGGTGTAGCACCCTGTAAAGCTGAACGTTGTGTTAGTAGTAATTTCCTTACTTCATCTTGTTTGTGGTCTATTTCGGTTTGTAGCTTAAAAATCTGTGTACCTATTGTAACAGAGTTGGGGTTTTGAAATAAACGTGCCTTTAATTCGATATATTTTGCCATGAGTACATAGCATTCTCCTAAAATTTTCTCGATTGTAGCATACGGTCTAATTTGCCATAATAATAGAGAATTAAATGTATACCATAATCCTCCACCAAGCATCCCGAGACATAAATGGAACAATAATTTTGTTTCTACTCCAAAACCTAAACCCAAAGAAATAGCAATTAATATACTATTTCCTATCAATGTGGATCTATTTCCGAAGATGGCCATAATTGCACCTATAAAAGAAATTAATCCAATATATACTAACCCCAAAATGGGCCACTTTATCAAATATGCAATCCCAAATGCGCAAATTGCATTAATAATCGACCCTCCTAATAAGCCTTTTGCTTTTTCATTCCAATTTCCTGGAGAATCAGAAAGACCAACACAAAGAGCACCTATACTAACAGCAGTAGCAATACTTTGAATATTGAATAATATACCAAGTAGTAGTGGTAAAACAATCGTCCAAGTTAATCTTAACCCATTGGAAAACTGATAACTACGTCTGAAAAACTTTATTTGCTCCATTAATAAATATTGTCAAGAAACATATTACAAATCTAAACATTGTTTCGTTCAATAAAATTAAAGCAATAAAGAGATAAAAAAAACACCACATAATATTGCTTTTTTACAAAAAGATCACCTATTTGCGACTATATCGCAAAAACATATAGTAACAATGAAGAAAAACTTAATTTTAGGCGCATTTTTAGGACTTGCATTATTCTCATGTGATAATGAAACTGAGCAAGGTCCTCTACCAGTTATCGATAATTACGTAATTGAAGAAGGTCATGAGGAGCATGAAGATCATGCTAGACTTACTTCTGAAGAAGATGAGATTGTTTTAATCTTTGGTGAAGAGGCAATCATTGAAGCAGACTTAAGCGGTCAAAATTTATCTAATGTTCAATTGGATATCCATTGGGCAGGTGATGGTCATGAACATAGATTAAACACTGCAGAAGATGATTCTGTACAAATGAGTGCTAAAGTAGATTGGCAATTTGGTGTTGAAGGTGGTTTAACTCCAGCAGGTGTATTCCCTTCAGAGCATCATTTACACGAGCATATTGATCTTCCATTAGATGTTAATGGTAGCCCAATCGAATCAGGTGAGTATCATTTCGTTTTACATTTATGGGATCAAGAAGGTAATGCTACTCAAGTGGCACTTACTTCTCACTTAGAATATGAAGGTCACGACTATAATCATGAATAAAATATCATGAAGATATACCAAAGGCTATGGTTCTATTTTGAATCATAGCTTTTTTTTATTTCTAAAAAATTGGAATCTGTTAGTGTTTTTAAAAAACTAACTAAATTTTTTTTGTCTTCATCACTTAATAGAATTCTATCTATCAATGTAGAATCTAATGTTTGAGATTTTTTTATACCCATTGTATAATGATCGAGAACTTCATTAATAGAAGAAAATCTTCCGTCATGCATATAGGGTGCTGATGCAAATAAATTTCTTAGCGTAGGTGTTTTATATTTTCCAATATCTTTCTCATCTCTAGTAATTCGTCCTCTTCCTTTATATATACCTTCCAAAGTATCAGGGTAAAAAGTATCTAATCCATTATTGTGGTAATCAAAATCTGTGAAGAAAGGTGCTGTATGACAGGAATTGCATTTTGCTTGAAATACCTTAAAACCTTTTAACTCCTCCTTATTATATTGATATTCACCAATTAGATATTTATCATAATTACTGGTGTTTGAAATTAATGTTCTAACGTATTGTGCTAATGCTCTACCAACATGTGCAGAATGAATTTCATTTGTATTAAACACTTTATTAAACTCATTTTTATATATCTTATCTTGGTTTAAATTGTGGATTAATTGTTTTAAATTAACTCCCATTTCATCTTCATGAGTGAGTGGACCAAAGACTAATGATTCAATATTTTTTGCACCTCCATCCCAAAACCATCCTTTTGCCCAAGCTACATTGATTAGAGTAGGAGAGTTCCTTTTTAATTGTTTGTGAGACACACCCTTTGTTGACAGTGCAACATTTTCAGCAAATCCAAAGTTAGCTTTATGACATGAAGCACATGAAATAGTTGAGTCTTTTGATAGATTAGGATCAAAAAAGAGCTTTTTACCTAGATCTACCTTTTGTTGGTCCATGGGATTATGGATAGGAGTAGGGATATTTTCATATGAAATGACAGAAGCTTGTTTGTTACCTTGACAAGACAACAAACAAGCTCCTAAAATAACTTGAAATAAAATGATTATTTGACGATAATTTCTCTCCATGTAAACATTTGTGCGTAATTTTCAGCAATTAACTGCGTGTTAGGACCAAACATTCGATCTTGATCTGTATCATTATTGAAGTCGATGAAGTTGGTTCTTCTTTGTGCTTCTGGAGTGAGAATCTCTGATTTATCCCCAAAAATATAATCAACTCGCACATCTAAAACGATTTCTTGATTGGCATTTCGATTTAATGAAATTTCTTTTTGACTGAATTTTATTGTCCTATAATTTGCATCTCCACCAATATGGTAAACAAGTCCTTTGGAAGAAATGGAATCTACTAGATATAAACCTTCTGCAAGCATAAATTTATAACCTGTATTCCAATTCCAAGCCATTCCATTTGCAGGGTCTAAATCACCAATTTGATCGGTGCTGTAATTTGCATTATTATCTACACCAATAGAAAACTGCAATTCAGAATAAAATTTATTGGGTAATCCTGTTAGAACAATAGAAGTATCTGCTGTATTAATCATTTCGATTAAATGATAACTTTCTTCAACTTTATAATAACTCGTAGCAGAAGTATCTCTTAAGATAATGTTCGATAAATAAAACCTAAAATCACTAAGTATATATTTTTGTCCTAATGCATTGATGTATTCTTTATTGTATTCTAAAGAGTCGTTATCATGGATTAGATTTAATTTAATGGTTAGAGAGCCTGTTCCGTCAGCATCAAATGTCTCTTTGTAGTCATCACAACTCCAAATCAACAATGGAAGGAAGAGTAAGAGTAGTTTTTTCATGTTAGAATTTATTTTTATACATCATAGATTCTACTGGCCGCATAGTTCTATCGATGTATTTTGCATCTTTTTTGATATGATAATAGTTCGTGATATCTCCATCTACTTTAAAATAGAATAACTGACCAACTGGCATTCCTTTGTATACCTTTACAGGTTGTGTAACAGTGATTTCGAGAGTCCATGTATTACAAAAACCAACATCACCAGCTCTTGAATTTGCATTAATACTGATGCCTAAACGACCAACACTAGAAAGACCTTCTAAAAATGCAACATGCTCTAGAGTTTCAGTATATTCTTTTGTGACTCCCAAATAGATTTTTCCTGGTTGAAGAATAATACCATCATCGGGAATTTCAAATGTGTCGATTTCATTATGTTCTCTTGCATCAAGGATGTCATTTTTGTAGATAGCCAAATGACGACCCAAGTGAACATCATAGGAATTAGTTCCTAATGCATCAGGATTAAAAGGTTCAATTAAGATTGTTCCTTTCTCTATTTCCTCTAATATTTTAGTATCTGATAAGATCATTGATTAACAAAGGCGGAGTATTAATCCTTAAAAATTAAATGATTTTGAAACAAAATAAATGCCATTATAATAGTAAGATACAATTTTAAAATGGCATTTTTTAGTAATCATGTGATGAATTCTTATAATGGCCTATTCTACGTAAAGTACAAGACCTTTTAAATATTCATTTTCAGGATAGAAAATATTAATAGGATGGCAATTAGGTTGAGTAGTTTGATGTAAAATTCTTACATTTCTATGGGCCTCAGCTGCAGCTTGGAATACAATCTTTCTAAATAATTCCTTATCAATTTTTTGTGAGCAAGAGAAAGTGAAAATAATTCCTCCAGGCTTAATTTTTCTTAACGCCTTTAAATTTAATTGCTTATAGCCTCTTGCTGCTGCAGTTACAGCCTTCGCTGATTTTGCAAATGCAGGGGGATCCAAGATAACAACGTCATAGTCATCACGATCCATTTTTGTTAAATGCTCGAATACATCTGCACAGAAACCTTCGTGTTTATCAGATCCAAAGCCATTTAATTCAGCATTTTCATTACAAAGATCGATAGCGGGTTGTGATGCATCTACAGAATGAACTAGCGTTGCACCTGCTTTTAATGCATACATACTAAAACCACCACTATAACTAAATGTATTTAATACTTTAGCATCTTTAGCGTATTTACCGACTAATGCTCTGGCATCTCTTTGGTCCAAGAAGAAGCCAGTTTTCTGACCAGTTTCTACATCAACCCAAAATTTTACGCCATTCTCAAGAACTTCAACTTTCGGAGAACCTTGTTTTTCGGTTAACCAACCTTTTGGAGTTTCTACATTTTCAAGACGTTTTGAAATCTCCTTACTTTTATTGTAAATACGTTCGAAACCAATTTCTTGAAAAGCTTTTACGATCATCGGAGCGATTTTATCGACACCTTTAATTAAGATTTGAAGTGAAATTAGATCATTATAAACATCGGCAATTAATCCAGGGAAAAAGTCTCCTTCTCCATGAATCAAACGATAACAGTTTGTTTCAGATGAGATAACATGCGCTTGACGAAGAGCAAATGCTTTTTTGATTTTCTCAGACCAATATTCTTGCGATGTTGGATCGATCTCTTTTCGAGTATATTCAAAAACGCGACAAACAATTTGATTCCCCGGAGAGAAAAAGGCGTAACCTAAACGTTTGTCATCACCATGAACAATCTCTACGATGTCACCGTCATTCAAATTATCAGGCATCTTAGCAACAGCACCAGAGTAAACCCATGGATGTCTATTTTCTAATGCCTTCAGTTTATTTTTTTTGATATATATTTTTTCCAACATCTTATTTATTTTACTTTTTCACCTTTCAATTTATTCTTCAATTTCATTAATTTTTCGAAGATGCTTGTTGGTAAGTTTTTTCTTAAAAAATTAACGCCCTTTTCATAGCGTAGTAATTTTTTGTAGTACTGATTAATTTCTGGAGTATTTTTCTTTTCTGTGACAATTTTCCATGTTTCAATTTTTGAATCAATTGATCCAATATCCGAAAGTCCACCTGCCGCAAACTTAGTAACAAAAACAGGGACATATTGAAACTGTACTCCATCAATCCAGCGATTGAAAATAAAATGAAAATCTGCAGAGATCTTCCAATTTTTCCAATCAAATGGATATTTCAAAAGTAAGTCACGTTTTGCAAACAAAGCTTGATGACTACAAATCATTCCTTTCCATAATAAATCTGGCGGACTCGCTTTTTTGACTTTTGTTAGATGTTCATATACTACTTCATGGTCACCATAAAGCATTTCTGTTTCAGCCTTGACTTTAGAGAGAATTGCGGATATCGTGTTATTGTCATAAAAGATATCTCCAGCATTCATAAAAATGATCCATTCTCCAGAAGCTAATTGTACTCCTTTATTCATGGCATCATAAATTCCTTTGTCGGGTTCAGAAACATAAACATCAATCTTATCACTATACTTTTTGATTATAGAAGGAGTTGCATCAGAAGATTGACCATCAACAACTACATATTCTAAATCAGTAAAATCTTGGGAAATGACACTTTTGAGGGTGTCTACAATTTCCTTTTCACAATTATATGAAATAGTGATAACGCTTACTTTTTTCATTTGACAAAGATAGTAATCATCGCTAATCTTTTAGAAAAAATACATTAAAATTAAAGGTTATTGGAAGATTCCTTGAAGTATTAAAATTTCATAACAAAACAACTCTTAATAAGAATGATCAACCTCATCAAAAATGAGTTAGACTATGTAAAACAAACCTAATTTATTTCAAACATTGCTATGAAAAATCTACTCCTGTTTTTTGTCGGTATCGCCTTGTTGTTTATCGATTTTGAAACATTATACTTTGCTTTAACAAGTTCTTCAAAAGTTGAAATTTTTATTTCAATTATTGTTGGATTATGTGTTACAGTAGCTGGAGTACTCGCCTTACCTTTATTTTCTATGGATAAAAGGTCTAAAATGAAAAAAAGATACAACTATTAAGGATTCATCTTTTGAGTTTATAGACAAAGAACTAATTTTGCAATTCACTTTGCTTTAGGAGCAAATATTAATATTGAATTTAGAAAATGGAGCAACAAATTATAAATGGTATTGCCGAAGCAGTAAAGGCAATTTATGATGTAGAATTACCTACCTCGAGAATTGTATTACAACCAACAAAAAAAGAGTTTGAAGGATCTTTGACTTTCGTAACTTTTTCTTTGACCAAGCAATTAGGAAAAAATCCTGTTGAAATTGGTGAAGAAATAGGAAAGTATCTTAAAGAAAATGTTGACGCAGTAGCGGATTATAATATTGTAAAAGGCTTCTTAAACCTTGTGATCAGTAAAGGTGTATGGGTAAATACGCTAACTGAAATTGCAGGTGATAAAAATTACGGTCATTTAGCAAGTAACGGTGAAAAGGTAATGGTGGAATATTCTTCACCTAATACAAACAAACCTCTTCACTTAGGTCACTTAAGAAATAACTTCCTTGGTCATTCTGTATCATTAATTTTAGATGCAGCAGGTTACGATGTACAAAAAGTTAACCTTGTAAATGATAGAGGTATTCATATTTGTAAGTCAATGTTGGCTTATGTAAAGTTTGGTAATGGTGAAGAACCTAGCGAAACTTTAAAAGGAGATAAATTAGTAGGTAATTATTATGTAGCTTTTGATAAAGCTTATAAAAAAGAAATTGCCGCATTAATTGAGGAGAAACAAGCTGACTATCCTTCATTAAATGGTGTTGAGGATCTTAAAGCATTGAAAAAGTCGATTGAGGCAAAAGGTGCATCTAAGAAAAACAAGATTCCTTTAACGGATGAGGAGAAAGTTCAGATTAAAGATATTAAAGCACTTTTTGAGTATGCAGAAAAAAATGCACCTCTATTATTAGAAGCTCAAGAAATGTTAAGAAAGTGGGAAGCAGGAGATGAAGAAACTGTTGCACTTTGGAAAAAAATGAACGATTGGGTTTACGCAGGTTTTGCTCAATCTTACGAAATGATGGGTGTAGAGTTTGATAATGTATATTATGAATCTCAAACTTATCTTTTAGGTAAAGACATCGTTCAAGAAGGTTTAGATAGTGGTGTTTTCTTTAAAAAGGAAAATGGTTCTGTTTGGATCGATTTAAAAGATGAAAAGTTAGATGAGAAACTTGTGCTTCGTGGTGACGGTACTGCTGTTTACATGACACAAGATATGGGTACTGCTGATTTGAAATACAAAGATTTTGGTATGAACAAATCAGTGTATGTTGTTGGTAACGAACAAGATTACCACTTCAAAGTACTTCAAGCAATCATGAAAAAATTAGGTCGTCCTTATGCTGACGGAATCTATCATTTATCTTATGGTATGGTTGAATTACCAGAAGGAAAAATGAAATCTCGTGAAGGTACAGTAGTTGATGCGGATGATTTAATCCAAGAAATGATTGATACTGCTCAAGAAAGAACTGAGGAGTCTGGTAAGATCGACGGTTTCACTTCAGATGAAGCAAAGGTATTATTCAAGCAATTAGCTTTAGGTGCTTTAAAATATTACTTATTGAAAGTTGACCCTAAGAAAACAATGCTTTTCAATCCTAAGGAATCTATTGACTTCCAGGGAGATACTGGTGTTTACATTCAGTACAATCATGCTAAGATTCAAGCATTATTAAGAAGAGCTGATAAAGACGGTATCGATTATTCTACTGCAGCTTATGCAGGATTGACAGATATCTCAGACGCTGAAGCAGACTTAGTAGCTTTATTATCAAAGTTAAATGATAAGATCGTAGAAGCTGCTAATTCTTATGCACCTTCAATTATTGCTAACTATGCATTTGATGTAGCGAAGCAATATTCTAAGGTTTACTCTGAGTCTCCTATCTTCAATGAAGAGGATGCAAAGAAGAAAGCATTTAGAATTGCTTTATCTAAGCAGTCAGCTGATGCTATCAGAATTTCATTAGGATTAATTGGAGTGCAGTCTCCTTCAAGAATGTAATCTCACATTCGATATAAATAAACATGAGTCATCCCTTAAAAATTGAATTAAACCTTGAGCTTATTTCACAAAAGGCTTTCCATTTATTTAATATGACCGCAAAGGCTTTTCGAAGTCTGTAGAAAGGAATTTTACTTCTTTTCAAGCCAAACAAGGGGGCATAGATGTTGATTAACCGTTCAACATAATGCCTCCTTTTTTGTATTATTTCCATGAGAAACTCATAAATTAGGAGAGCTATGCCAACCAACTTTAATCTTGATTCCCATGTTTGAACCCAAATGGATTGCATTCCAATTTCTGCTTTACAGCATCTAAACATCTGCTCTACTTTCCATCTTTTCATATATGAAAAAAAACATTTCCCATGCCTGTTTCTTTGTTGTAATATCTAGGTTAGTAAGTAGATAAATTGGTGAGCCCGATCTATTTTTCTCTCTCACTACAATTAGGGTGTATTCTTGATTTCCCATTTCAGGATGATACACCTTTTTCCAAGTAATTAATTTTCTAGCACTTTTTTTTCGCTCTTTGTCATAGTTAACTTTGAAGCTTTTATTTTTCATCCCTCTTGAAATATGATGTGTTAACCTTTTTCCTTTTTCATCTATCAAATATTTATTGGAGATCCATCTAACAAGGAATTGCTGGTTGAATCGCTCCGAATATTCTAATAAAGTTGCGTTAGCATAACCTCTGTCAAAAACATGTAAAACATCATTATTAGAGTGATTATTCATGTTTTCAAAGCCATGCCACATGAAATTAGACCACCATTCTTTATGCAGTCCCGTCCGTGAATAAACATTAAATTCAAACAGGGAAGCTCCTTCTGATAATGCCGTTAAAACGGCGGCTTCAACTTTAAAACCAGGAACATTAATAAACCCTTTGACAGGTGAATTATAATATCCTTGTTTTATTCGAGTGAGTCTCTTTGCTTTACTACTTATCACAGGAGAGAGTCCTTCCAAACGCATGGATTCATGTTTTTCCAAAACAGATCCATCCCAAATTAAAAGAGGTCTAACATTCTTTGAACGCATGGTTTCTATACGATCAAGTGTTCTTGATTTTAAAAAATCTGCTATAATAGAAGAGCTCCAATTTTCACTCCTCAATAGAGTGCCAATTCTTTTTACCCCTGCATTACCATGAGCACTTCCTGATAATAAAGTACCTATCTCGGTAAGTAAAAGTGATTTTGTACTATTCGTATTTCCTCAAATAGAGAAAAACAGTTCTTCAAAAGTTTTGACGAGTCGAGCATCAAGAGTAAGATTTAAATCTTTTAGAAGAGGTGATAAAAAGTGCTCGCTTTGAGATAGTAAATAACTAGCAGGGTTATTTTGCTTAGTAACAACTTTATTTAGTAAATTAAGTGAAGAATGAGCCATTGGTATAATAGTTAAGGTTTCTTGGTCGATACAATAACTATTTTTTGGCTTATAAATAAAAATGAGTCATCCCTTTATTATTATAGTCATATAAATTAGGGATGACTCATGTTTGTGAAATAAATCAATTAAATATGAAGCTATTCTTTAACTATCCTTGTTGTAATAATCTGTTTATCTGTTTTTATATTGAGGATGTAAACCCCAATATTCATTTCTGATAAATCAATAGAAGTTATAGGTTTGATCTCTGTTTGCATATAAACCTGTTTTCCTAACATGTCTGTAATGGTCAGCATTTGAGCATTAACGTTTTCAAGTTCTATATATAATATACCTGATGTAGGGTTTGGAAATACATTATAATTAACTAGACTTTGTGCATTAATAGAAGTTGCAAGATTAATTACAAAATCAGCAGATACGAATGTTATTGTATAATTACTTCCTGCATTGAGTGTTCCTTGTTGGATGGCATACGTTCCTGAAGTTTCTCCTGTTTCACGGCTGAGTTGACCTGTAAGAATATCACCTGATATCATGCTACCACTTGTAATACTATACGTTAAATCAGGATCTGTCTCACCTACATCTTTTGATTGGGCATCGGCAGTAATTTCCAAAGCTATTGCTGTTATATCAGCCGTGAATCCTGATGGTTGCGTAAGGGTATAATTACCAGCATCAGTACCGGATAGACTCATTGAAGAGGTAACGCTAATACCTGTTCCAACATCTTTTGAGGCAAATGTTCCAGCTGTTCCATCCGTCAATGTAACAATATCGCCATTGATCAAGCCGCTTAATGTTGCTCCAGAAATAACAGCTTCTGTATTGCCATCATACACTTTGTTTTCCGCTACCGCATTTGTTACAGTAAGTGCTGCTGCTG
>NZ_JBSWYJ010000028.1:0-73611 GCF_056161045.1 Flammeovirga sp. AWQ4_249
AATATTGAAAATGGGATGTTAGCTCAGTTGGTTTAGAGCACCTGCCTTACAAGCAGGGGGTCATTGGTTCGAATCCAATACGTCCCACCAAATTCACTTTAAATAGTGATATTTGGGATGTTAGCTCAGTTGGTTTAGAGCACCTGCCTTACAAGCAGGGGGTCACTGGTTCGAATCCAGTACGTCCCACGAAAAGGACATATCGATAAGATGTGTCCTTTTTTTTGTTTCAAAATTTTATTAATTGTTATTTCTAAAAAAAATAGTCCATTTTTTGTTGAATAATCAGTAATAGTTATAACTTTGCTCGGCAAATAATAACAGTTAAATTATTTGCTTCAAATGGCTATCGATCCAAGTAAAGTTTTGTATGAAGCACTCACATATGATGATGTGCTATTAAGACCAGGTTTCTCAGAAATCCTTCCAAGAGAAACTACTACAAAAACCATGTTAACAAAAAACATTGCGTTGAACATTCCTTTAGTTTCAGCAGCAATGGATACTGTGACAGAAGCTGATTTAGCAATTGCAATGGCACTTGAAGGAGGCTTAGGCTTCATTCATAAAAACATGACCATTCAACAGCAAGCTTCCCAAGTACGAAAAGTCAAGCGTTCGCAATCAGGAATGATTTTGGACCCAGTTACCTTAACTGCGAACAAAACATTATTTGAAGCAAACGAGTTAATGAGAGAGTACAGAATTGGTGGTATTCCCGTTGTTGACGAAGAAGGGTTATTAATTGGTATTTTAACCAACAGAGACCTTCGCTTCCAGAAAGACTTAAGCATCGCTGTAAAAGATGTAATGACAAAAGAAAATCTTATTACAGCTGATGATGGTATCACATTAGATGAAGCTCAAGATATCCTTCAAGAGCATAAAATCGAAAAACTTCCAATCGTAAGTAAATCAAATAAACTAGTAGGTTTAGTTACGTATCGTGATATCTTAAAAAACAAGAATAGACCAAACGCTTGTAAGGACCAGTATGGTCGTTTAAGAGTAGGAGCAGCTGTAGGTGTTACAGCTGATCTTATGGAAAGAGTATCTGAATTGAAAGCAGCAGGAGTGGATGTTGTTGGTTTAGATACGGCACATGGTCATTCAAAAGGTGTTATTGATGCCTTAAAGAAAATCAAAAAAGAATTTCCTGACTTAGATGTTATCGTTGGTAATATTGCTACTGCTGAAGCTGCAGAAGCTTTGGCGGACGCTGGTGCTGACGGTATTAAAGTAGGTGTGGGTCCTGGTTCGATCTGTACAACTCGTATTATTGCGGGTGTTGGGGTGCCTCAATTGTCTGCAGTATTCGAAGCAGCTTCAGTATTAAGAGAAAGAGGTATTCCTTTCATTGCTGATGGTGGTATTCGTTTCTCAGGTGATTTAGTGAAAGCACTTGCAGGTGGAGCTGATGTTGTAATGATTGGTTCACTTTTAGCAGGTACTGATGAAGCTCCTGGTGATATGATTATCTTTGAAGGCCGTAAATTCAAAGCCTATAGAGGTATGGGTTCTGTTGAAGCTATGAATAAAGGTTCAAAAGATCGTTATTTTCAAGATGCTGAAGATGATGTGAAAAAGTTAGTTCCAGAAGGAATTGCAGGTAGAGTTCCTTATAAAGGACGTGTAGAAGAAGTATTATATCAATTAGTTGGTGGATTAAAAGCAGGTATGGGTTACTGTGGTGCTGGCTCTATTGAACAATTGAAAAATGCTAAATTCGTGAAAATTACAGGTGCAGGTGTGAAAGAATCTCATCCTCATGATGTAACAATTACTAGAGAAGCTCCAAACTACTCTTCTAAAGGGTAAGTTTTGTTTGCATGATATTTTAAGAGGTTAAGTTTATTCTTAACCTCTTTTTTTTATCTTTGTTTTATTATTGAGCATTTATTGTTTAATAATTATACTTTAATGTTAATTGCTAAAATATATTTAGTTATGATGGGAGCGGCACCTTTATCGGAAAGAATGAGACCAAAAACTATTTTTGATGTAGTGGGTCAAAAACACCTTTTAGGTAATGACGGTGTATTTAAAAGGATGGTTGAAAGTAAGACTATTCCTTCAATGATCTTATGGGGTCCTCCTGGCGTAGGAAAAACAACTTTAGCAAGATTATTAGCAGAAGCAACAGGAAGACCTTTTAAGACACTAAGTGCAGTTAGTGCAGGTGTCAAAGAAGTAAGAGAGGTAATTAAGGAAGCTGGATATTCATATGGGACTATTCTATTTATTGATGAAATACATAGATTTAGTAAATCCCAACAAGACGCTTTATTAAATGCTGTAGAAAAAGGCATCATTGTTTTAGTCGGAGCGACAACTGAAAACCCATCTTTTGAAGTTAATTCAGCTTTAATTTCAAGAAGTCAAGTATATGTACTTGAGTCTTTGTCTAAAGAAGACCTTTTGCAATTAGTAGATAAAGCTTTAAAGGAAGATACATATCTAAAAAAGAAAAATATTTCTTTAAAAGATACTTATAACCTATTAAGATATTCTGGAGGTGACGCTCGAAGATTATTAAATCTATTAGAGCTTTCTGTTAATGCTGGAAAAGAAGAAGAGGGAAAGATTGTTATTACTGATGAACAAGTAGCATTAGTTGCTCAACAAAGAGCAGCAAGATATGACAAAAAAGGGGAGGCTCATTATGATATAATTTCTGCATTCATAAAGTCAATTAGAGGGTCAGACCCAAATGCAGCAGTTTATTGGTTAGCAAGAATGATTGAAGGAGGTGAAGATCCTAAGTTTATTGCCAGACGATTAATAATTTCTGCAGCGGAAGATGTTGGTAACGCTAATCCAACTGCTTTAGTTATAGCAAATAACTGTATGCAGTCGATTCAATACATTGGTATGCCTGAAGGTAGGATAGTTCTCGCACAAGCAACAACCTATTTAGCCTGTTCTCCTAAGAGTAATGCAGCATACTTGTCAATCAAAGAAGCTCAAAAAGTAGTCAAAAAAACAGGAGATTTACCTGTTCCATTACATTTAAGAAATGCTTCTACTATGTTAAGGAAAGAATTAGGTTATGCTGATTCTTATATATATCCACATGATGATCCCCAAGGTTTCATTCCTCAAGAATATATGCCTGAAGGACTAGAGGGGCAAACTTTATATACTCCTAAGGTCAATAGTAGAGAAAAGGAGATGATGAATCGTTTGCAACTTATGTGGAATAAGAAATACAAATACTAATCAATTATATTAGTGAAATATCAAAATATAAATTGTATTAATATGAATATTACAATAGGGGATGATTACTCTGTCATCGGATGAATTTAAGCGAACATTAAATTCGTATTTCTACTCCATTATTTTTTTGAATTAAAAGAATATAAAATTGATATAAATGATAATTTTAATGAAACAGAGGCGGTGTAAAATGTAACTTATCTAATATTCTGTATAAAAAAGCAATTGAATTTTAAATTTGATTGCTTTTTTGTTTTTATTCATGGAATGTTAATGTATGTTAGTGGACATTTTATAACTTTTTATAGAAGAAAGGAAGTCTAATACTCTACTTTTTAATTACAAACTTTTAAGCTAACCTATGCATATTCATATCATCTGTGTGATTGCTGAACAAGATAATTTGGATGAATTTCAAGAACTTGGTTACATGGTGTCTGACGCACTTCAAGTGGCTCTTAAAGAAATGAAATCCCAAAGTGTTCAAATTCAAGTTTCTGTTGGAGATTCTTCAATTGATACTGCTGATGTTGTAATATGGTTAATTTGTGAAGAAATAGATGTAGATGTTCAATTAAATCCAATTCAGAAGAATTACAAATTGTTACTTTCTGAAATTCAAGAAGAGGCACAGCCTGAATCATTAAGACTTTTAAGAACATATCATCTATCAAGATTTGACAATAGAATAGGAAAAGAAACAACGTTATCTATCCCTATTGAAGAAGGTTATAGAGTATACTTTTGGCTTGTTATCTCTGATTTAGCATTAGATATTTTTGAAGATATAAATTTAACAACCTATTCTAAAAAGGTTTTCCTAGGAGATACGTCTGATGATCTTAGAATGGAAAGGTTATTGTTAAAGAGAGACCTTAAAGCTCATGGTTTTGATATACTTCCCAAAAAAGATTATCCAAGTCATACAGAATTAATGTCTCAATATCAATGGTCTGATCTGAATGATGTAGAGATTGCAATTCATTTGGCTGGAGGAAGAGAAGGTTTGGAAATTGATCATGATGCTTATTCATATTTAGAATGGCAAGAGAAAGTCACAGAGACATTCGTCTTACAAAATCAGAATGCAATAAAAAAGTATGTATGGGTGCCACCAGCAATACGCATTGCTTCTGATAAACGTAAGTTTTATATTGAAAAGCTTTTAAAAAATGTTGATGAACATGAAGCTACCTATACATTTAGGACTGATTTGGAGAAGTTTAAAACAATTCTTCACGGAGAATTAAGTGCTTACAATATTGGAGATGATTTAACGTTAGCGGATGAATTTGCTGCTAAAAAAGTATATATAATGACTGATGTTGTAGATTTGGAATCTTCTAAAGCTCTTGAAAATAGATTGTCAACATTAGGGTTTGGTATATTAAAACTAGGGACCGGTCAAGGGGCAAAACTCATGAGAAGACAACATCAAAGACATTTACAAGTTTGTAATAGTACTTTGATATTTGTAGATCAAGCTCCAGATGAATGGGTATTTGCCAAACTCCAAGATAATTTGAGAGCTTCTGGATTAGGCCGAAAAGAACCATTGAATACAAAAGCTCTCGTTGTTTCAAATTATGGTACAGCGTCAAGACTTTCTAATATTTTGGATGAAAATCCTCTCTATAAATCTGTTGGTATATTCGTCTTTGATGATGTAATGATTTCAGATGAATTACTCAGTTTTTTATCAGCATTTTAAAATTTATATCGTAATTTAACGTTTACTATACAGATACTTTTTACATGAATTCATTCTCATCTACAAATACGGACGCACAGAAGCTGATTTTAGGAAGTCAGTTTAACCCTTTTCCAGGGTTAAGACCATTCCGTACTGATGAGACTTTCTTATTTTTTGGACGAGACGGTCAAACTGAAGAAGTCTTATGGAGGCTTGAAAAAAATAGATTTGTTGCAGCGTTAGGGGCTTCTGGCTCAGGTAAATCATCCTTAATTTATTGTGGATTAATTCCTGCCCTTCAAGGTGGTTTTATGGAGAAACAAGGCTCATCTTGGAATGTGTCTTCTTCAAGACCAGGAACTGATCCTATTAAAAATTTAGCACTTGCTGTTTTACAATCAACGAATACATATAAAAATAAATCTGAAGAGGATCAAGAACTATTACTTAATGTAGCAATTACAATGCTGTTAAGTAGTTCTAAAGGATTAGTCAATCTAATTGAAAGACTCCAAAAGGATGAAGGAAATAATTTCTTAATTTTAATTGATCAATTTGAAGAACTTTTTAGATTCTCTAGATTAGAATCAGAAGATTTATCTATGGGTATGGCTTCCGCTTTTGTTAAACTTTTGGTAGAAGCAACAAAGCAAAAGGATGTGCCAATTTATGTAGTAATGACAATGCGTTCCGACTATATTGGAGATTGTGCTAGATTTCCAGAGTTGACGTATCTTATTAATGAGAGTCATTACTTGATTCCTCAAATGACGAGGGAACAAAAGAAAGAAGCTGTTCTAGGGCCTATTTCAGTTGGTGGAGCCAAAATTACACCTCGATTATTACAAAGATTACTTAATGATTTAGGAGATACTCAAGATCAGTTGCCTATTATGCAACATGCCCTTATGAGGACATGGGAATATTGGAGTTCACATTCAGATGATAATGATGAAGTAGATGTTTATCATTATGAGGCTATTGGTGGTATGGGAGAGGCTTTGTCTCAACATGCAGATGAAGCCTACAGAGATTTATCAGAAGAAGAAAAAGTAATCTGTGAAAAAGTATTTAAAGCTTTAACAGAGAAAGGTGATGATGGCCGTGGAATTAGACGACCAACAAAATTAAAAAACTTAGCCGAAATTGCTGAGACAACTGAAGGTCTAGTAACTAATGTAGTTGATAGTTTTAGAACATCAGGTAGGACCTTATTAATGCCCGACCAAAGCGTAGAAGTAATTGGTGAGACGGTGGTTGATATTTCTCATGAATCTCTAATGCGTGTTTGGATTAGATGTAGAGATTGGGTAGACGAAGAATATGAAGCTGTGAAAATCTATAAAAGATTGGCAGAAGCAGCATTAATGTATCAACAAGGCAAAGCGAGTTTATGGCGTCCACCTGATTTATATATCGCTATACAATGGAAAGAAAGATTTAGTCCAAACTTAGCGTGGGCTGTTCAATATGAACCTTCTTATGAAAGAGCTGTTACTTTCTTGAAATCAAGTCAAGAAGAGTACGAGGAAGAACAAAGAGTAAAAGAAAGGTTACAAAAAAGAATTGTTAAACGTACAAAAGTAATTGCTTTAGTTCTTGCAGGAGCAACTATAGGAGCAATTATGCTTGTAATTTATGCCAACTTAAAGGCTGAAGATGCAAAAAGGGCAGCAGCAGAAGCTCTTGATGCTGGAAAAAAAGCAGAACAAAGTGCATTAGTAGCTGAAGAACAAAGAAAGAAAGCAGAGGCTCAAACAGAATTAGCTCAAAAAGCTGCTGATGAAGCTCGTAAGCAAACAGAAATTGCACAAGCTGCAAAAGACTCAGCTGATTATCAGAAGAATGAAGCATTAAAACAATCTGAAAGAGCACGATTAGCATTAGTGGAAGCAGAGCGTCAAAAACAATTGGCCAATATTGAAAAAGATAAAGCTACTAAGAATGCAAATATTGCCAACGAAAAAACAAAAGAAGCTCAATTACAAGAAGAAGCCGCAACTTTAGCAAAAGCAAATGCAGATACATTACGTTTTTTATCTATTGCTCAAGCTTTAGCCGTGAAATCTTTACAATTAAAAGACCCTGAGCAAAAAGCATTGTTAGCTTCACAAGCCCATTCTTTTAATCAACAATACAAAGGACTTGATCCAAATCCAGATGTATATCAAGGTTTATATCAGGCTGTTAAAGGATTTAAAGGTGATGATTTCAACTTAATGAAAGGTCATAATGATTACGTTAGAACATTATATTTTGATGTGGATCAAAATGTTTTGTATTCAGCAGGATCAGATGGATCAATAAGAGTTTGGGGGAATGGAGACTTAGAGTCTGAATTAGTTTCCGATAAACATGGGGTTATTAGAGGTTTATTGATTTCAAAAGAAAAACAAAAAGCTGCAATATATACTGAAGATGGTGTTGTTACAATCTTTAGTTATCCTGAGTTTAAAACTTTGAAAAAAGTCAAAGTATCTAAAGGACAAATTTGGACGGGATCTTTTGATAAACTTGGTGATAGAATTTTTATAGCTGGACAAAGCAAGAAGATTTATACCGTTGATGTTGAGAGTTTTGCAGTTTCTCAATTAGTTGAAACTTCAGCAAGAATAACTAATCTTAAAGTATCTAATTTAGATGGTAGTATTTGGGGTATGTTAGAATCAGGATCTGTATTAAAATGGTGTCCTGATAATAATTGTTCTGAAACTTTAATTTATGGAGAACAAAAAGTGACCGGAACATCATTGGCATTTTCAGACGATGGAAAAACTGTAGCTCTCGGCTTTGAAGATGGTAAATTAATTTTATGGGATAGATTAACTGGGACAGAAATAGATAATCTTCAAGGTCATGATGCAAGAGTTACATCTCTAAAATTTGATAATGAAAGAAAACGACTTGTAAGTACTAGTTTAGATGGTTCCGCACGTATTTGGAATATTGAGGAAGGTAGAACAAATGAATCGCCAATCGTGTTGAATGATTTAGGTGCTTGGGCCTCTGAAGCAGCTTTTGCTGATCATGGTAGAACTTTGTTTGTAGGTACTTCCGGCCACGATCTAAAACGTTATGAGCTAGATATTCCTACTTTATCTGATAAGGTTTGTCAACTGATGCCTAGAAATGAAATGACTCAAAAAGAGTGGGACCGATATGTAGGAGAAGGAATTGATAATCGAAATGTTTGTAGTAATACAGATATTAATTAAAAGAAAATACTTTGTTTAATACTAAATCTTCAATCAAATTTTTTTTACTACTGCCTTTTATAATTATTTTTTTAAACTTCAGTAGTTTTGCACAAAGTTGTGAAGAATCCTTTGTGCGTGCAAATTCAATATATGCAGAAGGAAAACTTCTTCAGGTATCAATTGAGTTGGAAAGTTGTATTCAATCCGGTTTTGAAACTGAAGCAAAACAAACTGCAGCTAGAAGATTAGTAATTCTTTCATATGTTTATTCTGATAAGCAATCTGAAGCAGAGGAAGAAATGCTTGCCTTATTAAAAGAGTACCCAGAATATAAACCTTCAACTTCTGATCCTGCGGAATTAAAAACTTTATATAAAAAGTTTAGAACACGACCTATAATGTCTTTTGGTATAATAGCAGGGGTTACTTATAACCAGGCTTTTGTAAATCAAACATATGGTGTTGGTCCTCAGACGTTACATGAAAAAGTAGAATATCTTCCTAAAGTAAATTTTAAAGTAGGTGTATCCTATTCCTATTTAATTAGTAAGAGCTTCCAAATAAATCTTAGCCCAACTTATGAAAATATTTCTTTCGAAACATCTGAAAAACCTTTAGAATTCTCAAATTCTGTAATGCGTGAAAATCAATCATGGTTGCATATTCCATTACATTTAAGGTGGGTTATTGCTCCTAGTTCAAAATTAAAACCATTTTTAGGTATTGGTGGAGCAATGCGTTTTTTATTAACATCTACAATTGAAGGTACACAAACTTTTAGTACGGAAGGAGAAGGAATTGCACCGATTGAACCGTCACCAATTGAAATTAAAGAACAAAGAAAAGAAACTTTATATGAGGCATCAGCTCAGCTAGGTTTTCAAATTAAGTCCAGAATGACTCATTGGGAGATATTTGCTTCTTATACCTATGCCCTTGATACATTTAATAAACCTAATACTAGATTTGATAATCGTGAATTAATATTTAATTATGGTTTTATTGACAATGATACTAAGCTGAATATTATTGCTTTAAATATCTCATTTTCATATGATTTTTATAAGCCTAAATTATTCAGAAAATATAAAAAGTTAGACTAACTCTGATCTATCACACAAAATGCGAAATATATTTATTCTTTTATTTTTTTGGTTAATTACTGGTTGTGAACAAGTTGAAACTTACGAACCAGGAGAAACCTTTATAAAATTTTTTGGTACAGAATACAAAGAAACTGGAGTTGACCTAATAGTCTTAGAAGATAGTTATATGTTGTTAGGTAATACTGAAGCCTCTCAAACGCAATCATCAATTATGCTTGTGAAAACCGATAAGAAAGGGAATGAATTATGGCAAAAAGAATATCCAACTAGTGATATAGATAGAGCGGTGGGAATGATTCAGTTAGAAAATAATGAAATTGTAATTCTAGGTAATAGAAATGATACAACTGGCATATTATGTTATACTAATGTTGATGGTGATGAATTTGAAAATACAACTCCCATTATTTTAACGCCTCAAGAAGAAAACTCTGCAGTTAGATATAATTCAATAGAAAATTTAGATGAAGGAGGCTTTCTCATTGTTGGTGAGATTAGAAGTACTCAGAATCAAAGTGAGGAATGGGACATGATAAGTTTAAAATTAAATGATGATGGTACTATTATATGGGAGAAAGTAGAAGGTTACCAAGGTGGTGGTGATGATTTAGGTAATTCTTCTTCAGAAGATTTAAGTCAAAATTATTATCTATTTGGATCTGTAGATATTACAAAAGTAAACTCTGATAATAATGAAGTTACAGTTTCAGATATGAGAACTGTTAGAGTTAACTTTCTAGGTAATATTGTATGGGATAAACAAATATCTACTTTTGAAAATGATTTTGGTGTGAAAATTTACAACTATAATAACGATTTTTATGTTATTGGTCGGAGAGAGACATCTAATTCACAACAAAGTATCATTTTCTCTAAACTTTCCGATAATGGTGATTTTGAAGCATTAGTAGAATATGGAACTGGAATTACTGTCGGTAATGATATGGTTGCTGATCAATCTGGTATTTATATTACTGGAACCACAAATACAGGCGAGGGAGCCACAGATCGAGATATATTAATCTTAAAATTAGATTTCCAAGGTAATAAGTTGTGGGAAACTATAGTAGGTTATGAAGGTGTTGATTATGGAAGTAAAATTTACATCGAAAATGATAACTCGATTCTAATTGTAGGTACAGGTTTCTTTGGGAATAATGAAAAAATAAGTCTAATAAAAGTAGATTCTCAAGGAAATTTATCAAAAGAATAACCTTTTAATCTTAACAAACGTTTACATTATAGTCTAAATTATTTAACTTGGGGTGATAATTGGATTATTTCCATGTCAAATTGCTGTTTATATTCCTAATAACATACTTACTATAAAGGTCTATTTAGAATTTTATCTACCCTGACTAGTACAGACTTAACTTAAGCTACTACTATGAATAAAACATTACTTTTTTTATGTAAAATAGTACTTTTAAATGTCTTTTTACTTTTTACTTATTCTGTAAACGCTCAAATTACAATCACACATAATAACAGTGGTTATATAAATTCAGAACAAGTTATAGAATGGAGAATTAATGGGGGAACAATTGATCCTACTGATAGTAATTTTGATCTTTTAAGAGATGGTAGTTCCAAAGGGCATAATGATTTAGAAATTATTGAAATTACTCCAAATCAAGATTATATCGTTAGAGTTGATTTAAATGATATTGGAGGGAATAATGAAGGTGATGTTTTCACCTTAGAGTATGATAATGGCTCTACTTACTTGTCTGTTAAAAGTTATATATTGGATTATACAGATCCTAACTTTACCTCATTAGAACTATCAAGTTCATCTGAATCTGGATTAGATCTTAATGATAGGATAACAAATATAGAAAATGTTTCTTTTGATTTAGTAGCAGAAGTAGGAGTTACTTATCTTTTGAAAGATGCATTTGATAACGAGATAGCATCAGGTGTTAGTACAGGTTCAAATACAATTGTAACATCGTTAACTGAAGGAGTTCATGATCTAACTTTAGTATTATCAGATTTAGCTGAGAATACTTTTACTCAAGCTATTTCAATTACTATAGATACTACTGATCCATTATTAATACCAAATGAACCTGTAATTGAACTTGTTGATAAATCAGGGGTTTATACCACAATTTTTACGAATATTGGTGACCCTACTTTTAATATAAGTAACCTTGATTTAACAGCAGGAAATAGATTAATTCTTGTGAGTGATTTGGAGGGTGGTGAAATTGGATCTATTGATTTAACATCAAATGACCCTGAACAAGTAACGTCAAACTTAACAGTTGAAGGAAAGCATTTGATTACTGCAATTGTGACAGATATAGCTGGTAATGAAGTTTCATCAACAGCATTAGAAGTTAATTTTGATAACACTGCGCCTGATACACCGATAATCTCATTACAAAGTGCTTCGAATAGTGGAAGAGATGATACAGATATTTATTCTAATGTAGATCAACCTATTTTTGATATATCTAACATCGAAACAGGGGTAAAATTAGAATTGTTAAAAGAAAGTGGTACGAATCCACCAACAGTCGTAGACTTTACATCTGAAATAATGACAATGACTGATACATCAATAATATCTTCATTACTAACTGTAGATGATATTTTTTATTATCAGATTAAATTGACTGATAAAGCAGGAAATAGTGATGTTACAAGTTTGTCTAATATTATCGAATATGATTATAAACAATCTCATACTTTAACACAAACTGTTAGCAACTTATCGATTAATAATAATCCATCAAGCCCAACATCAAATTATATTTCAAATAAAGATGTTGATTTATTATTTGAAGGTTTGATTGATAATGTGAATAACGAATTAATAATTACAGACAATTTAGATAATGAGATAACAAGAATTGTTGTTGATGAAACTGAAGAATTAATAACTTTAGTTGATTTAGTAGATGATAACTACACTATAAAATATTACATAGAGGATATTTATGGAAATCAAAATGCAACAGCTTCTTTTAACTTTACTGTAGATACTGAAGCTCCTGTAATCTCTAATTTATCTTTTTCTTCAAATAACATAACAAATACTAAGTTATTAACAGAATCATTTAATGAATTTACAATTCAATTTGAGGTAAATGAAACCCTAATTGATACTGAAGACCCAAGTGTTAAAGTTGATAATAATACTCAAATTGTTAATGAAGATTCTCCAAATTCATATTCAAGTACTGATAATTTTACAGTTGTAAATTTCAAAGAAGTAATTTTAGAAGTTATTGTAAAAGATTTTGCAGGTAACTCAACTACCATTACTTCTCCTAATGATGTCGAATCATTATTTACATATCCAGAATTAGTAAATACAATAAAACCACAAACTGATATAGAGTTTTGTGATACAAATAACCAAATAGAATTGGTAAGTGATCAAACAGTTCAAGGAGGAAATGGATCTTATGAATATAATTGGTATTTAGATAATGTTGAATTAGGAATAGTAAATGAAAATTTAAGTTATTATCAAAATCTTTCAATTGGGACACATGAATTTAAGAGAGTTATTACTTCTTTTGGTGAAGAAGTGTCTTCAAATGTAATTCAAGTAGAGATAAATCCTCCGTATGTTAATACAATAGACAATTTAAGCACAGACGTCTACTTTGGACAGATTGATAACAGTGATATTTCTTTTAGTTCTAATCCTTCAACTGGAGGTGATGGTACTTTTAAATATCAATGGCAATTTTATAATGGATCTATTTGGATAGATAAAGATGCAACTGATGCTTATATTCATGATGAGATAATTAATGTTCCAGGTAATTATAAGTTTAGAAGAATTGTTACTTCATTAACTGATAAATGTGAAACAATTTCTAATGAGGTTTCAGTTACATTATTGCCTCAAGTAATTAATAATATAACTGTTACAGCAAGCCCTAATCCTGAAAGTTTTTGTATAGGAGATACTAATTTTGAAATTGAATCAGTAGCATTGTCTGGAGGAGATGATGTTTACAATATTACATGGGAAAGAGAAAGAAATAATGAAGGATTCATTGAAATAACAGGGGAAACGAATCCAAATTATATCGAAACAGAAGAATTATTAAGCGGGACATATAAATATAAACGATTAGTTACCTCGGGTGGAAGTAATGTTGTTCAATCCAATATTTATACTATTCAAGTAAATGACAATATTTCCGGTAATGAGATTGAATTAGCTTCAACATCTGAATATTTTGGTTCTATTTCAATTTCTGATATTACTATTAATGAAAAAACTTCTCCATCCGGAGGTGGTGGAAATTATTCTTATAAGTGGGAAATGTTTGATGGTACAAATTGGGTAAATACCTCCGTGACTAATAGTAATTTTTCTAACTTATCATCAATAACAACAAAAGGGACTTATTTATTCAGAAGAGTTGTCACATCAACGACATGCTCTAATCATATTTCTAATGAAATTACAATTAATTTATATGAAGAAATAAATAATAATAATTTGAGCTTAATTGATGGTAATGAGTTCTGTATCAATAATGATTTATTTATTTTAGGATCAAACCCTACTGGTGGAACAGGAAGTTATACATATCAGTGGTTTAGAAAACTTTCTTCTGAAACTGATGTTGATTACATAAATATTGGAGAAACTGATCCTTATTTATATATTTCAAATTTATCGACTGCTGGCAATTACGATTTCAAACGAAAAGTTATATCCGGGAGTTCTTTCAACGAAGAAGTGATATCAATTAAAGTTATACCAAAGCCATCTGTAAGTTTATCTCCAACTACAGGTTCCAACTTTAGTAATTCTTCTTCAATTGGAATCACATTAGATATTGGTTTATCAAATGACTTTTATTGTACGGGAACAGGAGTTGTCAGTAATGGGTCTGGATCTGTCAATAACAAGTTTTATCCAAATTTAGCAGGTATTGGTACTCATGAAATAGAATATCATGTTACTACTGGATCTTGTGAATATACTTTCACAAATTCAATAATTGTATACGACGGTCAAAAGCCTTTTATTAGTATAAATGAAACATATTGTGAAGAATCATCTAATATTAATGTGAAGTTTGACCCATTAAACAAAGCTTCGGATGATATTAATGAACCAACTACTTATATGAATTCATATACTTTTGATAGGTTTGAAGTGTATGATTCTAAGAATAATTTTATAAGTGGATTCTTAGATAAAAATTTAAGTTTAGATTTATCTACTGTTTTACAAAGAACTGGAACAACTTCTGAAAATTTAATATTTAAGGCAAGATATATTTCTCAAGTTAGCCCTTTGAAGTATGCATATTTACAGCAAGAGCTAACAATCACATATACTCCAGAAATACCAGAGGTTATAAATGAAAATCCAAATTATTGTAATGATTTGAATGGTCTTAGTCCTTTGAGAGTTACAAATAATATAGGTACAGTAAAATGGTATGATTCAAACAATGATTTAGTGTATACTGGTAGGGATTATCAACCGATAATTGATCCAATAGATGTGCTTACAGATTCGGATAATAAATTTATTTACTATGTAACACAAACAGTAAACGGTTGCGAAAGTGATACTAAAGAAGTAGTTATTGATGTTTTTAAAGAAACACCTATTCCAACATTCGATAATAACTTAGTGACCTTATGTGAAGGTGATGAAATTCCTGAATTATCTGTATTAACAGGAAGTAATGTTATCTGGTACGATAAGGATGGAAATGAGCTTTCTAACTCTGATACTTTTAAACCCAATATTTCTACTACTGGTTTTGCATTGAATGAAAATATTAAAAAATATACATTCAAAGTGACGTCAACCGAAAATTTTTGTGAAAGTGATTTTGCAACTATAGAAATTGAAGTTTTAAAGAGACCAAATATTCCTGAACAGTTAGGGTCAAATTTATTGTATTGTAATGGAGAAACTAATTTTCAACCTTTAAAAATAAAGCCTGCCGCTCCTGGAAATACTTTTGAGTGGTATAGTGATGTTAATTTAACTTCTAGTCTTAGTGAGACATCAGATGAATTTGAAATAACATCAATACCTGAAGCTACAACAAATGAAGTTGTGGTTAATTATTGGGTAGTACAAATTAATTCTAATGGTTGTACAAGTGAACCTTTACAAATAAATTATACTGTATATCCATTGCCTTCTGAGCCAGAACTTTCGACATCTGATAATTTATCTATCTGTTCTGGTGATAATGAGTTATGGATGACAGCAATTAATTTTGATGGAAGTATTTTTTGGTACAATGACCGACCAGAAGATAACGGGTATACTCAAGTAGATATGTATGAAGGTGCAAGTTATCAACCTACTTATAATACTAATGTCGCTGTAGATACTGAAATAGATTTTTATGTTGCTGAAAAAAGTATAAACAATTGTTTTGGTCCTTCAAAAAAGGTTACAATTAAAATAAATGCTCTTCCAGAAATCCCAACTTTGGTGACTGATAATTCAAACTTAACGATATGTTCTGGAGAAATATTTCCTGAAGTTGAAGTATCAGGACTGAATGTGAAATGGTATGAAGATAGTAATCTGACATCTCTTTTGTTTACGGGTAATATTTATGATCCTAAAGTGAATTATGATGTAGCTAATGATTCCATGGTAACTTATTATGCAGTTGCAACAACGATTGAAGGTTGCGTCAGTGAAAAATTAGAAGTAAACATTAATATCAAAGCTCTACCAGATTTACCTATTGCAGAGACAGTTCCAGATTATTGTGAAGATGCACCAATTTCACCTTTAGTTGTAAATGGTGAAGCAGGATCTACTTTTACATGGTATTCCAATGAGCAACTTACAAAAGTAGTAAGTAGTCAACAAACATTTGATCCTGGTATTAATGCCCCTTCTTTTGCTCAAATTGATTCTCTATTTTATTGGGTAACTCAAACAAGTATAGACGGCTGTATTAGTGATCCTCAGAAAGTAAGTATTCCTGTTCATCCTACACCAGTAGGTCCAGATTTAACGCAAACAGTTTTTGAATATTGTAATGGTCAAACAATTATGCCTATAGATGCTATTGGAAATAAAGTTGAATGGTATCTTGATAGTGATTTAAAGAATCAGTTCTCAACAGGTAAAACGTTAAACCCAGTACAGCCAAATAATACGAATGAAGATTATCATGCAACATATTATGTTATTCAAAAAAACAGTATTGATTGTTTTAGTGATCCTGTTGAGGTAAATATTACCGTGTATAAAAAAACCTTAGCTCCAATTATTCCTCAAACTCAATTTGAATATTGTAAAAATGATGTTTTACAACCTATATCAGTAGTGGGTGGTAAGCAGATTACATGGTATTCAGATAGTGGTTTACAAGATACTGTTGCAACAGGTAATAGTTTTTTACCTACTGATAATACGGATGTAGATAGTGATGTAATTATTAATTATTATTATACTGAGAATGTCAATAATTGTCCAAGTGATCCAGTTACAATTTCAATTATAATAAATAAAACACCATCACAACCTCTAATAAATGGAGGTACAGAATTAGATTTGTGTTCAGGTGAAGAGATACAGACCTTAATTGTAGTTAATCAAACAGAAAACCTTAGATGGTACAGTGATGAGCGTTTAACGGATTTGATATATGAAGGGAATAATTTTACACCTAATATTAATACCAATACGACTTCAGAAATAAATATAGATTACTATGTAACAAGTACTCATAATGATTGTGAAAGTGAGGCAACTAATTTTACTATTAGATTACATGCATTACCAATTATTGAATTGGTTGGTATTGAAGAAAATGAAATTTTTTGTAAAAGTGAATTAATCAATCCAAGAGTCGTTGTGAATCAAACTAATGGAACATTAGTTTCACCTACTGGAGCAATTTTGAACGGTGAAAATCAGATTTTACTTGGAACTTCACCTGTCGGTGATCATTTACTAAAGTATACTTATACTAATGAATATGGTTGTGTAGATTCTGTATCTAGAGCATTTACGATTGTAGATGTTCCTAAGGTTGGCTTTACACATAGTGTAAATTGTAATGAAAAAATTATAACTGTTAATGACACGACTAAGATCTTAGATACAGATAATTTTACAGAGATCTTGGAATGGAGATATGACTTTGGAGATGGAACGCTTGTGACATTATATTCTGCGGCAGAAGCTGTATCCTATAGTCACACTTACGAAACAAGAGGGTTTAAAACTATAAAACTTACTATTGTAACTAATCAAAATTGTAATGAAATTGATTTTGAAAAAACAATTTTCATTAACAACCCTCCAGAAGCTGATTTTAATTGGAAAATATCAGAATTAGGAAAAGCAATGATCTTTGAATCTATTACAGAAGAAGAAGATGGAGATATGATCGTAGGGCATTATTGGGATTTTGGAGATGGAACCAATTCAACAGAATTAAATCCACAAAAAATATTTGATAATGTAGGTGAAAAAACGGTGACATATAAAATAATAACTGATAAAGGGTGCGAAAGCTCAATAGTGAAAAAAGTATTTGTCATTCCACACCCAGTTATAACAGAGTTCAACCCTTATCAAGAAAATTTTGACATTTCAGGTGGGGATTGGATAGCAACATCAATAGATTCAACAAAAAATAGTTGGGAAAGAGGTATTGCTACCACAAGTAATTTTAATGTAAATAATAATGCTTGGGTAACAAGATTAGATTCGATGTATTTTGAAAGTGAAGAATCTTATTTAAACCTTCCTTCTTTTGATATCTCAAATTTGAGTAAACCAATGCTATCTTTTGATATGTTAATTGATTTAGAAGAAGGTATTGATGGATTAATCCTTCAGTATACAACTGACTATGGAGAAACATGGAAATTATTAGGAACAGTTAATGATCCAATTAACTGGTATAACAATCGTAATATTCTTTCTGATCCTGGAACTCAAATTGTTGGTAATGTCACTGAATCTCTAGGATGGACAGGTACATTTAAAACTTTTGAAAGTGATTCTCTTGAATATATCTCTGTTCGACATCAATTAGATGAATTTATAGGTGAGGAACATTTTAGGTTAAGGTTTGCCTTTAAGTCAAATTCAGCTATTGAAAGAGAGGGAGTATTGATAGATAATTTCTTTATAGGTAATCGAGAAAAAGTGGTTTTGATTGAATCTATGACTAATACTGATATTGAAGGGAGTAATAGATCAATGTCAACTCTCGATGATCATTTATTAACAATGACTTCAGATGTATTAGCGATTAATTATCATATTCAATTAGAAGGAGTTTTTGATCCTTTTAATTCTGACAATCCAGAACCTGCGTCTGGAAGAAAGTTTTACTATGGCATAACTAATGCTCCTAGAACTGTTATTGATGGAAATTCATTTCAAGGTCATACTGATGATTTTGTTGATGATTTTCAAAACAATGTTTACAGTAGAACATTACTAGATTCGAAATTTGATATTGACATAGATTTATCTGAAACAATTGAAACCGGGATGTTAGGGGTAACCATTACTTCTAATGATATATTTAATAGAGATAGTTCTGAAATTGTAATTCATGCGGTGACCATTGAAAAAGAAATTAATGATATGGTAACAAATGAATTTATTTCTCGACACATTAATGTAATGAAATCTATGAGTCCTGCTCCAGGATCTGAGGGGACAAGTTATTTTGGAAGATCTTGGTCAGTAAATAGTTCTGAGACTGCATTTATTGAATGGGCTAATACCAGTGTTTATGATATGAATGAAGTTGAATTGATTGTCTTTGTTCAGGATAATGTTTCAAAAGAAATATATCAGGCAAAAAGTATAAATGTTACACCAGAATTGTTACAAAGAGATATAGTTAATTCTATTGAGAATGAAGATGTAAGGTCTTGGAATTTATATCCGAATCCTGCTACTAATAATATAAATATTACAACCAATTTTTATATATTAAATGGTAGTTATGAGATTTCAAATATCAATGGTCAAAAATTAAAAGAAGGGAAATTTATAGGAAATAAATATTCAATTGACACTAGTAATCTTCCTTCAGGTGTTTATATATTAAGAAATGCTGAAAATGGAAAATATTTTAATGAAATTATCCGATTTGTAGTTGCAAAGTAATATATCATTTTATTTACCGATAGAAAGTCAGTCAAGCAGTTTTGTTTGACTGACTTTTTTATATAACCCTATTAATTAATTTACGTATATTAACATAAATCCAAAAACTACTTATTACTAAATATAATTAAGTCATATAACATTAAACACATAATAGTAATCTTTTAATATTTTTCATTTATATTCCTTTTATTGTCCTGATATTAAGAGTGTTATATGTTGATTTTCTTTTTGACTATCTAATTTTTTTGTTTATTGATAGTATGACTGTTGAACCTGAGTTATGAATAAACACAAAAACCCATTACAACTATACTTTTGTATTTTATTATTATCATTAATAGTTAATAATATTAATGCTCAATCTATTACAACATTCACAAGAGTTGGAAATGCATCAACTCAGAGTGTAGTGTTAGCTTGGGATTTTGAGGGTACTACATTATCACCCCTAAATACTCAATTTACAGTTGAGGAAGTTGGTTCTAGTACCGATATTACGAGTTCTGTGGAGATCACTGTTATTGAAAATACAGCAGGTACTGATTATTCTATTTATGTAAACTTAGGAGATAATTATAATCATACTGATGAGTTTTCATTGACTTATACTCCTTTGACAACTACATCAGCAGATACCTATACTATAGATACGAGTGCTTCTTTAGAAAGTAATGTTACAAGATTATCCTTAAATACAATATCTGATACTGGAGAATCAGACAGTGATGGTGTGACCAGTTCAGATGTTTTATTATTTACTACTAATTCAACAGCATCTAATGTTATTTATTTAAAGTCAGGGTTTACAACATTAGGCACTACTGTAGGGACAGGTTCTAACAGTCTAATAGTTTCATCAAGTTTAACTGATGGAGATTATTCAATTTATGCATATGGAGTTGATGTAAATGGTCATATAACATTTACCACTCTTCCAGTTGATGTTACAATCGATACAACTGACCCAACAAATCCAGGCACTCCAACATTTAAGGCAACTGCTATAAATGATACAGGTTCATCTTCTTCAGATAGAATTACTTCTAATACAACGCCCATTGTTTCGATTTCCTCACTTCCTTTAGAGATTGGTAATGAAATAGTTATAGAAAGTGATATTGATGGTGAAGTAGGTAGAGCTAATTATTCTACAGCAACAACAGAATTTACTTTAAGTACGTTGTCAGAGGGTGTTCATAATTTGATATGTTTTATTGAGGATTCAGCTGGTAATGAAAGTGGGAATTCATCAGCATTACAATTTACGATTGATACAACTTCTCCATCTGCTCCAACGTTATCTTTAAAATCTACTTCTGATACAGGTAGAAGTGATTCAGATTTAAAAACTAATGATACAACACCAACTTTTAATATTATTTCTGAGTCAGGAACTTCACTTGAATTATCAGAAGGAGGAAATTCAAAAGGAACAGCAACAAGTACAGGTGATGATGACATTACTTCATCTTTGGTTTCATCAGGTAGTATTTATGGTTATAGTGTTAAAGCAACAGATGTAGCAGGTAATATTTCATCTATCTCAAACACGGTCAATGTTAATGTAAAAGTAAATACAATTTCTGCTTTAACATCTCCAACTTTAACGTCTGGATCAGATTCAGGAGATTCTGGTGATAATAAAACAAATGATATTACACCTACTTATTCATTTACAAGTTTAAATACTTCAGATTCAAAAGAATTAATCATCTCTAGTAGTATTGATGGAGAAGTCGCTAGGGTTGCCATAAGTTCATCCAATCAAAATGTAACCCTAGGTACTTTATCAGAAGGTAATCATACATTGACTTATAATGCTGAAGATATTTATGGTAATGTTGGAACAACAGCTACAAAATCTTTAGTGATAGATACGACAGCACCTACCTTAACTTCTGTAACTATTACATCTAATAATGGATCAAATTCTTCAATGATAGCTAATGGTAATCAAAGTACAATTACTTTTGTTGCTAGTGAGACATTAAAATCATCATTTAATGTTACATTTAATGGATCATCTGTAACACCATCGAAATCAGGGTTAACTTACACTGCTAATAGAACTTTTACATCACCAGGTTCATTTTCTCAAATTACCTTTTCTATTCCAGTAGAAGATCAAGCTGGTAATAGTTCTTCAGCTGTAACTTATACTACAAATAGCTCTTCTAATTACTTATTCCCTGCATTATCAAATGCTATAACCGCTCCAGGTACAGTGAATTATTGTGCATCTGGATCTAAGAATTTCACTGTAAATGGATCTTCAGCTACCGGAGGTTCTGGTGTATATACTTACTCATGGGAAAGAAAGAAAAATTCTGGTTCGTTTTCAAGTTTAGGAAGTTATGGAGAAGATTTTGTAGAAACATCTAGCTTAACAAATGGTACTTATAAATACAGAAGAATTACTACTAGTGAAGGAATAAATCATACTTCAAATGAAGTAACAGTATATATTAATTCAGATATCTCATCAAATACTATCAGTTCTTCTAGTGCTTCGGGTTATTGTGGATCGATTGCAGCAAATTCATTAATTTTTACTGCTTCAACACCAACAGGAGGTAATTCTTCCTACACTTACCAATGGCAGAAAAGTACAGATGGTGGAGTTTCATGGTCCAATACTTCTGGTACATCAGCCACATATACACATAATGTCACAGAATCTACAGCTGGAACATTTATGTTTAGAAGAAGGGTTACTTCAGGAGGTTGTACTTCTTTTTCTAATACTCTTTCATATACATTGACAAACTCAATTTCAAGTAATACTGTAACAAATACATCTGGTACTTTGGTCTGTATTAATGATGGAATTGTCTTAGTTGGTTCAACACCGTCTGGCGGTAATTCTACTTACAGTTACCAATGGCAACAGAGTTTTAATAGTGGATCTTACACAAATATTGGAGGTGCGACATCTCAGACTTATATAATAAGTAGTGTTTCAACAGCTGGTACTTATCGATTTAGAAGAGTTGTGACTTCAGGTAACTGTACCTCAACTTCGACTGCTACAGCTTTAATTACAGTTCCTGCTCATGCAACAGGTTATAGCTTATCTCCTACAACGACTAACTATAGTGATCAACAAATGACAGGTGTTGCATTAAATGTTACTGGTTTAGGAGCAGGTGAAGATTTTTATTGTTCAGGAACAGGAGTTGTAAGCACAGATGATGGTGCAGGAAATAATACTTTTTATCCAAATTTAGCTGGACAAGGAACTCACATTGTAAATTATCATATTACAAAAGGAGGGTGTGAAAAAGTTGAGCAAGTTTCTTTTACCGTATATGATGGTGCTAGTGTAATTAACTTAAATCCTTTGTATTGCGAAGATGATGCAGCGGTATCTTTATCAATCCCAGGAGGTACTCCTTCTTTTGTTGGAGGAACGCCACCATACACTTTAGTACGATTTGAAGGTACAGGTACATCTGGGTCTGGTGTCCCTTCAGGAGCTACTTTTACACCATCTACAGTTGTGACTTCAACTTCTGATGGTCAAAATGAAACAGTAACAATTACAGCTGTTTATGAGGATTCTAACCCAACTCCTGTTGAATTTAGCGTTTCACAAGCAGTAACTGTTACTAAAAATCATGTTGTAGATATCAATTTGACGCAATTAAATTATTGTACAGATGATGGTGATTTTAATGTAACAGCAAATCTAAATGGTAGTTTAACTACGGATGGTACATTTACATTAAATTCGGATCCACCAACAACAAACCCAATTACAATTTCTCCAACAAGTTTAACAGTAGGTAATCATACTTTAACTTATAATTATACTGATGGTAATGGTTGTGCAGCTTCTGACATTGTTACAATCTCTATTAATTCATTACCAACAGTCAGTTTTGATTATGTTGACAGTGGTGATGATGGAGATTTCTGTTTTGATGCAGATACTGTTTTTCTCCAAGGAAAGTCAGGTGGGTCAAATGTGTCTTCTGGAACATTCTCTTCTTCAGATGCTTTATCAGGAGCGATAATTAGTTATGGAGATGGTACAGGAGCTTTTATTCCAGCTTTGGCCAATATGGATGAGTTCGAATTGAATGAAGATTTTACTATTACATTTACATATACAGATGGAAATTCTTGTTTAAACTCAGTTGATTCTACTGTAACAGTTTTTGGATATGATGAAGTAACTTTAGCGAGAAGTTCAGCTTCTGACTCTGTTTGTTATAGTGAAGGAGATGTTACAATAACGCCAATGGAAGGAGGTGCGGCATACACAGGAACGGGTGTAACTTGGTCAATTGATACAGGTAGTTCAGGTATTACAACCCAAATGGATGGAACTATATTATTTCATCCTTCGGTTGCAGCAACTAATGCAGGAGAAACAAGTACAAGTGACTATTCCATGCATATTATTACATATTCATATGAAAATACTGAAGGATGTACTAGAGAAGTTCATGATACATTATATGTAAAACCACTTCCTGTGGCTCCTACATTAGTATCTACAGTGCCAGATTATTGTTCACAAGATACTGGTTTGCAAGATTTAGAAGTGTCAGGTGTTACAGGGGCTCAATTTGCATGGTCTTCTGATGCAACTTTTACGACTATCTTAAGTACTTCAAATACATTGACACCAAATGACGCTCCAACAGTTTCTGTAGTGACAACTGTAAGTTATTGGGTAAGACAAACGAATACAGAATCGTGTACTTCAGCTCCTTTACAAGTAGATATTACTGTTTATCCAAAGGCAGTAGCGCCTACTTTGTCATTGAGTAACCAAACTTCTTATTGTAGTGGTGAAACTGTATCTGCATTATCCGTTGCAACGCCTGGTAATAGCATAAAATGGTATTCTGATTCTGGACTTTCTTCACAAGTTGGTTTTGGTGATTCTTATACTCCAGCAATAAATACAAATGTATCAGCTGATTCAACAGTAACTTATTATGTGACTGAAACTAAGAATGGTTGTGAGGGCTTGCCTACTCCAATTACTATTACCATCTATAAAACACCAGATGCACCTACATTTAATCCTGTAGCTTTGGTTTGTTCAGGTGGAGCTCTTTCTAGTATTAGTATTGCAAGTGGTTCCAATGTCAAATGGTATTCTGATGCAGCAGGTACAATGTTATTAGGTAGTGGTAATAACTATCTACCTTCTTTTAGTACTAATGTACTCAATGATTCTGTTGTTTCTATTTATGCAACTAGTATGTTGAGTGGTTGTGAAAGTAATACTAGTCAAGTTGATATTAATATAAATGCCTTACCGACATCATTGTCTGTAAATGCAATATCTCCATATTGTGAGGGGGAGGTATTACAATCCATAACTGCAACAGGTGAGGTTGGTGCATCTTTTGAATGGTTTTCTGATGCAGCTTTAACAATGAGAGTAGGAACGTCTGATGTTTTTGACCCTATGATGAATGCACCAAGTTATCCAACACTAGATACATTAAATTATTGGGTGGTTCAAACGGCGGCAGATGGCTGTGTTGGACCTGCATTAAAAGTAGATATTCCTGTTTATCCAACACCGAGTAAGCCAACAGTTGATTCAACGAACCCTTTATATTGTTCTGGAGATGTTATTAATGCCATTAATGTAACTTCAGGTAGTAATATTAAATGGTATGATGATGCTTTATTATCAAGTATTGTATCTACAAATACCTCATTTACGCCTCCAGACCCAAATAGTTTGACGGATTATACCCAAACGTATTATGTGACACAAACGGTAAATGGTTGTGAAAGTGATACTACACAAGTAACAATAACTATTAATAAAAGGTCTGAGATTCCAACCGTAGCAGCTACTTTAAGTTATTGTTCCGGGGATATGTTACAACCAATGATTGTATCTAGTATAGTGGAAAATGTGAGATGGTATAATGATGCTTCTCTTACGACACTAGTAGGAACTGGTAATACTTTTACACCAACAGATCCAACAATTGTTACAGCAACAACTACATATACTTATTATGTAACCGATACTCACCTAGGTTGTGAAGGGCAGGCATTACAATTAGATATTAATGTCCATCCATTACCTCAATTTGATTTGTTCGGTATAACTGAAGGTCAAATTTTCTGTCAAAGTGATGATAATCCATTAATTATTACTACAGTTACTGGTGGTGTTCTAACTTCATCAACTGGAGCATTAATTCGTACTAATAATGAAATTGTATTAGAAAATTCCCCATTGGGAGACCATACAATTCGATATACATACACAAATGTTAATGGTTGTGTAAACTTTGTTGAAAGAAATTTTACAATTGTAGATGTGCCTGAAGTAGAATTTGAATATGATATTTTTTGTGATACAAAAACAGTTCAATTTAGAGATTTAACCACATTAGATGACTCCACACAAATAGTGAGTTGGTTCTATAATTTTGGAGTAGGAGAAGGTTCAAAATTTATTACTGATGTTGATTCAGCTGCTTCTTATGAGCATACTTTTACTTCCAGTGGTTTTAAAAATGTAACCTTAACTGTTCAGACAGATCAAGGTTGTACCAATATTTCAACAACAAAAAGTATTTTTATTGGGGACCCACCAGATATTGACTTTGATTGGTTTATATCTGAACATGGTGCTGAAATGCAATTTACAGAAATGTCTACTCCAGATGCCTTAGATACTTTAGATACTTGGCAATGGGATTTTGGAGATGGAACTGTAATGACTTTAGATGCAGATTTATTACCTAATGGAGCAATATCTCACGAATATCAGAATATTGGTGTCTATGATGTAACATTAATGGTGACAACCAAAAGGGGCTGTTCTAGAAGATTAGTCAAGTCAGTATATGTTATACCGAGAGTTTACCTTACAAATGAGGAAGATGAATATTTTGAAGATTTTAATTCTTCTGATGGAGGATGGGTACATAGAGGTATTTCATCAAGTTGGGAACATGGTATTGCACAAGGAGAAAACATTATAAGTAATACAAATGTATGGGTGACAAATCTGACCACAGATTATAATGTCAGTGAAGATTCTTATTTAAATACACCTTCTTTTGATTTATCAGGATTAAGTAGGCCAATGATCATCTTTGATATGCAATTGGATGCTGAGGCCCATATTGATGGTGTGACATTACAGTATTCTTTGGATTCTGGGCAGAATTGGTATGCTTTAGGCGATGTTCAAGATCCAATTAATTGGTTCAATAGCTCGGATATTCTTGCCGACCCAGGACATCAAGTAAAAGAAAGTATTACGGAATCAAAAGGTTGGACAGGTAACACTGAAGAGTCAGGAGGTATTTTCAGAGAATTTAGATCAATTCGACATAACTTAGACCAGTTTATTGGTGAAGAACATCTTCGATTACGATTTGCTTTTAAATCTAATTCAGATCTTGAAGATGAAGGGGTTGCCATTGATAATATTTTTATTGGTAACCGTAAAAAAGTAGTTGTTGTTGAAACGATGACTAATGCAGGGCAATTGGATGATAGTAGAGAATTACCTGATTTAGATTCTGTTTTAAATCATATTGATTTAGATGTATTTGCCATAAATTATCATATTCGAGTAGATGGCAAAAGTGATTCTTTAAATTTAGATAACCCAGAACCTTCTAGTGGTCGACAATTTTATTATGGAATTAATTATGCACCTAGTACAATTGTAGATGGTAATCGATTTAAAGATCATACTGAAGATTTCATCAATAATTATGAAAATATTGTAGCTTCAAGAGCATTATTAGATCCAAAATTTGATATAGATATTTCATTACCAAATCCAGGAGACCCTGATTCTATTCAAGTTACTTTAACTTCTAATGATACCTTCTTACCGGATTCATCAGAAATAGTTGTACATATAGTAACAGTGGAGAAAGAGATTTTTGGCGTTGAAGTTAGTATGGGACAACAAAGGCATTATGATGTAATGAAATCAATGAGTCCAGCTCCAGGTTCTGAAGGTACAAGTTTCTTTGGTAGAACATGGTCAAATGGTAGTCAAGAAGTATTTACGGTAGCTTGGGATAATCCTCAAGTATATGATACTGACCACGCAGAAGTAATTGTTTTTGTTCAGGATAATGTCACTAAAGAGATTTATCAAGCTATAAAAAAAGATGTTTCAGCATTGGTTTCTACAGAACCTAGAAATGTAACGAGTATAGAAGATAATTACTTACAGTGGGAGATTTATCCTAATCCTACCTCTGATATTGTAAATATAGAGAGCCCAAATTTCTTCTATGATTGTACTTGGATACTTTCATCAACTTCTGGTCAAGAAGTATTAAGAGGAGAATTTACAGGCAATACCTATTCTATCAGTTTAAAGGATCTGCCAATGGGTATTTATTATATCAGACATTTTAATGAGGGTGAACAAGTAGGGAAACCTCAGAAAATTGTGGTTGTCAAGTAGTTTATCTTTGTCTATTTAAATTGATTAATAATTTTCTAGTGTTGATTAAGATTAGTTTAAGAATCTTTATTTTAACTTTGTGGAAAATTTGAATTAAATGACAGCAGAATTTACTCCAGAACAGGTTAAGCTTCAAAAGCGCCTGCATAGAAATGTTTGGAAAGCCATTGATGATTATAACTTGATCGAAGATGGTGATAAAGTGATGGTATGTTTATCTGGAGGAAAGGATAGCTATACAATGTTGGATATTTTAATGCATATTCAAAGTACTAAAAAATATAACTTTGAGATTATTGCCGTTAATTTAGATCAAAAACAGCCAGGTTTTCCAGAACATATATTACCTGAATACCTTGATAAAGTAGGTGTGAATTATAAAATTTTGAATAAAGATACTTACTCTATTGTAACAGAAAAATTAGGAGAGGGGAAAACCATGTGTAGTCTTTGTTCACGATTAAGAAGAGGAACATTGTATACTGCAGCAGAGGAATTAGGTGTTACTAAAATTGCATTAGGTCATCATAGGGATGATATCGTTGAAACATTTTTATTAAATATGTTTTTTAGCGGTAAGTTAGAAGCAATGCCTCCAATTTATAAAACAGATGATCAGAAGCATATTGTCATTCGTCCATTGGCATATTGTAAAGAAAAAGACATTGAAGTTTTTTCAGAAATTAGACAATATCCAATTATACCTTGTAATCTTTGTGGTTCACAACCAAAGTTACAACGTAAGATGGTGAAGAGTATGTTGAGAGATTGGGAAGAGAATTACCCAGATAGAACCGAAATTATCTTTAATTCTATTAAAAATGTATCCCCTTCACATCTTATGGATAAAGATTTGTATGATTATAGTTTGTTCAAAATGTTAGAACCACCTATCAAAACATAATATATAAAAGTAGCATATTAAAAGGTAGTCAGTTAAATTTGAAACGGACTACCTTTTTTTGTACTTTAATAAATAAATTAACACTATGGAGGAATTTTGGGAAATGCATAACTTTGACCTCTATTCAATTTTATGCCCAACAAAAATTGATAACTATTTCAAGAAAAATGGATTACTCTTTAAAAAAGGTGAAGTTATCTATTTCCCTGAGGATGATGAGCAAAAACTATTTCTTGTAAGCAAAGGCAAAGTCAAGCTTTGCAAGTACAATGCTGATGGAGAAGAGGTAGTTAAACTAATCCTATCCAAAGGAGAAATTTTTGGGGAGAAAGTATTACTCGGTCAAACCAAAAGAGAGGAATATGCAATTGCAGAAGGAAACGAAACGGCTTTATGTCTCTTATCAATTGATAAAATGAGGACGTTGATGAGAGAAAACGAACGTTTTGGTCTGTATATCTATAAATTAATCGGTCTTCGTGTTAAAAAAATTGAGCGAAGGTTAGAAATATTAGTATGTAAAGATGCTGAATTACGTTTACTAGAATTTATTAAAGATCTTTTTGAAGATGATTTTGATAATTCTCAAACAGTCAAGCACCATTATTCTCAAAATGATATCGCTAAACTTATTGGTACTTCTAGAGAAACAGTATCAAAGTCTATGAGTAAATACAAAAAGATGAATATTTTGGATTATACAAGATCGTCAATTACGTTGTTAGATAAAGAGCATTTTACATCAATTCTAGAAGAAGAGGCAAAATAGTAAAGCAATTAATTTTGTAATATAGCGTAAAAAGTACAATTTTTTCTAAGGAAAAAACTATGTTATATATATAACGCTAATGAGTATTTTTGTGAAAGAATAGTCAATTAATGACAAATTTTCATAGAAATGCTCATTTTTTTGATGATTTAATAAAATATACTCTTATATTTGAAAGTGTTGTGAACGGGATTCTTTGAAGACATTGTCGGACATGTAATATAACCCTAAGATTTTTTAGTCTTTTCTAATATTACAATAATTATTACTACAGCTAACAAACCGACTTCTCAAGGAACAACAATTATCGAAAATCGGAAGACGCTTTATTATGGAACACAGATTAACCGCCTTTAAGGACAATTGTGGATTTGGTATGATCGCCAACTACAAAGGAAATCCTTCAAGGCAAATGACTTTAGACGCTATTGAGGCCTTGTCACGTATGATTCACCGTGGTGCGATTGCAGCAGATGGAGTGAGTGGTGACGGTAGTGGATTCTTATTTTCAATGCCTGATCGTTTTATGCGAAAAGAGGCTGAGTTAAATGGAATTGATTTGCCACAACGTTATGCCGTGGCGATGATGTTTTTAACAGATGCAGAAAAACAAAAAGAAGTTTTCTCTGAATACTGTGAAAGAAATGATTTAAAAGTGCTTTTCTTTAGAACGGTACCTTTAAATACAGAAGTGTTAGGTAAACAAGCATTCGAATTACTACCTGAAATTGTACAGGCTTTTGTAGTTCCAAATGCATTAATGTCTACTAAAAGGTTCTCTGCACTTCTTTATCTTACTAGAAAAGAGGTAGAGCACGCCTTAAAAGAGGATGAAGGTTTTTACATTCCTTCTTTCTCAGAAAAAGTAATCTCTTACAAAGGTTTGGTAATGCCTACGCATATTAAAGAATTATTTATTGACCTTAGTCAAGAAGAATTCGAAGTGTCGTTTGCGGTATTCCACCAACGTTTCTCAACAAATACATTACCTCAGTGGAGATTGGCTCAGCCATTCAGATGCTTAGCTCATAATGGTGAGATTAATTCTATTCAAGCCAACCGTTTTAACTTCTCTATCAAGCAAGAAGTATTAAAATCTGAGGTATTCACAGAAGAAGAATTAGATAGAATTTTCCCTATCCTTGTACCAGGAGGTTCAGATAGTGCATCATTAGATAATGCGTTTGAATTCTTAGTAACGGCAGGAATGGACTTTTTTCAAGCAGCACGTTCATTAGTGCCTGCACCTTGGCAAAATGTTCCCAATTTAGATGCTAAATTAAGATCGTTCTATGAGTATGCTGCAAGTAATTTTGAGGCATGGGATGGTCCAGCTGCATTAAATTTATGTGATGGTCGTCACTTAGCCTGTATCTTGGATAGAAATGGTCTTAGACCAGCAAAATATATTGTGACGAATGACGATAGAATTGTTATCAGTTCTGAGTATGGTGTAATCGATTTAGAGGAGCCTAACATTAAAGAACAAGGTAAACTTCAGTCAGGTCAGATGATTGGTATTGATTTACGTTATGGAACTATTTTAAAGCATGGCGAAATAAATACCTACTTAAAAGAAGCTCGCCCTTGGGGTAAGTGGATTCATGAAAACAGTGCGTATCTAATGGAACACGTTGACAAAAATTTCTTGTCAATGGAAGACTATAGATATGATGATATTATAGATAAGCAACGTTACCATAATTATACAAATGAGGTATTGGAGCAAGTAATTCGTCCAATGATTGAAACTGGTAAAGAAGATACTGGTTCTATGGGTGATGATACTCCACTTGCTTGTTTTAGTAAAGTGCAAAGAAACTTTACAGATTATTTCCGTCAAAAATTCGCACAAGTAACTAACCCTCCGATTGATCCACTTCGTGAGAAGATGGTAATGTCAACATCAGTTACTTTTGGTAGAAATAATAACGTACTGATTGATGGGCCAATGAATGCTCATCGTTTGAAATCAATGTCTCCAATTTTAAGTTATGAACACTTTGATGTACTAAGAAGATTTGGTACTGAAGGAGATCCATTATATGATTATCAATACAATTCTAAAACATTCAGTACCTGTTTCAAAAGTGATTTAGAAACTTCACTTCATAAACTAGGAGAGCAAGTAGAACAGTCAGTGAGAGACGAAGATACTGCAATCGTAATGTTAGACGATCGTAATTTGGGTAAAGATAAATTCTTAATTCCTATGCCAATGGCAATAGGTTATGTAAGTAATTATCTTGCTAAAAAAGGATTAAGATCAAAAGTATCAATTGTTGCAATTACAGGTGAAGTACATGATTCACACTCTGCAGCAGTATTATTATCGATGGGTGCGACAGGTATCTATCCTTACTTATTATTTGGTACAGCATTACAAATCTCTGAAAACTTAGGTGCAGACTCATACATGTCTCGTAAGAAGTCATTAATTAAAGTACAAAAAGCTTTAAATGCTGGTCTTCTTAAAATTATGTCTAAAATGGGTATTGCAACAGTAGAATCTTACCAAAACTCATCATTGTTTGATGCTATCGGTTTAAGCCGTGATATTGTTGAGCAATGTTTTGTAAGATCTGAAGCTTTAATTCCTGGTTTAGGTTTCTCAGATATTGAAGAAAGAATCAAATCTTACCATAAAGCTGCATTCAAAACAAGATACATTAAAAAGATGTATCCTTTGGAAGTAGGTTCATTCTACAAATATGCTGAAAACGGTGAATACCACGATTTTGCTCCAACAGTAGCGAAACAACTTCGTAAATTTGCTGTAACAGGTAGATCTGAAGATTATAATGATCTTAAGAATCAGATTAATAATAGAGGTCTTCGAATGATTCGTGACTTCTTTGAATTCCAATCTGATCGTAAGCCAATAGATATTTCTGAAGTAGAGCCAATTGAGGCAATTACTAAAAGATTTACATCTGCAGCAATGTCTTTAGGTTCAATTTCGCCTGAAGCACACGAAGCACTAGCTCAAGCAATGAACCAAATCGGTGGTCAATCAAACTCTGGAGAGGGTGGAGAAGATCCAAAACGTTTTGGTACAATCAAAAACTCTAAGATTAAGCAAGTTGCTTCTGGTCGTTTTGGTGTCACTCCTCATTACCTAAGAAATGCTGAAGAAATTCAGATTAAAGTAGCACAAGGAGCGAAGCCAGGTGAAGGTGGTCAGTTACCAGGTTCAAAGGTAACTCCATTGATTGCGACATTAAGATGTACGATTCCAGGTGTAACACTTATTTCACCACCTCCACATCACGATATTTACTCGATTGAAGATTTAGCACAATTAATCTTTGATTTAAAGCAAGTAAATCCAAAAGCACGTATTTGTGTGAAATTGGTGTCTACTGCAGGTGTAGGTACAATTGCAGTAGGTGTTGCGAAAGCATATGCAGATAAAATCATTATCTCAGGTGCTGATGGCGGTACTGGTGCAGCTCAGTTAGGTTCAATCAAATTCGCAGGTAACCCTTGGGAACTTGGTTTAGCAGAGGCTCACAATGCATTAAAAGTAAATGGTCTTCGTGATTTTGTAGAAGTACAAACTGACGGTGGTCTTAAGACAGGTCTTGACCTTGTGAAAGGGGCAATGATCGGTGCTGAAAGCTTTGCATTTGGTACTTCATTATTGACAACTATTGGTTGTAAAATCTTAAGAGTTTGTCACTTGAATAAATGTTCTGTAGGTATTGCTACACAATCTGAACAATTGAGAGCATACTACATGGGTACTGTAAAAGGTGTGGTTTCATACCTACAAGCAATGGCCCAAGAAGTAAGAGAAATCTTAGCAGAATTAGGATATACTTCAATGGATCAAATCATCGGTCATACACACTTATTAAAAGTAGTTGATGATGAGTTTGCTCAAAAATTCGATTTCAAAGATGTTTTATACTATGCTGAAGGTAAAAACATCAGAGAAAAAGATTCGAATGATCCATTTGATCCAAACGAATTTGAACAAGATATTTTAGAGGAATTAATGCCAGTCATTAAAGGACCTCATTATAGAACTGTCTTGAACAAAGAGATTGTGAATACTAACCGTTCTTTTGGAGCAAGAATTTCAGGACAAATTGCTGAATTCCACGGAAAGAAAGGTTTACCAAAAGAGTTAATTACAATCAATTTAAAAGGTACTGCAGGACAATCATTTGGTTGTTTATTAAGTCATGGTATGTTGCTTTCATTAAGAGGTACAGGTAATGACTATGTAGGTAAAGGTATGAGTGGTGGACACATTATCATCACTCCAAGAGACGGTCAGTCTGAAGGTCGTTCACTTGCTGGTAACACTTGTTTATACGGTGCTACTGGGGGTAAATTATTCGTAAGAGGTAAAGTAGGTGAGAGATTTGCCGTAAGAAACTCTGGAGCTTTAGCAGTTGTTGAAGGTACAGGTGATCACCCTTGTGAATATATGACTGGAGGTACAGTGGTTATTCTTGGTGAAACAGGTAATAACTTCGGTGCTGGTATGACAGGCGGTGTGGCATTTGTTTATGACAAAACAAATAGTTTTATCGACAAAATGAACCAGGAATTGATCAAGGCAAGACGTATAGATACAGATGAGGGAGACGAAGGGCGTTTCTACTTACAACGTATCTTACGTAGCTACTTGTTCCGTACAGGTTCTACAAAAGCAAAACATATCTTAGATCACTTCCGTGAAGAAGTTCGTTACTTCTACATGGTAACTTCAAAAGATATGAAGTCTCCATTAAACCCAATGGAGGGCAACTAAATGGTTAAGGTGGTCTAAATGACCACCACATTTTATACCTTTTAAAAAAGATTAAGATAATGTACGAATTCACTAAAATAGAAAGAATTACACCTACACTTCGCCCTGCAGACGAAAGAGTAGGAAACTTTAATGAAATCAGTGAGGTGTACTCTACATCAGAAACTGCTTCCCAAGCAAGTAGATGTGTACAATGTGGTAACCCATATTGTTCATCAGTAGGTTGCCCTCTTAGCAATTATATTCCTCAATGGCTTCGCTTTATTGCTGAAAAAGATTTAGAGCAAGCTTTTAAAATTTCAAATGAAAGCTCACCTTTCCCAGAAATCTTAGGACGTATTTGTCCACAAGATCGTTTATGTGAAGGTGCTTGTACATTGAATGATGGTAATGATGAAGAAACAATTGGAGCAATCACAATTGGATCTATAGAAGTTGCTATCTCAGAAAAAGGTTTTAAGAAAGGATTTAAACCTGAGTTTGCTGAAAAAATGACAGGTAAGAAAGTAGCTATTGTAGGATCAGGTCCTGCAGGTCTTTCTTGTGCAACATTCTTGTTAAGAGCAGGAGTGAAGCCCGTAGTTTTTGATAAAGCAGATAGAGCAGGTGGTCTTTTAACATATGGTATCCCAGGTTTCAAATTAGAAAAAGAAGCAGTTGAACGTAGAGTTGAATTGTTGAAAGAGGCAGGGATGGATCTTAGATTAGGCGTTGACATCGGAAATGATGTAACTCTTGAACAATTAAATAAAGAATATGATGCTGTATTCTTAGGAATTGGAGCAATGGCAGGTCGTCAATTAGATGATGAGGCTTATAACTCTGATAATATTTATATGGCTGTACCTTTCCTTACTAATATTCAGAAAAAAATTGATGAGCAAACATTCGATAAGAAATATGATGTAAAAGGAAAGCGTGTAGTAGTGATTGGTGGTGGTGATACAGCAATGGACTGTGTAAGATCGTCAATCCGTGAAAAAGCATCAAAAGTGACTTGTCTTTACCGTCGTGATGAGGAAAATATGCCAGGTTCGCGAAAAGAAGTTAGAGCTGCTAAGGATGAAGGTGTAGAATTTAAATTCTTAAAATCACCAAAAAACTTTGTAGCTGATGATAAAGGAAATGTTTACGGAGCAAAATTCGTAGATATGGAACTTTCTGCACCAGATGCATCAGGACGTCAAGCGGTGTCTGAAATTGCAGGTTCAGAAGAAATTATTGAAGCTGATGTATTTATTCTTGCATTAGGTTTTAGTAATGAAAAATTAGGTTGGATTACTGAAGCAGGAGTGAAAACAAACCAATGGGGTGCGATTGAAACTGCTGCAAATGGTGAGACTTCTCTAAAAGGTGTATTTGCAGGTGGAGATTCTGTTCGTGGTGCTGACCTTGTAGTAACAGCAGCATTGGATGGAAGGGAAGCCGCCATGTCAATTTTAGAATCGATTTTCGAGGAAGAACCAGTGTCATAATAGTTCCTTATATTATCTGGTTCTTATATATTCCCACTGAGAAAAGCGTCTCTCAGTGGGTTTTTTATTTTATATTCCTAATGAAATACAGCTATTGGAGTAATCAATTTTGACTTTATCAAACCTAACGGAATTAGTATACTGTGTTAGAATAATAACAAACTGATTAATAATTCAAAGACTATTACCATGCTGATAACAATACTATGTAAAACTCCAGAAAGGAAGAATTTTATAATAGTTTTGCTCCATTTTTGTTTATAAAATTTTTTCAACATTAATAGAATTATTACAAACCAATAACACAGTAGAATAGAGTTGATGTAATTCAATCCATCCCATTTAAATAGACCGAAAATTAAAATTAATCCAAAAATAAATAACGTAAAAGAATGAAGGTGTACGGAAAAAATGAGATGTTGAATATATAGGTTTTCTTTACTTCTTATGTATAGGAGTTTTAAATAAAAAGCAAAAATTGGGACTAGTAGCATTATGGCAATAGGAATATTTTCAACTGCTGCTTGAAAGAAAGTTACTCCCTTTTCATCATAGAAATATTTTGCTTGTTTGATTAACTTCTTTCCATACCACGTTTTTATTCCCAATGAATCTTCAATAGATAGATCTGTTATATTTTTATTATTTCGAATAAATGTGACAATTCTATCGTATTTGTCATTGTCTTTTTTATCGTAATAATGATTGTCATAATATGGGTTTTTCGATTTTGTTGAAGTACTATCTATATTTACGCTATCATAGTATATATTATTATCAATACCAATATTAATCTTGATATCACTTAACTCTTCTTTTTCAAGTTTATCTTTTACATTCAAAAATTTATCAATATCTATTTTAAAAGAATGCTTGTCAATGATGAAGTTATTAAAGATGAAGAGAAAAAATAGAGAACAAATTAGATAGAGACGAATAGGATGCACATAATGTTGACGTCTTCCTCTTAAAAATTCTTCTGTTAGAAACTCAGGTTTATAGAAGAAGTATTTATAAGTGTGCTTAATTTTTGAATCAATACCGAATGCTTCATTAATATAATCTTTTAGAAGTGTGATGAAGTTAGTGTTGTAATTTGCTCTGCTTTGTCCACATGATGCACAAAATTCACCTTCTTGTTCGAATTGATTTCCGCAGTTTGTACAGTTTTTTTGCAAATTCATTGATTAAAAAATTAAGCCCAAAAAATAATGTTTGAAAGATAATAGGATAAAATTTAATATGAAATACAGGAAAATAAAAAAGCCTGAGATTTCTCCCAGGCTTCAATATTAATAGAAAGATTAAATTATAATCTTCTGTATAACTTTTTGATATCCTCTTTTGTCCATTTGTCTTTCCAATCAAGACCAATAGCGTGATTCCACATATGAGGTAAGTTGTAAGCTACTTCTGCCATTGCATCGATTGTCTCTTCAGACCATTCTTTAGAAAGACCTTGAGGAAGATCGATATTATGCTTTTCAATCATAGATTTGAATTCATTTACAGCATCGCCATAGAATTCTTCTAAATGATAGAAAGCAAGGCAGTTAGCATAACCATGTCTTGTTCCTAAGATTTTAGATAAACCATAAGAAAGCGCATGACATGCACCAACTTCAGAATAAGTTAAGCTTAGTCCACCGAATAATGATGCGATCATTAATTTCTCATCATTTTCAAGGTTTTGACCAGCATTTTCACCTAAGTAAACTTCACGACAAAGGGCTAATGCTTGATCTCCATAAGCTTTAGAATAAGCATTGAAGTATAAACCACTTTCAGCTTCGATACAGTGAATATAGCAATCCATACCTGTATAGAACCATTGATTTCTTTCTACAGTGCTTAATAATTCTGGATCAAGAACTGCTTGGTTGAAAACAGTCCAATCACACTTAAGACCTAGCTTTTTAACTGGACCTGTTAGTACTGCAGTCATAGAACATTCAGCCCCAGTACCAGCAACAGTAGGTACACCCATATGGTAGATACCTGCTTTTTTCACTAAGTTAAGACCTTGGTATAACTGAGATGATCCTTCGTTAGTTACCATTAAAGATAAAGCTTTCGCGATATCCATGATAGAACCACCACCAATACCAATGATACCGGCAGGAACACCTTTTTCAGCTAAAATTTTATCACGAAGGTTATCAACTTGATCCGTAGTAGGTTCATATTGATCAATGTCCTCAAAGAAAACCATATCTTCTTCGTGAGCAGGAATACGATCAGCTAGTTCCTTACCTTCGAAATATTTATCAACGATAAATACCATGAATTTATCGTTTTCAACACGTTTAGGAGCAAGGATTTCATCAATTTGATTGAATGCACCTTTACCATATACGATTTTATCTATATTTTTGAAATTCTTATGCATGACTAGTTTCAACTACCTTTTTTAATTGAGAAATTAATTGATCAGCAAAAGCGTTGATTTCTTCCTCAGTCCATGTAGCACGGATACCGATAGAAAGTAATCTACCAATAATGTTTTGTGATTTTGGTAGCTCAATGTTATTCCAGTCTTGACGGTGTTCATAGTCATGAATCGCCAATTTATATGGAGATTTTAATGCCTTTAAATGATCCCACTGATTGATGAAGTGATACATGTTAGTGTACCAGTAAGCAACACCTTGAACTTCTTTAGAAGCTTTTTCAGCTAATTCAGGAGTTTCCATGAAGAAGTTTAAGAATGTAGCCGAATCACCTTCTTCGTCAGGAAGACAACGGAAAGTAATGAAAGGTACTTCATTCTTTAATCTTTCTTTAAGGATTGCTTTGTTCTTTTTGTTGTTTGCTCTGATCATTTCAAGCTTGCGCATTTGAGCAACGGCAACAGCAGCATTTAATTCACCTAATCTATAGTTAAAACCTAAGATTGGGTGTGGTTCCATACCTCTGTTGTCACCAACGTGAGAGTGGCCATGGTCAGAGAACTGAGCCATAACTTCATATTTATCTTTGTCGTTTGTGAAACAAACACCACCTTCACCTGCAGTAGTGATTTTGAAGAAGTCAAAAGAAACAGCACCCGCTTCTCCGAATAAACCTACGTGTTTTCCTTTATAGAAAGCACCTAAAGCTTGTCCAGCATCTTCTAAAAGTTTGATGTTGTGTTTTTTACAAACTGCTTGAATTCCATCCATATCCGCTGCAGCACCACACATGTGGATTAATAATACAGCTTTTGTTCTTGGTGTAATTGCAGCTTCGATTGATTCAGCACTTAAGTTTAGTGTTTCGTCAACTTCAGCAAAAACAGGAATACCACCAGCAAATAATACTGCTTCGATAGGAGCAATAAAAGTGAAAGGAGTACAGATTACTTCATCTCCGTGACCAATACCAGCAGCAGCCATCATACAAGCTACAGCAGCAGAACCACTAGAAACAGCATGCGCGTGATTAGCACCAGTGTATTGTTCAAATAACTGTTCAAATTCACGTGCCTTCCAATGATCGTTACGTTGATCATCGTGATTGTATCTGAAAAGCATGCCTGACTCTAAAACGTCCATCACTTCTTTTCTCTCCTCAGCACCAAAATATTCCGTTCCTGGCATAATTATATAATTATATTACTAAAATTTTTCAATATCAATAGTCCGGCAAAGGTACAAAATACTTAGTTTTTTCCTTATTTTATTTTCTAAAAATTTATGAATTAAGAAATATTGATTAATAAAAAAGGGAAGTACACCACTGTACTTCCCTTTCAAAAATTGTGAATATCAACTTATTTTACTTGAATTCGTTGTCCCACTTTAATTTCATTTGTAGTCATACCGTTTAATTCTTTAATAGAGCTCACAGTCACACCATATTTTCTAGAAACAGAAAATAGAGTATCGCCTTTTTCTACAACATGATATTGAGTCAATTGTTCAGATGTACCTGTTGATTCATCTACCTGCCAATCAGAACTTGTTTCCGGCTCTGTTAATCGAATTACTTGACCTTCATTGATGGCACCACTTTCAGGTAAGTTATTCCATTTTATCAAATCTTTATGATAGATGCTGTATTTTCTTGAGATTGCAAATAAAGTTTCCCCTTTCTGTACTTTATGTGTTTCTGCTAAACCAAGCATTTCTTCTTCAGAAGAACTTGTAATCACTGTAGTAGATACAACTGTTTCTTCAGCTGGAGTTTCAACAGCAGCTACATCATAATTATTCTCGTTTGATGCAGTTGCTACTTGATTATACGGGTCTTGAGCACCTTTTGCATTATCTATAGGAATTTGGATAAACATACCATTTTTAGGTTGTTCTCCTGGGTTTAACCTTCCTTTATTTTGAGCGTAAATATCATTTTCTGTTACTCCATAGGTTGCTGCAATTGAAGTTACAGTTTCACCTCTTGAAGCAGTATGTGTAATAATTTCACCTGTATATTTTCCTTCAGCATCAATATTACTATTTCCTCTTACAGAATATACCCCCGTAAGTTTTGAAGAGCCGGAAGGATTAGAAACAAAGATTTTATCACCAGGATTCAATGCTTTATTATCATTCCAACGTTGTAGATCTTGTGGTGAAACATCAAATTTTCTTGCAATTCCGTAGTAAAATTCACCAGTTTGAACAACGTATGTTTCAGGAGAGTCTGGAACAGTGTCTTCAGATTCAATTGTAGTTTCTTGTGCAGGTTTCTCAGAAGCAGGAACATTATATTCACCTACAGTGATAGGTTGATAAGATTGCCCTTCAGTTGTTTCTGCCGCAGGAGGGATAATAGCAAATGAAGCTTCTTCAATAGGCGCTGTTTCTGTTGCTTGTGCTTCAGTAGCGACATCATCAGTTATAACAACTTCCTCTTTTGCTTTTTCATCCATGCCAACAATTAATACTTGACCTTCAGTTAATGATAAATCACTACCAATGCTATTCCATGTTTTTAAGTCAAGCATAGTTACATTATACATTCTCGAAATAGTGAATACACTTTCTCCGTCTTGTACAACGTGTGTTTTGGCATTAGGATCAAGCGTTTCAACTGTTTTTTCAGCGTCAATTTCTACAACTGTTTTTGCATCTTCTTGTTCTTGTAAAACTGGAATTTCTTCTACCACTTCTTCTTCTTCAGGTGGAAGATCAATGACAGTAGGAGCCACTGATTTAGGCCTAGTTTTCTGTAAGAATAAAACACGGCCTCTAGCTAAAGGCTCATCTGTTTTCATTCTATTTTTCTTAGCTAACTTTTTCAATTTGATACCATACTTCTGAGAAACTTCCCAAAGGTTCTTCTCGTCAATTGTGGTATGCATTGCTGTTGTAGCCTTACCTTTCTTTGATTTTAGATAATATACATGCCCTTCCATGAGATCATCATAGGCATCCATATCATTATATTTATAGATTTTTTTTACATCAATATTTAAAGAAGTAGCAATCAGCAGTAGATTTTGGTTTTTACCTGCGATAAAAGCAGAAATACCATTAGCATCTACTAGTGTGATTTCTTCACCATTTACCACTTTTGAATGCACATTCGTGATGATTGGATAAGGATTATCTTCTTGTAACGGAGTTTGATAAATCGTTTTTTGTGGGCTACTGTTAGTATTATGTTCAGTGGTAATTCCATTAAACGAGCTCAATGCGGTACCCACGCTCAAAAGGATTCCTACTGTATATATTTTTTTCATAATGAGGTATTAAATTCACCTTTAAATAGACAGAGTAATAGATTAATTTGTATTACCCTAAGTAAAAAATAAGTATAATCTTACAAATCTACAATTTTTGAGCCATTAAAATCCCATCTCTTAATGGTAAAATTAGACTTTGTACACGATTATCTGAAGTTACCTTCTCATTGAAGGCCTTAATAGCAGTGGTCATTTTGTCGTTTGCAGTAGTTGAGGAAACTTTACCTCTCCATAAGACATTGTCAATCAATAATAAACCGCCTTCTCTTAAAAGGGGAAGACAAAGTTCATAATAAGCATCGTTATTCATCTTATCAGCATCAATAAAAACGATATCAAACTGAGTGTTAAGCGTTGGAATAATTTCTAATGCTTTACCAATATGAAGTTCGATGATATTGTCTAGGTCAGCTTTCTGTATATAACGACGAATAATGTTTTCTTTTTCATCATCCACTTCTATAGTATGCAATTTGCCATCGGGCTGCATTCCTTGTGCAAGAGCAATTGCAGCATAGCCTGTAAAAGTGCCAATTTCTAAAATATTTTTGGCATTCATACTTTTTGCAAGCATCGTAAGGAAAAGCCCTTGAGGATGTCCTGACACCATATGAGGCATATTTTCTTCTAGATGAGTTGCTCTGTCAAGCTCTTTTAAAATTGGATTTTCATCTGTAGAAACTTCCTCAATATATTTATCAATATCAGGGTGGGTGATATGCATCATATGTATTATTTATTAATCGATAAAAGGATTTCCTTTTTGTGCATCATCACTATTGAAAACACGAATTGCAACTACTTTAGCTTCAGCTGTTAGCGTATCACCTGACCATGATTCACAGTGCATGACAATTTTCTTTCCTTTTTGTTCCAATACTTTTGCGACCAATTTAATAGGTTGAGCAATAGGTGTTGGTTTTAAAAATTTGACATTTAAAGTACCTGTAGCATAACGGTACCAAGGTTTTGAATTCAATTCTCTTCCCTCAGATTTGTATGCATACGCCATTGCTGTACCCATGCAATGACAATCAATGATTGTAGATAGAATGCCTCCACTTAATAGATTTGCCCATCCGTGGTATTTTTCTTCGGCATTCCAGATACAATGTGCCTCTTCACCTTCCCAATAACTTTTGATGTGTAAACCGTCATCATTTTTTTTGCCACAACCGAAGCAAACATTGCCTTCCATGTGGTCTTGGAAATATTTCGAAGCCATTTGTTATTTATATTTTCTTAGTTGAGTAATTACAGCTCTCATATCTTTCGGATATTCTGCTTCGATTGCAATTTCACTACCGTCAACATCTTTGAATTTTAATGAACGGGCGTGCAATGCAACACGAGACATTAGAGGCTGTTCTTCTGTATTGTTTTTTAAGTTAAATTTTCTTCCTTTGATCTCAGATAGGAAGGGAGCTTTTCCTCCATAAACTTCATCAGAAATGATAGGAGCACCAATGTAAGCCAAGTGAATTCTAATTTGGTGCATTCTACCCGTCAAAGGTTTACAAGCTACCAAAGAGTGGAATTTATACGTTTCTTCTGTTTTGACGATAGTTTGAGAAGGTTTTCCTTCAATATCGATACGAACATTTCCACGCCCTGAAACAAGAATATTTCTATCGATTAAAACACCATCAAAGTTTTCAGTTCCATCCACTACAGCATGATAAATTTTTTCAACTTCACGTTTTTCGAACTGAATCGCTAAATTTCTATAAGCTTCTGGATTTTTGGCAATGGCCATAACACCTGAAGTTTCTTTATCTAAACGGTGACATAATTGTGTGTCTCCACCATATTTTTTTGCCTCTTGATAGACTGTAGGAAGAGTTTTATCCCTATCTTCTAAAGAGGAAATATAAGGTGGTTTGTTGACTAATATATAATTGTCATTTTCGAATATGATCCATTTCTTAAAATTCGGAATCTTCATGCTCAGCTTCTTTGGATAACTTTAAATCAAATGAGAAAGTTGATCCTTTCTCTTCTTCACTTTCTAATGTGATCACAGTGTTATGGCGTTCAAGAATGTGTTTACAAATGGCTAAACCAAGTCCAGAACCTCCTTGTTTTTTAGTACGACTTTTTTCTACTCTATAGAATCGTTCAAATAAACGGTTATGATCTTCTTTTGGAATCCCAATACCATTGTCTTTGATATGTACTGTCACCGTATCTTCATTGACCTGCAAAATTACTTTAACCCAGCCATTTTTGTTATTATACTTAATACCATTAACAACTAAGTTGATTACAACCTGTTTTAATCGGTTATAATCTGCTTCAACATAGATTGGATCATCATTTGGTGCCTCTAAAGTAACAAGAATATTTTTCTTTTCTGCTTTATTTTCTACTTGTTCTAGTACATCGACCATCATTACTTGAAGGTCAAATTCCTCAAATTCCATAGAAATTTCTCCTGCTTCTATTTTTGAAACAGTCAAAAGGTCTTCCACAAGTATATTTAATGAATTTAGTGACTTTGCCGCTTTTTTTAAGAAACGATCTCTTACTTTTTTATCATCAACAGCACCATCTAATAATGTTAGGATAAAACCTTGTGTAGCAAAAATAGGTGTTTTTAATTCATGAGAAATATTCGCTAAAAACTCCTTTCTATATTGCTCCATTTGTTTTAATTGGGCAATTTCTTCTTCTTTCATCTCAGCATAGTTTTTTATCTGAGATTTAATTCCAGAGATAGGGTTTTTTTCTTTTTGAATAAAATTAATCCTTTCTGATGAATTAATTTGTTTGTCCCTTAATCCTTGGATTTGATTATGGATGTTACCTACTTCTTTGAAGAAAATAAATTCTAACACGAAATATGTAAGTAGAAAAGAAGAAGAGAAGGACATGATTAATCCCACTACAATCCCTGTAGCATCTACACCATTTGTGATAGATAAAAAAGCCGCTGTGATTCCACTAATACATAGGGCTAAAAGTAAGGAAACAGATCTAGCGTTGAAAAACATAATTTGATTTTTGACAAGAAAACCTCATCACCAAAAAGAGTAGGAGATGAGGTTTCAAATTTAGGAAAAACTAATGTTATATTTCGAATTTATATCCAACACCTTTTACAGTTTTGATATATCCTTCACCGATTTTCTCACGAACTCGACGAATGTGAACGTCTACCGTTCTTGCTAAAACATAGACATCAGTACCCCAGATATTTCTTAATAAATCATCACGGTTAAATACTTTATTAGGACTTTCAGCTAAGAAATAAAGTAATTCAAACTCTTTCTTAGGAAGCGTTTTAGCTTCTCCATCTATGTATAAAGTATAACTTGATTTGTCGATTGAGAATTTATCTATATTGATAACATCTTTCTTTTTTGAAGATGACTTGCTTTTTCTTTTAAATATAGATTCTATACGTTTCATTAAAGCTCTCGGTTTAACGGGCTTTACGATATAGTCATCTGCTCCAACATCAAAAGCGGCAACTTCAGAATATTCTTCTGCTCTAGCCGTTAAAAAGATAACATGAGCGTCTGATAATTCTGGATTTTCTTTTATTTGTCGACATGCTTCTACACCATCCATTACTGGCATCATAATGTCTAAGATGATAAGTTCCGGATGAAATTCTTTTGCAGTCTCGACAGCCTGTTTACCATCATTTGCCGTTTTTACATTATAACCTTCTTTTTGTAAGTTATAACTTAATATTTCTACAATATCCGGCTCGTCGTCTACTACAAGAATTTTACGTTCTAGATCTGCTGCCATTTTATTTTTTGAAAGTGATGTTAAGTTTATTTCTGAATAACTATTCAAAGTTAAAATTCAATTACTAATCTTCAAAGAAAAGTTATAAAGCGTAAAGATATACTTGCAATCTGTTCACTTTTAGTTAACATAACCTATCCTAAAATTAAATTAAATGCTTTTATCAACCTTGTATAGTGAGTTTAATTGGATAGAATCAATTACAACTTCGTGTTTCTTATGTAAATGTTGAATCCATTCTTTTTCAAGATACTCTTGATAATCTGCAATAACACTTCCCTTACACTCGTTAAGCGTTTTTACAGTAGGAGGCAATACCTTTGTTACTTCTTCAACGATAAAACGGTTGTTGTTTTCAAAAGTATATCTACCCACTTCCATTTTTACATTGGAAGCGAAAGGTAATTCTTCTTGATTAAATAATCCATCTTTGAAAGATACCGAAAGATTATTTTCAGTGTTTTTGACTTTGATAAAATCATTGGTGTTTGTAGTATAATACTTAATATCAACCACACCACTTTCACCTTCTTCAAAAGCAGGTTTTATGCGTTCTTCAGCAACACCATTTGCAATGTATTGCTTCTTAATATTTTGATATCTTTTTTCTCTTAGAGTAGCAGCTTCGTTTTTAAGATATTCCACATTTAATTTAATAAACAAGCTTGGGTCGTTAATTAGACTCTGAGCACTCGTTTTGATATCTTTAATTCTGCTTTTATATAAATACGAGCTGTTTTTCTTGAAATTAATAGCTGAAACTTCTGAAGGGTAGACTTGATAATAATTCGAATCAAGCATTTCAATTGTTTCGTCCATTAATGCTTTGCTACCGGTATTGTAAATTTTTACTTCAGCACGCTTTTCCCAAACATAATTGTTTTTATTTGCTTCGTAATAATTTTCTAAGCCTTGAGCATCCTTCGTTGCTTTATTCCAAACACAATCTTCCATTACTCTAAATAATAATAAGCCATCCTTGTATTCTTGAGCTAAATGTTTGTACTCAGGATACTTATTTGGAAGGTTTTTCTTCTCTTCTTCTAAGAGTATGATTTCTGAGAAACTATTAAAATGATCCTCTAAAACGACATCTAATTCTTTTCCTTTTGTCTTCTTTTGACGTTCCTCAACAAAAACTAAGAAATCATTTACAGTTACATTTCTTGAGTTTAATGTGAATACTTCTTTTTTCAATACTTTAACAGAAGTTTCCTCATTTCTTTTCCAAGAATTGTTTAAATAAGCACTGTCAACTAATGAAAAAGCAAGCGCTTTATTTTCAGTATTTACTTCGTATTTATTGTCAACTTTAAGTTTTTTGATAAAATCCTTTCGACTTGTTTGTGATCTGCTGTCACGTTTTACTTTCTTGACAAGTGTAGGGTACATGCTTTCATACGAACCTACAGGCTCTTTTTTATAAAGACGTATGATGTGCCATCCAAAATCAGTTTTAACAGGCTTAGAAATATCACCCACTTTATCGAGGTGATTTACGCCATTCATAAACTCTTTTGGTAAACGTAATTGGTTTACTGGAGGAATTAACCCCATTTTACTACTTGATCGTTTGTCATCAGAGAAACTAACACATAGTTCATTCCAATCACCACCATTTTTTAAGCTGTCGTAAATAGAGAAAGCTTTGTTTTTAGCCGCTTCTTGCACTTCATTGGGTTGAGCTGCAGTAGTATTGATCATGATATGTTGTACTTGTACAGTACCATATCTTTCTCTTTTATCAATGACTTTAAGAATATGATATCCGAATCTTGTTTTGATTGGATCGGAAATACTATCGATAGGAGTATAATATGCAGCTTCTTCAAATGGATAAACCATCTGTAAAGAAGTAAAATAACCTAAGTTACCATGATTCTGTCTTGCAGAAGGGTCTTCAGAATATCTAGCCGCTAAATCAGTGAAATTTTTACCATGATAAGCCTCCTCTCTGAGTTCTAAAATTCTATTATATGCTTTTAATGTATCTTCAGGAGTTGCATCTTCAGCTACTTTAATTAAAATATGAGCAGCATTTACTTCCATTTTCTGACGATCATATGCTTGTTTTACAAGACTGTCATTGAAAACAGATTCGGTAAGATAAGGCTCTTCTAATTGGCTTAAATACATTTTATATTCTGATTTAAAATCATCTAATGTGTCATATCCAATATCTACAGCTTCAGCTACTTTTAGCTTGAAATTGATGAAAAGCTCTAAGTAATTGTCAATGCTTTCTTTAGAGTAATAAGCTGAGTCGTTAACATAGTTTTTTTCATATAAATAGATAAAATTTTCTTTCGAAATATTTTGTCCATCAATACTTATAATTTTTTCTTGTTTATCTAAAGATGATTTCTTTCCGAAAGGCATATTTGAGCATGCACTAAAAAGAGTAGAAAGAATTACTGTAATTGTTAGAAGTGTTGTGTTCTTAAGCATAACTGATTAAAAAATAATCCAATTTCGTTTCGTTGGCGTAGTATTAAAGAATGAAATTAGCCTACTAAATACTAAATATGTCCTATTTCTCCTTAAAAATCAAACTATGTATTATAAAAAATGCCTCAAACCAATAGGTATGGAATGAGGCAGAATTGAAATCGTTCTATTTTGCTATTTTTTAATGAATTTTAGTGACTTTACATTCTTTTCATCTTTAAGCTGAATAATATAGAGACCGCTTTGTAATGATGTTACATCAATAGGTTGATTACCTTCTGTATTTCCTTGAATTTGTTGTCCATTTTGACTAAAAATCTTAAATGAAATTCCTCTTTTTTCTAATCCTCCAATTGATATAATTTGTTGTGAAGGATTAGGATAAATGTAAACCTTATCTGTCCATAAATCCTCTTCTAATGAGGTGATTGTAAAATCAAAACATGCCGAAGTCAATGTACAAGATGAATTTGCAATAATTACAACTTTATAACTTCCTGATGCAGTTGGTGTAAAATTTCTATTTGTTGCCTCTGAAATAGATTGATCTCCTTCGTCATTACATGAATACCACTGGAAACTTAAATTACTTCCCGTAATAGAAGCTTCAAGAGTACCAGAGGCTTGAGTAATAGTAACTGTATCAAAGAGATTAATTTGTTGAGTTTGTGTAAACGTTATATTTTCAGAAGAGAAATTCCATGTTACATTCGTACTACTTGTCAAAGGAATGGTGTTGGAGAGCATTGCTTGAAGGGTATCCCCACAATTGGTTACTGCTTTTGGTGCAGTGAGTTGATCAACTTGACAGAAATAAGTTAATGTATCTAGATTACTTACCAATGGAGTAATTGAAGTAGTAGAACATGGCATTGTAAAAGAATGACAATTACTATAAATCTCACAAGTCCCATTACTGATCTTGACTTTATAGTCTCCATCAGCGGTAGGTGTGAAATCTCTCATCGTAGCACCACTAATCATGGAATTATCTGAGCAATCATACCATTGATAGGTAATATTACTTCCAAACAAATTAGCTGTTAAGGTATTTGTTGAGACACTAACGGCGCTGTCTAAATCTAAAATAGTTACATCTTGAGTTTGGGTAAAATAATGACCATTTCCATCAGTGAAATTCCAAGTAATAGTTGTTGCTGAAGTAATAGGGAAAGTGGTAGTCGTTGTTCCAGAAATACTTTGTCCACAATTTGTAGTGGCGGTAGGAGCTGTGATAGCAGTAACTTGACAAGTATCATTTACTGTTGGAAGAGATGCCAGGTCTGGCATTAAACTATTAGGTATACAATTGCTGTTTGATATGATTACTTGAATGTCTGTGGCTCCACCGTATCCAGTTCCACCACAGCCTGTTAAATTGGGAACGTTGTATCTTGTACTTATCCTTAAAGTGTATATACCAGCAGGAACTTGATCCGATATATTTATAGAAAATGTTTGAGAAGTATTGCCTTGTTGACTTGATGTATCAAAAACTTCTTCATTATCATCAAAGTTACCATCTTGATCAAAATCAATATATCCTTTTGTAATAAAGTTTGCTGTAATACTATAGGAACCATTATAAGTTGTGTCAACTTTAAGGAATGCTGCTCCGTCACCAAATTTATTAATGACAGGCGTCGTAATACTTCCATTTGAACCAAAACTTAATGTTGATAAACTAAAATTGTACGGATGTCCTTGTCCGCCGGCATAATCAATCTGTGACATGTCACATGAAGTAGAAAAAGCTTTAATGCTTTCAGTACCTACATTCGTATTGTAATCTGTTCCGGTATAATCAAATGCTCTTACAAAATAGGTTTGTTCAGGGCTAAGTCCATTTATTACAATAGAATCTTCGTTGGTTAACCACCATGTTTTTCCTGTTCCTGCAGAAGAATTATTGGTATATGTTGATCCATCAGATGGTAAAGTAAATTCATAAGGTGTATCAGAGATTTGAAGGATGGTATTGCTATTACTGCCTTCTGTCCATCGGATTAGCGCTTCAGTAGAAGAGGTGGCTATGGAAATATGTTGTACTTGATTGCTATCATATTGTTGTACTGTTTTTACTTTTTTAGAAGAAGAATAAACTTCATAATTATTATCTGATGCATATTTTGCAATCAATCTAAAATAATAAGTAGCACCCGTTTTTAAATTAGCTAAAGTATGTAGATTATTTCCATTCGTCACTTCAAGTTTATCGAATCCACTAACTTTTGCAGAGAAATCTTCATCATAAGCAACATCAAGGTAATAATTGGAAGGTGTTAAAGTTGTACCACTTGGAGCGGACCAACCTACGTTAAAGCCAGTGTCAGAAATGTTAGTAGGGTGTCCTGCAAAATCAGAAGAAGTTGTACCTCCATAAATAATTGCAGACATATCCAATGTCAGTGTAGCTGTTCCTTCTGTAGGGCTTGTTGTACGAACATCATTAGAAGCGTCACCCATTAAAATTCTGACTCTTACTTTTGTATTAGAAAGGGCAGTTTGTGGGATTGTATATGAAAAATCATCTTTATAGGCTCCTGAACTACTTTTAATACCACTCCCTAATTTTTCATTTAACCCATCAAATTTTCCATCATGGTTTAAATCGGCATAGATAGCATAAGTAGAATTGGCATCAGACGGACTACTAAAAGCAAAAGTCCCATTATATGTGGATCCAGCATTCAATATGAAGGTTTCGCACGTTGTGTCATGGTATCCATTGGTTTGACCACCTTCTGTAATGATGTGGTTTCCAAAATTTATTGCTTCAATCAAATCATACCCTAACCAACCATTCGTACTAGGATTAGGGTAGCTTTGCGAATTATTTTTTACTTCAACTACCTTCGTTTTAGTAGCTGTCCCAAATGAATTTTGAACAGTTAATGTTACAGAATAGGTGCCTTCATTGGCAAAAGTGTGAGATGGGTTCTTTAAAGTAGAAGATGTATTGTCTCCAAAATCCCATGACCAAGATGTAGGGCCATTTTCTGATAATTCTAAAAAGGAAATGGATTGTGAAGAACAAGAATTATTGAAATGGAAATCAGCTGTTGGAGTACCAATCGCTATAGATTTTTGATTTAGAATGAGATTTTGTTTATCTGTGTTATTTTGAATATGACCTCTCATTTTATCTACCTGTCCCTGTGTGAATAGGATAGGAGATTGAAAGTAATTCATGAAGTTAAATTTTAAAGCAGTAGAGAATGTACTATTTGTACAATCTTGAGTGCCAATAGTTGTCGTTGTTGGGTAGCTTTGTGGAGGAGTATCACAAACACCATCACCATCTACCGTACAATCTGCATTACTTGGACACGCAGGTGAACTGTTTGTTCCTCCTCCTTGGAAAGTATGAGGAAGAGAAAGGTAATGCCCTGTTTCATGTGCGAATGTAGCTCCATGTAAACTATATGTTGGCATAAAAGCATAGCCAGTTGATGCAAAAGCATATGCACCATTTATATGATTAACGATATATACTCTATAATAATCACTTGCATTATAGGTACCATGATCAGTATCAAATTTTTGAACAATAGCACTTGCAGTTGTACCACTACCAGAGCCACTATTAAAATTAACACCATTGTTATAATTAGTGACAGCAGAACAATCTGACCTTAATACTCCATCAAAAGCATTTCCATCCTTATCTACGGTTGCTAAAACGAATTCGATATTGGTGGTTCCTGCTGAAGCTGCACTATCCGTCAATGTGCCAGAAGTTTTAAACCAATCATTTAAAGCATGGATTCCTCTAAGTAAATTTGTTCTAGATAAATTTAAGCCTTCACCTTCATTTTGACCAGTATGAGCCACCATAAAAACTACTGGTATTTTATAGACTGTAGTAGTATTTAAATCCTGAAAAGAACTTGATTCATCCAAAGCATGAGGATGTTCTTTGATGTATTCTTTTTGATGATGATCGTATCCACAAGGATTTTGTGCATATAAAAAGGAGTAAGTAAAGAATGATAGAATAAATAGTAATATTTTTTTCATGTTGATGGGTAGAATAGTAGTTTTTGTAGTGTATAATTCATTCTATAATTTAAAGAATAGGGAGGAGAAATGCTGATATTCTAAGTTGATTATTTAATAAGTCCAATTAATACTCAGATATGAAAAAAGCCCATTAGGAAAAATACCTAATGGGCTTCTAGTAGTTCAAAGGAACTTATTTATCTTCTCTCTCTTGCTCTTGCGTTTGCTCAAGATTACGAGATCTACGTCTTCTTTCTTTCTTAGACTCTTTAGGTCCTTGTTCTTCTAATTTCTGAGCTTCTTCTTGTGAGATTTTACCAGCAGCAGCTTCTGCTTCGATTTTGGCTTTTTCTTTCTCCCAAGCTTCTTTTTTCAACTGATGTTTCTTTAGATCTTTCTCAACATTCACTACTAGCTTCTCTGCATCAGAATAAGAACTTGTATCAGAATATCTTTCACCAAATTTCTTATAAGTTTTCATAGAAGCTAGATATCTTTCCTCTTGCTTACTAAAAACAGACATTTTAGCCAATTCATATTCAGCTTCCATTTTCTTATACATTACTTCAGGTTTGAAGTCTGAATCTGGATAATCCTTCATGAAGTTTTCATAAGCGACAGCTGCAGCTTTATAATAACGAAGGTGAGAATATTGCTTTGAAATTTCAAAAGCTTTTAATTCCAATCTAGCACGAAGTTCATCAATTAAATCATTACACTGTTGAGCATATTGACTTGTAGGATAACGGTTGATGAAGTTTTGTAACTCATCGATAGCTGTTTCAGTACCCGATTGATCTAGATTGTAATCCGGCGTGTCTTTGTATAAAGAATAGCCATTCATAAATAATGCTTCCTCTGCAAATGGGCTTCTGTTGTATGTTTCAAAGAAGCTTTTGAAATGGTGGGCAGCAATTAAATATTGTTTTTGCTCATATTGACTATAAGCATAGTAAAACTGAATTTTTTCATATTCAGCAGCACCTACAAAGGCTCCCATAATGTCTTCAAATAAAACAGAAGCTTTGTAAAAATCTTGATTGTCGTAGTAGTTTAGAGCAGCATCATATTTCTCATTGATGTCTCTACTTTTTGATATTTTGGAAAACTTAGAACAAGAGAAGGATAATGTTCCTGCAATTGCACAAGCTAATATGATATTCTTTCTTAACATAACTGCAAAGCTAGATTTGTGGACCCTTAAATAAAAAAGAATTAGTTGCTTTATCTTTTGAAATTTGCTAATTCACTGATATAAGGAGAATTAATTTTTGACCACAAATCAATGATTTTATAACCGACGCGAAATTTAGCGTAAAAATAATAATATACTAACACAAAGACCCCCAATTTCTAAAAAAGGAGGTCTTTAAACTAAAAAAAAATCTTAAATAAATAATATTGAATGAAATCTTGAGAATTTAGTAGTTTGATTAATTGAATTTAATACTACCGTAAGCTGATTTTACATAGATCTTTTTTGAAGAATCTTTATCTAATCTGTAGCCAGTATATTCGGCAGAAGTATTGTGTTCAATAGATTTCATGATCTCGATACCTTCTATATTATTTTTAAAGCTACCATATCGAACTTGTGCCTCAAATTTGAAATCTGTTTTGTCACTAAATCCAATTTTTATAGAGCCATAAGCGGAATCGGCATTTATTTGCTCAAAATCTTTACCTACTTCACCAACTTTTATGCTACCATAATCTGATTCATAATCTAATGCAGTTCTTAAAGTATTTATTTCTAAGTTTGAGTAGGCAGATTCACCTTGGATAAAACCAGCAGTTCCAATGTATACATTCCCGTATTTATCATCGATCTCTAAGTTATTTACTTGCCCAATATTCAACTTACTTAAATAACGCGTTCTTATCTCTCCATTTTCAATAAAGTCAATTTCACCACTACCGTAGCTTATTTTGATTTCATTTGAACTGCCATTAAGATCACCTGTTTTCAATGCACCATAGGCTAAGACAATATTGGTATCACCACCAATTGCTGAAGTATTAATTGACCCATACTTATTTTCTAAGTCAGCATTGATTTTTTCAGGAGCCTTAATGTTATACATAATCTTATATCCTTTCTTACTGTTGTTGTTTTTTAAGGAAGGAACATATGTAATAAGCGTAACATCATAACCACTTGATTGGTCTGAGACCTGTATTTGTTCTAGTAATTCTTTCGCATCTTTGACATTTTTGTGCCAAGCTTGAATAATAATTTCTACCTCTATTGTCTTTTGTTCTTTCGATGTCTCAATATTGATATCACCAAATTTATTTTCAATACTTAATAAAGTTGTTTCGTCAATTTTATCGTAATTTTTATTGATTACTTTTTCTTGTAAGTTAGGATTTTGCGTTCCAGCAATCGCGAAATTTGTTCCTAAAATGACGATAAATATATTAAATAGAATAATGTTTAACTTCTTCATAATCCATTTGTGGTTTTCTTGCGTTAATGATAATTTCCATTTGTTTGTTGAGTAGTTCAATTTGTAATTCTAAATTAATTACCATTTGTCTTCGAACTAACTCCGGTTCAGCACTCTTTTCTTCTTCTTTTTTTAATTTGACATACTCTCTTTGTAATTGTTTTAATTGATCATTGAAATCGTCTAACAGCTTTACATCTTCAAAATGGAGAGCATTAATCTGCGTTCTTTTATTGGAGATCATTGTCATATAATAACCTTCCGCTTGACTCCATTCATTTTTGACACTAGTAGAATTTGTATTTTGATTTGTGTTGAAATTCCCTTTTCCAAACCAGCCAATACCGATACCGATAACAAGCATTGCCGCAATAGAAGCCCACATTTTGTTGACTGTGAATCTTATTTCTTTGGTTGGCTTTTGTTCTGTGACTTTTTTATTGTCATCTTGATCTAGTTCAGCTTCTATTTTATCCCATAAACCAGAAGGGGTATCAAATTTATCAAAAGAAGTATTTTCTAAAGCTTTTTCTTCTTTGTGTACACTTGATAAATTATTGTTTAATTCTGATTCAATTCGTGACCATATTTTGTTAGAAGGTGTGTAAGTGTCATTCAATTCTGAACGTACACGGACAACTTCTTTTTCGATATTGTCATTAAGAATTTCTTTAAATCTTTGGTCGCATCCTTTTGAAGGCGAAAGTACATCTAACTTCGCTCTGTTCTCAAGGATGAATCTTTCTAATTTTTCCATCTTTAGAGAATTTTAAAGTGATACTTTGAGGATATCTTTTAATTTTTTCTTTGCTCTGCTGTATTGTGACTTTGAAGCGGACTCACTGATATTTAAAATCTGACTGATTTCTCTGTGATCATAGCCCTCCAATAAATAAAGAGAAAAGACGATACGGTAGCCGTCAGGTAATAGTTGGATTGCTTCTCGAATTCTATCAATATTAAGAATAAGGTCAATGTCAGCATCTTCTTCCTCTACAAGGTCAGGCATGCGTCCTTCTTCCATTTCTACTAATTCAAGTCTTCTTTTTTTGACATGATTAATAGAATGATTCACGACTATTTTTTTTAGCCAAGCCCCAAAAGAGGATGTTCCATTAAATTGATGGAGATTTCTAAATGCACTTAAAAATGCTTCTTGTAAAATATCTTCTGCTTCCTCAAGATTATTGATGATGCGTACGCAGATATTATACATTGCTTTTGAATACTGTTGATAGAGCTCAAATTGAGCTTTTCTATCACCCTCTTTACATCTTTCGATTATTGCTGTCATACCATTTTCTCTTATTTATCTTAAAAGACAAGGTAAGATACGGAGGGTTGCACGAACTCAAAAAAAAATTACTGATTACAATTTTTACAAGTACCTAGAATAAGATAGTTTGTTTCTTTAGAAGTGTAGCCTTCAGGTAAAGTAACAGGAGAGATCATCAATTCATCCATACATTCAGTATTGCCACATTGTTGACATTTGAAATGCACGTGATCATGACTATGGTGAGTACTAGAACAATGTTCACTATTACACATTGCATATTTTACAAGAGAGTTTTCATCAATCACTCTGTGTAGGATACCATTTTCAATAAATGTTTTTAGCGTTCTATAAATCGTAGCACGATCACATAACCCAATAAGCTTTTCTTCAATAACATTTTCACTCAATGCAATATTTGTATTCATGAAGATGTTTAAGATACTTATTCTTCCTGCAGTTCTTCGCAGTTTATAATCATTTAATATATCGATGGCTTTTGTACTCATACTGCAAAAATACTTGATTGAAGTCTAAATACATATAGTAAAGTATAAAAAAAATTAGAATATAGATTAATAAAAAAGCCTTATATCCACTTGAGATATAAGGCTGTAAACTATTTTTTATGCATTTCTTAATCAATCACAGTACCTGAACGGATAGTGAAAGAATCACAGAAAGCATTAAAAATTGGTACATTGTCAATTTCCAATGCTACACCAATTTCTCTAATTTTTTGTAATTCGACTTCAGTAATTGCTCTTTCATTTAACAAATCATCATCTTCTTCCATAAATAAGAAAGAAATAAATTTAACGAAGATAAATGGAGCATTAAGAATATCTCTTTTTAAATCCCCTGTTAATGAATCAGGGTTTTTAAGTGTTTTCAAAATAACATTATTTGCTTTCAATGAAGAATGCATTGTTAATTTGATTAACTCATAAAAACGGTTTTCCCACTCATTAAAATTATAAGCCAAGTATTTAAGGGCAGGGGCTAAAGGGTCATTTTTTTGGAAGAAACTTCTACGTGATAATTTTCTAGCTTTTCTTCTTAGCGTAATTTCTTCATAATGACTCACACTACCATTTGCAAGTGCAATACCAATAGAAGGAGTAATAAGAATGATGGAAATAAAATCATCATCACTTAAATCCATAAAAGCAGGATCTACCTTTAAGAAATCTTTTTTTAATGCTTGCATCACACTAAAAAACTCAACATCTCTAACCAGCGTAATTAATTCACTACCTGTAATCATTAATTTATTATTTAAATATTCGTATTTCTATTATTTCTTTTTCTTCTCTTTCGGGGCTTTATCAGACTTACCAAAAACAGAGAAGTGGATGTAACGCTTCGGATGTTCTTGGAAATCGATAAATAAAGAATCTAAATCAGCCATTGTTTTTACCATTTGATCGTGTAACTCTCTTTCCGTAAGTAAAGCACCGACTGTACCCTCAGGGTTGTTTACATTATCCAAAGTTGTATTGGCATTAGCTAATAAATCTTTGGCTTCTTTTACCATTTGTGCCAATGGAGCATCTTGTAATGAGTCAGCCACATGATCCAATTTGTCTAACATTGGTTCTAATTTCGCTGAAGCAGCAGAAAAATTAGTGGTCATTACTTCTAAGTTGGATAAAGACTTTTTTAAATCTCCATTATTAACAGTATTCAGTGTCAGTTGTGCTTTATGCAATAAAACATCTGCACTTTCACCAGCCTCTTTGAATTGAGACATCATTAGTTTAGCCGTGTCAAGTGTAGCTTCTAGATTGGCAAACAATGGGTCAGCCTTCTCCATTAAAGCAGCAAACATGCCATCCTCAACACCACCTTGAATTGTAGATTGAGGAGAAGCGACTTCACCTTGACCATCTGTTCTAAGGATTACTTGCTTATCACCTAACATACCTTTGTCAGCGATAACGGCAATAGTATTTTTGTAAACTTTAATTTCTTCATTGATTTCCAATGACACTCTGACCATATTATTTTGGTTTTGCAGAAGCTCCATATTAGAGACTCTTCCAACTATATAGCCATTTATAGTGACATTATTAGAAACCTGTAAGTCGGCAGCAGTAGGGTATTCGACGTAGTAGACATTTTGATCTGAAAAAATATCAATCCCTTTTAAAAAATTATAACCGATGTAAAGTACGATTGCTGTGATAGTTGCAAAGATACCTACTTTAACTTCGTGTGAAAATTCTACTTTGATCGTGGACACAATTATTAATTTTGTTTTGAAATCTTATTTGTTCTAATGTAGCTTGCAGCTTTATTATTACTACTCAAATTTATCAAAGAATATCATTTATTCTATATTTCTTTCCATTTTTGATAATGAAGACTCGAAATAATCACTTAAATTTGTCATACTTGACTTTCAAAACGTCATCTAATACATGATCTGTACTTATTTCAAAAAAATATATTTACTTAATTTTTTGCAAAACCTATTGTATATACTAGTGGGTGCTTTATTTTTTGTGACATTTTCGTCATCGGAAGCAAAGGCTAGTGAATATACATTTTCTACGGAAGAAGATGTGTATTTCAAAATAGAAAATGATACTGCTAAAGTAAGAGCAGCGACTAGACAACTGTCGGAAACGTTATTTCGATTAAAAGAAAAAACAAGAAACAACCTCATTTATGAATATGGTATTGCAATGCGATCTTTTGCCGATACGACATTGTTTAGAGGAGATAGAGATTTACAAGAGATTAGAGAAGAACTTTCCGACCCTGCAACTGTAGACAAAATCAATAACCTTGATGCCGCATTAAAATCTACTGATCCCGCCGAATGGGAGGCAGTCAAAGCTTCAGGTATTTTTCAAGAGTTGGATGAAATCGTTTTCAATTTCAGTTATTTTGATATTCCTCCAGAAGATATTATTGAAACCTTAGATACTTGGAAAAAAGAAGGTGATGAAGGAATTACAGTACCTGAGCAAGACTTTGATGAGGAATTACTTTATGATGCAGATTCTATTAATTATGTAGTACGTACATCTACCATGTATCTATATGGTAATGCTGAGGTAGAATATGGACAGCAAAAATTAGATGCTGGAGATATTGAGATGAATTTGGTTACTCATATTTTGACCGCAAAAGGTATTCCTGATTCTGTAGGGGTAATCGTTCAGAAACCTTTATTCAAAGATGGAGAGTCTACGTTTAACGCCAATGAGATGATCTATAACTATGAAACTGGAAAAGGTTTGATCAAAGGTATTGTGACAGAAGAAAGTGATGGTATTATTACATCACAGACCGTAAAGAAAACTGCAGGTCCTGACATGTATATGGGCGACAATGTATATACTACTTGTCGATTAGATCATCCTCACTTTGGTTTCAGAACGAAGAAATTAAAATTAGAACCAGAAAAAAATATTGTTTCAGGACCTTTTCTTGTGGAATTAAATGAGACTCCACTTCCTTTGGGTTTCTTTTTTGGACTTTTTCCAGCATCAACAAGTAATACTTCTGGTTTTGTAATGCCAACTTATGGTGAATCAACAGATAGAGGATTTTACTTAAGAGATGGTGGTGTTTTCTTGGCATTGACAGATTATTTCAATTTAACAGTGTTAGGTACTGCTTATACTCTTGGTGGTTGGGGTTTGAATGTTTCTTCTCAATACCGTAAAAGATATGCTTTTAGTGGTAGTACTCGTTTTTCTTATGTGAATAACTTATTCCAAGAAAATGATGGAAGTATAACTACACAAACTGATTATCAAATCCAGTGGTCACATTCTCAAGAAAGCAAAAAGAATTCTCGTTTCTCAGCTAATATTAATATTGCCAATTCAGAATACAATAGAAACAACTCTCAAAATGCAAATGATTTCTTACAATCATCAATGAACTCTTCATTGAGTTACAGTAATAATTTTGCATTGGGTAATATAAATATGTCAACTACGGCACAGGCGCGTTATCAACAAAATGTGCAGACAGGAGAGGCTACTTTAACACCTGAAGCCAGTTTTAACGTTTCACGTACACGTCCTTTTAAGTCATTATTCAAGAAATCGAATGTGATTTCAGAAATAGGATTTACCTATAACTTAAGAGCAAGTGGATCTGTTTCCAACAAACCAAGTGGAGGAGATTTACCTTTTGATGTGATTGGTGCAGATGATGTAGATGATGATGGTTTAGATGAAGATGGTAAATACCCTGATTTATTAACCAACTTTGGCGATTATGCAGATGATTTTGAATGGGGGATTACACATGATATTCCAATCTCAACACAGATGAAGGTTTTAAAATATTTTACTATATCACCATCCTTTAACTACAAAGAAACATGGGTTCCTTATAGTTATGATTATACTTATATCGAAGAATTGGATGCTGTAAAAGTAGATACCTTAAATGAACTTTCTAGATATAGTGAGTATTCAACTTCAGTTGGTATGAACACAAACATGTTCATGTTCTACAACATGAAAGGTGGTTCAGTGATTCGTCATACTTTACAGCCAAGTGTATCGATGAGTTTTAGACCTGCCTTTGGGGATCCAAACTTTGATTATTATCAAAATGTACAAACGGATAAAGATGATGTAAATGGTACACAAGTATTTAGATCATATGGAGATTTCTTCAGAGGTCCTTCTACTCAACGAAGTAGTACATTAAGTTTTTCACTTAATAATGTAGTAGAACTGAAATCCGGAAAGAAAGATGAGGAAACCGGGAAAGCTAAGAAAACAATGCTTTTGAATAACCTACAATTCTCTTCTGGATATAATTTTGAAGCTGATTCTTTGAATTGGTCAAATATTAATGCAGGTTTTAGAACGACACTTTTAAAGAAAATAGACGTATCCGTTCAGACACGTTGGGATCCATATAAATACGTAGTCACAAATACTGAGTATGATGCAGATGCCAAAAAAGAAGTAGTGACATCTCAATATAGATCAAGATTCACACTTTGGGAAACTGATAGAAAAATTGCCGACTTATCAAGTGCAACCATTTCATTGGGAACGCGATTAGCACCAAGAGGAGCCAAGAAAAAACAGGAAGAGAAATTAGATGGTTTACAACCAAGGAATGAAATGGAACGTCAGATGCTTGAAGAGATGAGACGTAACCCGGATTTGTACCTTGACTTTGATATTCCATGGTCACTCTCTTTAAATTATAACTTAAATTATAGCAAGACAGGTGAAATGGAGTCTACAATTACGCAGACTTTTACTTTCTCTGGTGATGTTTCACTTACCCCAAAATGGAAGTTCGCTTTCCGTTCAGGCTATGACTTTAAAGAAAAATCATTCTCATATACTTCATTCGATATAACAAGGGATTTACATTGTTGGCAATTAACAGCTAACTGGATTCCATTTGGACCTCGACAATCTTATAATATTACGATTGCTGTGAAAGCGGCTATGTTACAAGATTTGAAGTGGGAGAGACGTAACTCATGGATCGATCGTAACGATAGATTCCAATAAAAAAATACCTAAATATGCCCTTTTATCACGACCTTCAGAAAAGCTATCCTAAAGAAACGGAATCAAGAGTGATTATTCGTTTTCAAGATTGTGATCCTTTTCGTCATTTAAATAATGCCAAGTATTTTGACTATTTTTTCAATGCTAGAGAAGATAGAGTTCCGCAATTATACGGTTATAATACTGCTGATATTTACAAAGAATTTGGAACTGGTTGGGTGATTTTTAATCATCAAATCTCTTATTTGAGAGGAGCTGTAGTAGGTGAGTGGGTAAGGATTAAATCAAGTATTATTGCTGTTGATCATAATTCTATTGTTGTGGAATATTACATGATGGATGATGCAAAGTCACAACTTAAGACGGTACTGTGGTCTAAAATGAGATATATAGAAGCAAATTCTGGAAAAAGTACAGACCACCAAAAAGAAGTCTACGAATACATTGATGCCATTCGTAACAAAGATGTGGATATCACTAAAATTTCATTTGAGGACAGAATTACTCAATTGAAAGAAAAAATCACAGGAAAAAAAGAAAAGAAAAAGAAATAATTTATGCACTTGATCGTGTGGTAGAAATAGCATAAGAAATCTCTTTCGTTATTTTATCAAGGTCATATGCACTAGTTTTGAGATGTGATAAGATCTCTTTATTGATAGATGCATCATTATCATTGAAAAGCTCCAAGAGGCCCATTATTCGACATAGTGGGCCTCTTACTTTATGAGAATTGAGGTAACAATATTTTTCAATTGCCTCATTTTGACTTTTTAATATGCTTTTTAATGTTTCAAGTTCTTTGATTAACCCTTGATCATCACTTTTTACATCCACTTTAGAGATACTATCATTGATATTTTGCATAAACATCATGATTTCTCTTTTAAGTACTTCTATACGATTGACTCTTGCAGATATGCTCTCTAACAATTCTTCTTTTGTAAATGGCTTTGTTAAGTAATCGTCAGCCATCAAGTTCATACCCTTCCTAATATCTTGTTTATCACTTTTTGCAGACAAAAAGATAAAAGGGATACCTACTGCTAATGGATTTTTTCGTAGTTCTTTTAAAAATAAATAGCCGTTCATTGCAGGCATCATGACATCACATAAGATAATATCAGGAATTTTCGATTCTATTATTTTAAGCGCTTCAAGTCCACTCTGTGCAGCAAGGACTTTGAAATCATTTAATTCCAATAAGTCAACAATACTGTCCAGCAGATTTTTCTCATCATCTATAACTAATACAGTCGTTTCGTTCATACTTGATTTCTATTTAGTTTTTGGGGTAAAAAACACTTCTAGTCAATCATATGAACATTAACAAACGTTTATTAGTTCCTAATGCCGCCCAATTAGTGTAAAAGGAGCCCAATAATAGGGGCTAAAGTATAAACCTTCTTCAATTAATTTAATTTTTGCCTTCTGAAGAGCTACAGAAATAGGTATTTCATCTGTAATTTCTTGATATAAATACTGCATCATCAGAGCAGTAGAAAGGTCATTGATTGTCCATAATGATACAATAGAGTTCTTACTTCCAGCGTATTTCAGGGCTCTTGAAAGTCCAATTAATCCTTCTCCTTTACTTAATTTACCAAGTCCTGTTTCACAAGCAGATAATGTTACTAATTCTACATCTAAATCAAGGTTATAAATTTCTGAAGCGTGCAATAATCCTTCTTGCCCTTCCTCATCCATCAAATAAATATAGGACTGATTAGGGTGTTCTTCATCTACAAACCCATGTGTAGCAAAATGTAAATAAGTGAAGTTTTGAATACTATCCTTTTTTAGAATGCTTTTCTTTGCATTTTTATAGGTGTATGCCTTTGCTTCCCACTGATGTTGCTCGAACATATTTGAAATTTCTCTTACTTCAGAGAGTGTCCCAAACAAACTGTTTAAAACTTCTTCACCTGTAGAATCTTGAAAAACAACAGGAGCGAAGGAAGCGATACTAGGTGTTTTTTCTATTGGTTTTTCATCTGTTGCAAATGCTAATGTTGCTGAGAAATTATAACAGATAGCATAATCATTAATCAAGAATGGATATTTTTTTAATGGGAGATTTGTGTCATAAACTTCTTCTGTGAGCATAATATCCATTGGTATAGTATTGATTTGCCCATCCAATAAGAAAGTAATTTTATTGATTTTACTTGGTAATGTAAAAGGGAATAAAATAGGTGAAAGATAATTGGTTGACATAATAATGATTTCATCAAAATTAAATTTCAAACCTGTTTCCAAACTGATAATTTCATCTTTTACATTATCATCAAAAGTTTCGGTGAAATAGGTAATCTTTCCTTTTGAAATGAGAAAAATATAGAGTAATTCTTCCTTTTCAGAAATAAAATAACTGATAAGAATTTCGTCATCACTGATCTTTTCTTGAATTTCTTTATAAGTAATACTTTCTTGATTGTATTTTAATTCATAATACTTAGGGTAATCGGATTCTAATGCTTTAATGTGAGCATTTAGAGTTGATTGAGTAGAAAACAACTCTTCTTCAATCTTAGGAAGTGAATTGGCATCCGCTTTCAGAGCCTGTTGTTCTAATGAATAGATCTTCTCCTGTAAAGTATTTTCCTTATCGATTAATTCTTTAGGAATGCCTGAAAATGATTTTGCGTTTGTTTCTTGAATAGATTCTAGCAAAGAGGCCGCCTTACTCCATTCTACAAAATTAAAAGCCTCTTTAACCCATTTACCTTCACCCACTGAAGCATCAGCCATAGATAAACATAGATGTATGCCATCAGAATAAATGTCATTGGTAATGGCACTTAAACGGATTTTATCAGCCTTATTTTTTTGTGTAGTTCTTACTTTTTGAATAATCTGATGAGCGAGTTTCAGTCCATCAATACCAACCATTAAATCTTTTCTTTTTAATGACTTTGTAAAGTGTCTCTTTTCTAATGCTACCGCTTTCTTTTGAAGTGCAGAAATCGTAATAAATGGACTGATATAATCATTAGCTTGAGGAGTAGCATTAATATTTTCATTTTCGAAAGATTTACTGTTTGCTATTAAAGCTTTCTGATAAAGTTTTAATGCTTCTTTTGTATTTCCTTGATCATAGCTTATTTCACCAAGCTTAAGAAATATATTCGCAATTTCTGGATGTTTTAAACCAAAAATCTCTTGATAAGATGCTCTTGCAAATTCATAATATTCTTTTGCTAGATCTGCTTGATTATTTTTTAGGTAGGCATCTCCAATATTGATATTTGTAAACGCAACATTAGGGTGATCACTACCATATGTTTTTTCCCAAATGCTCGATGCTTTTTCGAATGAAGTAATGGCTTTATCTAAGAAGAAATTCTTTTCGAATACAATTCCGAGATTTGTGTAAATAGAAGCCATATTTGGATGATCTTCATTGGGATATAAAGAATTATATTCTTGAAGTGCTTGCTCATAATAAAATTGAGCTTTGTAAGTGTCTGTAGTACTGTAGACTAATCCAAGGTTAATATTACAATTAGCAATTCCTAACGCATCATCAATTTGTTTATTTAATAATAATGCTTGTTTAAGATAGTCTGAAGCTTCATCAATAGATCCCAACTGCCAATAAGAAATAGCAGATAAAGAAAGGTTTTCGATAGTTATCGTAGTCTTTAGTTTAGACTCCTGATATTTATTTAACGTTTGATAGCCATTTTCTAAAGCTTCAAGAGCCTCATTTGGATAACCTTGACTTTGTAATAAAAAACCTCTGGCGTTGGCAATTTCAACAAGTGTTATATCTTCAGTTTTACTTGCTGAATCTAGTAAATTAAACGCTAGTGTATATAATCCATTTTGCCCAAGAATCTTAGCAGTCCAAGCTCTTCTTCTATTGTCAAGAGTAGGATCATTAGCATCAATTTTTTGAAGAAATGCCATCGATTTATCGAAGTCTCCATACTGATAATAATTGATGGCACTATCTAAGCTACTATCTTGAGCCTGTGTCGAAAGCTGAAAAAATAATAAACCAAAAGTAATATAAAGTAATCTATGAAGCATACTGCTTAGAATTGATGTTTAATTAAAAAATTGAATACATAATCTCGAGCAAGACCATCAGGGTTAAAAGCTCTTTGTTTAGTGGCATAAGCAGCGATTGCACCAATACTGAAATGAGGTGAAAAATTATAGCTCCCTTCAAATAGAGCATTCACAGTAAATCCTTCTGATCCATCCAAATAATAATCCCCATTATTTAAGCTTTCCACGTATGTTCTTTCTACTTTATAAATAGCAAGTACAGATGGAGATAATGTCCATTTTGACGTGCGTAACGTATATTTTAATCGTCCTGAAACATCTGTTTTTCTATCTAGATGCCTAGAAGCAGTGTACCACGTTTGCATCCATTCATAGTTAGGTTGATCTGCCCAATAATCTGGATCATATTCATGATTTTCTAAAGTAGTCAGCGGTTGTTGGATACCTACTGAAAGATGCCAAGCTTTGGAGGTAATGGCAATACCAAATAAAGCATCATAGGTACCTAATGAAGTATTATAAAACATAGGCAAGGGGAGACCATCCATAGATGCTGTAGCATCAGAAGTAGGAATTTTTGTACCCAAAACTGTTGAAATTTGCCATGTGTCATTTTGAACCAAGGCATAACTCCATGCTAAAGTAATATCAGCAATACCCATTGTTGTCGTCAAAGGACTATCTTTTATAGAGTAAGCCGTTTTGAACTGAAAACTACTTCTGTCCGAAAGGTTGTAATTGATTGCCAAACTGATACCTTGATCAGTATGAGTTTCTTTATATACTTGATAAAAAAACATATAATCGAAGGAGAATTTATTTTTGACATACGCGTGTCTTGTTCCATCATTTTCTGGATTAAGTGCACCTGTTGTACAGATACCTGCGTCACTACATCCTTGACCGAAGGTTAGATTTTGGTGAATAAATATGAAAGTTAAGCTTAACGCTAAAAAATATTTTGTCATCAGAAAAAAGATAGTGTATAAACAATGTTTTTTGATAGGAGAGTTACTACATTAGTACTTTGTGAACTCAAGGAACACTTTTAATGTAATATATGCCTAATTTCTTTAAATCAATACTTTTTTTATTTCTCTTTAATGTCCTCAGTTTAATAACGTTGGGACAAGAGAAGTATTATCCATCCTTCTATAATGCTTCTATGGAAGACTTACATTGGGTGGATTCAGTTTGGAATTCTCTTTCCGAAGAAGAAAAAATCGCACAACTTTTTATTGTTCCTTTTTATACTGCCAATAGTTATAATGAAGTCGCAGATCTTGTTTCAGATTATAATGTGGGAGGTGTTATCTTTTTTAAAGGAAAAGCAAATACACAAGTAAATGCAATCAATCGACTTAATAAGCTAGCAAAAACACCTTTGATCTATACATTAGATGCAGAATGGGGCTTAGGAATGCGATTGCCGAAAGATGGTATTTCCTATCCTTATGCCATGACATTAGGTGCGATTGAAGATGATCAATTAATCTATGAGATGGGAAGTCAAATTGCAGAACAACTTAAAAGGGTAGGTGTAAGTGTAAATTATGGGCCTGTTGTAGATTTAAATAATAACCCATTAAACCCTGTGATAAATTATAGGTCATTTGGTGAAGATAAATACAAGGTAGCTGATAAAGCAATTCAATATGTACATGGACTTCAAGATAATAGAGTACTTGCAGTAGGAAAACATTTTCCTGGACATGGAGATACTAATGTTGATTCACACCATAATCTTCCTGTTATTCCTCATGATATTGAACGGTTGGATTCAATGGAATTATATCCCTTTAAAAAAATCATAAAAGCGGGAGTAGGTGGTGTCATGACTGCTCATTTGAGTGTACCCGCATGGGATCAACAAGCATCTTCATTGTCTCCAAAAATAGTGACAGATGTTTTAAGAGATTCTTTAGCATTTAACGGATTGATTTTTACGGATGGTATTCTGATGAGTGCTATCTCGAAACAATATCCTAAATATGGAACTGCAGATGCAAAAGCTCTAGTTGCAGGAAACGATGTAGTTGAATTTACGAATCATATTGGCAATGCTATTCAAGCAGTAAAAGAAGAGATTCGAGCAGGGAATTTAAGTTGGGAACAGTTGAACCAAAAAGGGTGGAGAATGTTATTACTAAAAAAGTGGGCAGGGTTAGATCGTCCTAAGTCGCTTTCTACAGATAATTTGTATTCGGATTTACATCCTCTTAAAGCGACACAATTGATTCAAAATATTGCTGACGAGGCGGTAACTTTGGTGCAATATCATGGTGGTCTACCTTTGAAGTCATCTTCTGGGAAAGTAGCTGTAGTAAATATTGGTAATAGAGAATATCAAGAAATTCCTACATCACTTCGAAAAGAAGGAGTAAATGTACATTCTTTCTTTTTGAATAAAAGAGCTTCTTCAACGGAAATCAAGACACTTTTAGCCAAATTAAAAGAGTATGATATTGTAGTCTCTCAATTTTCTGGATTTTACATGAGTCAAGGTTCAAAAGATATCGCTGTTGAGTTGGCGAATGGACATGCTAGTCCAACAATGCGTTATCCTTACAAAATAACTTACACTCAAATCAAATACATGGAATTAGCGAATAAGTTACCTGATCACTATGCAGTATTTTTGGGGAATGCTTATGTTTTAAGGTCTTTCCAAGAAATAGAAAAAAATGATGGTATTATCTTGAGTTATCAAAACAGTATGGCACTAAGGAAGTCTGTGGCTAAACTTTTGTCAGGAAAAATTACCCCTAAAGGAACACTTCCAGTGACCATAGACAATAGATATAAAGTGGGGACTTCATTTAAGAGTTTTGAGAATCCATATACAGAAAAAGTAGATAGAGACTCATTGTCAACGCTTCCATTACCTAAAATCAATAAATCAGATGTATAAATTTATTCTAGTTAATCTATTCCTTTTTATTAGTTTTTCTTGTCAAACCACAGAAGGAAAAGAAGACCAAAAAGAAGAAAAGGTAGTTGAAGTAGTTCCTGAAATTATTGTTGGAGCAGCGCAAACAGATGCTTATCTTCCTTTATTAAAAGGCAAGAAAGTTGGCGTATTGGTCAATCAAACTTCTATCATTGGAAATCAACACCTTGTAGATTCTTTGGTGAATTTAGGAGTAGATATTAAAATGATTTTTGCACCTGAACATGGTTTTAGGGGAAAAGAAGATGCAGGTGCACATGTTAAAGATGATATTGACCCTTCAACGGGGATAAAAATCTATTCAATTTATGGTAAAAATAAAAGGCCTTCTCCTGAGCTATTACAACAAGTAGATGTAATTCTTTTCGATATTCAAGATGTAGGCTGTCGTTTTTATACCTACATCAGCTCGATGCATTATATGATGGAAGCGTGTGCTGAAGCCAATAAAGAAATGTTGATCTTAGACCGTCCAAATCCTAATGGAATGTATATAGACGGTCCTGTTTTAGATCAGAAATTCACTTCTTTTGTGGGGATGCATTCTATCCCAATTTTACATGGCTTGACGGTAGGAGAATTAGCCCAAATGATTAATGGGGAAAAATGGTTGAGAAATGAAACTACATGTAAGGTAAATATTATACCTATGAAAAATTATACTCACGCGATGCCCTACAATTTACCTATTAAACCTTCTCCAAACTTACCAAATGCACAGTCGATTTTATTGTATCCCTCACTTTGCTTTTTCGAAGCAACTCCTGTCAGTATAGGAAGAGGAACTGCATTTCCATTTCAAGTAATTGGCTTCCCCAATAAAGCATTAGGATCTTTTGAATTTACACCCAAATCAACTCCAGGAGCAGCTTCAAAACCTGTATTAATGGATAAAGTTTGTTATGGTGAAGATTTAAGAGATGTCAAGCATGGAGGTTTACAACTGAGTTATATTATTGATTGGAATAAAAAATTTAAAACAGAGGAAGGTAAATCTGTGATCTCAAAAAATAAGTGGATGGATTTGCTTTGTGGGACAGATAAAGTGCGTTTAATGTTAAATGAAGGGAAGTCTGAAGAAGAAATTAAAGATTCTTGGAAAGTTGAATTGGCAGATTATTCTCAGATGAGAGAAAAATATAGATTATACAAAGATTAAATATTATTATCTTAATATATTGCTACTAACAGCTATAAGAACCTATTTTTTAACAAATGAACTTCTCTCTTAATGATTTAAGGTATTAGCTGACGAGTCTGCTGATAACATTATTCACTATTATCTTGAAAATCATGGACTAACTAAGATCAACAGTTTATTCAGTGCAATAACCGGTAAAAGGTCATTGGATCAAATTGGAGATGAAAAGCTTAGAGATTTTTTTGAAAAGGATTTTATTCAAGATGATATTGATTTAAAACTAACACAAAAAGGACAAGCTTTTTTTGAGCATAATTGTCCAACCATTTCATTGATGCTTTTAGCAAAATCATTACCTTCTACCTATGCGTGTGGCAATGGAGCTATGGTCGTCTATAAAACGGGGCGTTTTCTGAGATCTAGTAATGATGAAAAGAATGCGGACTTTAAAGAACGGTTGATGGAAACAGCTCAGTTTGTCATTGATGTTATGTCCAAAGGCGGATTAGATAATGATAAATCCGGTATTGCTTCGATTATAAAAGTACGTCTTATTCATGCAGCCGTTAGGTACTACCTTAAAAATAATGCACACTTCGAGTGGAATACTGAAAAGTATGGAGAACCTATCAATCAAGAAGATATGTTAGGTACTTTGATTTCCTTTGCTGTTTATCCAATTTAAGGAATGGAACAGATTGGCATAAAAGTAAGTGATGAAGATAAGGTAGCCTATTATTACAATTGGAAAGTGATTGGACAGGTCATGGGAATTCAGAAAGAATTTATTCCTGAAAACTATGAAAAGGCAGAATTATTAGAAAAGAAATTTTAAAAAGGCAACTAAAATCAACTTATCTGCTAATGTGTTCACTTTTTATGATGTTACAAGCATTATACTTAGCTGATAATAAAAAGAGTACTTTTTTGAATGGACTCCCTAAAGCTTTGAATATTTACTTTTTACAAAATTTATTGAATTTCTTTTACGATAGAGGAAAAGTGGAGTTTCTAATTCCTCAATATGATTTTGAAACAATTTAACTACAAATAAAAACAACTTTATGGACCAAATACACCAATGGGTAAATTTGACAGATTATACTGTTACCCAACAAGTATTATTTTTTTGGGATGCAATTTTTTGGACAGTGACTTATCTACTTGTTATTTATAAGGCACGTAAGCATCAATTCTTTGGAATTCATGTAGAAGCAGCAGTAGCAAATATAGCATGGGAGTTTATGTTTAGTTTTTTCTTTGAAACAGAATTAGGGCCACTTTTCGTTTGGGGAATCCGTTTATGGTGGATTATAGATGTATTTATGATTTTCTATTTCTATAAATATGGACACAAACAAGTAAGAGTGCCATTAATCAGAAAGAACTTTATTGTAACTGCCATAGTAGGTTTTGTATTCTGGTGCTGCATTATTTATGGATTTGTAAGTCAATATGGAGACCCAATTGGGGCAGGGACTGGATATATCCTGAATATTATTATGTCGGCATTATTTGTCTTTTTAATATTAGCCAATCCTAAAGAGAAGGCACTTACACTTTCCGTGGCTTTATGGAAAGGATTTGGAACAGTATTCGTTGGCGTGAGTTTAATGATGTCTCCTGAACCACCAATGTTTGTGGTCACTGTTGCGACAATTACTTTTATAATAGATATGTTTTATGCGTGGTTGACGGTCAACAAAGACAAGATCATAGCATAGAAGGCAAAAGAGTTTGCTTTTGAAAAAGAAGAAGAAAAAGTAGCTGAATTTGCTTAAATAAAAAATGGCTGTTACACTTGAGAGCGTAATAGCCATTTTTTTAGGATTGTTTTTTTATTTTTAGAAGATAAAGTTGTTCTACTTTTTCTCTAGCCCACGGTGTTCTCCTTAAAAATTTCAAACTCGACTTCACAGAAGGATTGTTATAAAAACAATTGATCTGAATTCGATTATATAATTGTTCCCAACCATAATAATCCACTAGATATTCAACAATATCTGAAAGTTTTACTCCATGTAATGGATTCTTTGGTTGTTCTTGTTTTTTATCTTCCATCCTGCAAAATTACATATTCTTTGACAGAAACTAAATTTTTAAATGACTATGAATCTTAACCAAATAACAGTTCCGACTTTAAATGTTCCCAAAGCGATTGCCTTTTATAAAAAATTAGGTCTAAAACTTATCGTACATACACATGATAGATATGCAAGATTTGAGTGTCAAAATGGGACATCTTTATCTCTTCATTTAGTAGATAAACTACCAAGTGGTCAAGGGATCGTAATTTATTTTGAGGATGAAAATCTTGATGCAACAGTAAATGAATTAATTCGAAAAGGGATTAAATTTGATGCTCTTCCAGAAGACCAACCTTGGTTATGGAGAGAAGCAAGGTTTAAAGATCTCGATGGAAATCAGCTGATTTTATTTTTTGCAGGAGAAAATAGATTAAATCCACCTTGGAAAAAGGAGGAAGAATAACATTTTATGTTCCTCATTTCATTAAAAATTAGGCATTTTAAGAAATTTAAAAGTCACTTTTTGAACTACTTTTTTGAAGCAATAATTAATTTTATTGCCTTAAATTTTATTAACTCAACTATGTAATCTTAAATTATTTTAACAGCGTATATCAAAGCATACGTTTAAAAATAAATTAAAGAACAACATAGATTATGAATTACACAGCAGAAATTCAAGGGATGTGTCCATTGGCACAAATGGGGGGAAATGCTCATAGAAATGCACCAATTCCAGTTGAAGGTAGAATGGTTCACGCCAAAGACGTTTACGATATCTCTGGATTATCTCATGGTGTAGGTACTTGTGCTCCTCAACAAGGTGCGTCCAAGTTAACGATCAATGTTAAAAACGGTATTATAGAAGAGGCATTAATTGAGACAGTAGGTTGTTCTGGTATGACGCACTCAGCGGCGATGGCATCAGAAATTTTACCTGGTAAAACAATTATGGAAGCTTTAAATACTGACCTTGTTTGTGATGCTATCAACGTGGCAATGAGAGAAATCTTCCAACAATTTGTTTACGGTAGAACTCAATCAGCTTTCTCAGAAGATGGTTTACCAATTGGAGCAGGTTTAGAGGATTTAGGAAAAGGATTAAGAAGCCAAGTAGGTACTACTTATGGTACTAAAGCAAAAGGCGTTAGATATTTAGAAGTAGCAGAAGGATATGTTACTCGTTTAGCTATTGATGAAAATGACGAAGTGATCGGATATGAATTTGTTCACTTAGGTAAAATGATGGAATCGATCCAAAAAGGTACTGATGCAAATGAAGCAATGGAAAAAGCAAAAGGTACTTACGGACGTTTCGATGAGGCTGAAAGATACATCGACCCTCGTCACCAATAATCACTATTAAATTATTTTACTATACAAAAAACATTACAATCATGGCTTTATTTGAAGGATACGAAAGAAGAATTGATCAAATTCAAAAAGTTTTAGAAGAATATGGATTCGAATCATTAGAAGACGCAAAAAAATATGTAGAAGAGCATGGCGTTGACGTTTACCATATCGTTACAGAAACGCAACCAATTGCTTTCGAAAATGCTAAATATGCTTACATTTTAGGAGCTGCTATCGCATTGAAAAAAGGATTAACTCAAGCAACTGATATTGCCGCTGTATTAGGTGAAGGTATCCAAGCTTTCTGTATTCCTGGTTCAGTAGCAGATCAACGTAAAGTAGGTATTGGTCACGGTAACTTAGCGGCTAGATTATTAAATGAAGAAACCAACTGCTTTGCCTTCTTAGCAGGTCACGAATCATTTGCTGCTGCTGAAGGTGCGATTAAAATCGCTTTATCAGCTAACAAAGTGAGAAAAAAACCACTTAGAGTGATCTTAAATGGTTTAGGTAAAGATGCAGCATATTTGATCTCAAGAATCAATGGTTTCACTTATGTAAAAACAGAAATGAATTACCAAACTGGAGAAATGAATGTTGTAGAAAAACGTCGTTTCTCTAAAGGACCAAGAGGTGAAGTAAACTGCTATGGTGCTGACGATGTTCGTGAAGGTGTATCTATCATGCATTTAGAAGATGTAGATGTATCAATCACTGGTAACTCTACCAACCCTACACGTTTCCAACACCCAGTTGCAGGTACTTATAAAAAAGAAAGACTAGAACTAGGTAAAAAATACTTCTCAGTAGCATCAGGTGGTGGTACAGGTCGTACACTACACCCAGACAATGTTGGTGCAGGTCCTGCTTCATACGGTTTGACTGATACAATGGGTAGAATGCACTCAGATGCTCAGTTTGCTGGTTCATCTTCAGTTCCTGCTCACGTAGAAATGATGGGACTTATCGGTATGGGTAACAACCCAATGGTAGGTGCATCAGTAGCCGTTGCAGTAGCATTACAAGAAGCTTTATCAGCAGTTGAAGCTTAATGAATTGATAAAATAAGGGAAGTTCATCTTCCTATAGAAATAGTAAAAAGGGTAAGTATCTTGATGGATGCTCACCCTTTTTTGTATTAATTAATGAATTACAAATCCAGCTCCCACGGAATATCCTTGAAATTTTATACCTGCTATTTTTGTAGTCATATAGCCAAATTATCTAGACGATTAATAAAACTTAAACAATAGTGTCCTAAACGTTTTCATTTTCTGAAAAAATGCACGTTTAAGCTATTATTATTGTATAAAATCATTCAATATTAAAATAAA
>NZ_JBSWYJ010000029.1:0-72588 GCF_056161045.1 Flammeovirga sp. AWQ4_249
ATTTTTTGAAACTCAGCACTCTCTTTTTGTGATTGCTTTGCCATAATTTTCAATATATAAAATTTAAAAATTACGGACAGCGTTTATTTTAAACTCTCTTGTTAGTTGAATTAACAATATTTTGATTGTATTAGATACTTTCAAGTGAGTTTAAAATCTCTTTTACACTCATTCTACCTGTGTAATTCGGGTTATAATGTCTTGCGATAATTTTACCATCTTGTCCGATAATAAAAGTTGCCGGTACAGGTAATGAAGCTTTTTTAACGGCATTTGTTTTCGTCAAATCGTTATCATACTTCTTTAACATCGTCGTGTATCTTTCATTTACTTCGAATGTTACTTTGTAACCGTTCATGATATCTAAGTTAGAATCCTCTACTAGATCGAAGTTAAATCCTTTTTTCTGAGCGAATGCAGTAAATCTTTCTTTTGATTCTGGTGTGATTGTTACAAATGTTGCACCTGCATCTTGAATCATGCTTAATGAGTCATTTACATTGATCAAGTGCTTTACACAGTATGGACACCATGATCCTCTAAAGAAGTTTACCACTACTGGACCTTCTTTTAGAGCTGCTTCTAAATTAAATTCTTTATCATTTTGTGTTGTTCCCTCAAAAGTAAAGGCTTTGTCACCTACTTCTAAGCCAGGTTGTAGTGTGTTTTCAGTCACACCGTAATCTTTTTGAGCAAAAGTTACTGTGTTTGTCAATAGGATTAATACTCCTAGATTGATAATGAATTTTGTGATTAATTTCATAGTTGATTAAAATTTTATTGTTTGTTTTTGACTGATTGGTCAAATATAGCTTTTTAATTTTATTAATTCCTAAAAAAGGTCAATATTTTTTTCAAGAAGGAATTTTTTTTTCTTTTTTGAACTTAAATAAACTAGAATAACATAAAGAAAGAATGATTTTTAAAGGGAAAAATGGACAACATTTTAGAATAGAAGAATTGAATGCAGAAGATTATACTGCATTATTTCAAAAAATTGATCGTGAAAAAACATTTTTATGGTTTCTGGATGATAACTCTTCTATCAAAATAGACGATAAGACTTATACATTTACAAAAAATCAAGTTATAACATTAACAGAGTTTTATCACTTGGAAGTAGAGCAATTGGGTGATGTTAAAATGTTTCAGTTCAATAGAGACTTTTACTGTATAGTCGAACATGATAGTGAGGTCGATTGTAAAGGTGTTTTGTTTTTTGGTGCATTTCAATTACCCATTATTGATTTGACAGTTGATGATATTCATAAATTAACAATATGTTGGGAGCTTATGAATTCAGAATTTTCAATACCTGGAGATCTACAAGGAAGCATGCTTCAAACACTTATGAAGCAGGTTTTAATTGTGACTACACGACGTTATAAACTTCAAATGCAATTATATGACATCCAAAAAAGTCAATTTGATATCATAAGACAATTTACCTTTTTAGTAGAGAAAAATTTCAAAACAATTCATACTGTAGCTGAATATGCTGATATGATGCATAAATCCCCTAAAACGTTATCGAATGTATTTATCAAACAAGGTTATGATTCACCTTTGAAATTTATACAAGAACGTAGATTACTAGAAGCTAGAAGAAAGCTACAGTTTACAGAAGAATCTATTAGTGATATAGCTTACAATTTAAATTTTACGGATGCACAAACATTCACAAAATTCTTTAAGCGATTGACAAATTATGCACCCTCAGCTTTCCGAAAAAAAATGATTTCAGATAAAAAGGGAAATTGAGGTACTTTTATAGGAAATATAAACATGCAGTTTGAATTATTTTATTAAGAATTTTGTTTTATACGACATTCAAACTCTTTTTTATGAAAAACACAAAAATTATTGGAGGAGTAATTCTTCCTCTACGTCTGGTCACAGCATGGTTATTTTTAGCAGCAGTTTTAAGAAGACTTGTTTTAGCTCCTGGAAAGCATGATATTGAAAGCGTTCAATGGATTGGGCATAAGATTAATACTTTCTTTCCGCAAGCCAATTTTTTCTTCTATGATATACTAGAATACCTTTCTAGGAATCCTATTCAAATGAATTGGTTCTCTTATGTATTTACCTATTCAGAATTAATAGTCGGAGTACTTTTATTATTGGGACTTTCTTCAAGGTTGACAGGATTTTTGCTTATTAATCTTGGTGTTGGTCTTATGCATACGGCAGGGTGGTTAGGGCCTACATGTTTGGATGAATGGCAAATAGCCTCTTTATTAACTACTGTAGGTGTTGTATTACTTTTGTTTGGCAGTGGATCATATTCTTTAGATACCTATATTAATCAAAAAGGATATAGTTTTACAAAAACAAAAATATGGATTTGGATTACTGATTTAGAGGTATTACTGCAACGAAAAGACTACACTAAAATCGTTGTTTCTTCAAGCCTATTAATATTATTTTACGTAATTGGAACAAATCAACTTTTACATGGAGGAGTATGGGGTAAATTACGTAATGATTCTGTTAAACCACATTTTGTAATTGATGATGTAACATCAGATAATAATACAATTACATTTTCTGCATTTAGAGATAAAGGCCCTGAAACATATGGTGCATTCGTAATTGAAATTCAAGTTTTAAATCAAGAAGGTAAAGTGCTGAAGCGTTTCTTCCCGAATGATTTTAAACAATTTATATATAAAAACATCTATATAAATGAAGTGAAATACAACAAGAGAAGCTTAGTTTTTCCTTTAGGAAGTAAAGCAATCTTGAAAATGCCATATGAAAATAATACAATTGAAGATTTGAATATTAAATTTATTGATATCAGTGGAAAAGAGTTTATCTCTCAAAATCAGTAAATTATAATTATTTTTATAATTTTAGCTGAAGTTAACAAACATTTGTAAATGTAATACGTACAATAAATATGTACTATCTTATATTTTTAAATTACTAACGTTATGAATCAGCAACCCAAAATAAAGTTACATTTATCCACTTATGATAAATCGCTCGAAGTAATTAGTATTGTTTTATTGTTTGTAGTATGGGGTATTCTTATTAAGGCTTATAGTGACCTACCTGAAAAAGTCGCCGTTCATTTTAATGCTTTAGGAAATCCTGATCATTATGGATCCAAGAAAATTTTAGTATTTCTGCCCTTAGTTTCTACATTCTTATACATACTTCTTACATTAGTTAATAAAATACCACATTTGTTTAACTATCCTCTTAAGATTACAGATGCAAATGCAGAAGAACAGTATACAAATGCAACACGTTTAATACGTTTGATTAAATTAATTATTTTAGTCTGTTTTGGTTTTATTATTTATCAAGTGACACAGATTGAGGCCAGTGGGTTAGGAGTATATTTCCTACCTATATTTTTAATTTTAATCTTCGGTCCATTAATTTATTACTACATAAAATCGAAATACCTCTAAAGAAAAAGTCTTCTCTGATTAATTCAGAGAAGACTTTTTTATAATGAATCATCTTTAGTGATAACAACTTTTCCTTCTAATTTCTTTTTACGAAAATCCTTAATATTATCCTTCAAGGCTTTTTTTCGGTATTTAGAATAATAATCAAAATCTTCATAGCTAAAAACAAGTTGATTATTGATGTAACTTAATTCATATTCAATATTTTTCTTTGATCCTTTGTATTTTTGATCTGTCTCTGTACGCATTTGTACTTTTAGATCAATACCATAATCCTTTTCGATTTTAGAAATCAAAGCCTCTAATTCCTTTTGATTAACTGTTTTATTATACGTGAAATTGATTCCGTAAATGCCATAATTATACTGCCCTTTTTTCTTGCCAGTATATACATTTTTTATTTCGGTTGTTCCTTTATAACCATACAGACTCTCTAATGCATATTCGATTTCCGTATCCGCACTAGAATAAATGGGATATTTCTCTTTAATGGATTGCGCATTTACTTTAAAGGAAGTACTTAAAATTGTAATGAGTAGGAATCCAAATAATTTATATCGATCGTTAAAGGTAGAATGCTTCATAATAATCTGAAGTTGAATGGTATTTATTAAGTTGCGAATTTTGACGTAGTATTAAAGTTAAATTCAACTCAAATTTATATAATATTTAGAAGATTCCAAATAAATGTTATCAATGTTATGGGAATGAATTAGTTTAATGATATAAAAAAAAACCTTTGATCGTGAAATCAAAGGGTTATCAATATATGAATTAAGCAACTTTTAGATGCTCTTCTAAATTCTGTCTTTTTTTGAGTTGAATACCTATTAGTATTTCCATGCATCCTGTACTTAATAAACCTAAGCTGATTAAGAATACCACCGTCATAGTACCTAGGAAAGGATTAAACAGAATCATCATACCAAATAAGATATTAATAATACCACTTGAAACAATCCAACCATATCCTTTAAATTTTGTGGTCATAGCGATAATAACTTGTTCTAAACCTTTATAAATCGCAAAGAATCCAATAAAGTAAACTAATGTTTCCATACTAAACCCAATGTTGCTCATTAGAAAAATACCAAGTAAAGAAGTAATTGATCCAACAAAAATATCCCAAATACCACTTTGATGTTTTCCTAAATTACTGATTCCAAAGGAAACTTGAGTTATACCACTTACTAAAAATAAAATACTAAATAGTACAGCAGCAGAGGCGTAACTAATCAAAGGATCATATATTGTATAAAAGCTAGAAGCAACAAATAATAGTCCTACTAATATATTCAAATACCAGTTTTTTGTGATGAATTTCATTGTGATGTTGTTTTGAATGTTTTTGTATTATATTAAGTTTAACTGTTTTTCACTTCTAGTGAATCACAAAATTTGACTAACTAATTTCATATTTTGCCTAATGTACTTTGAAGTTTTACCTTTTTAAAAAAAATACTTGCAACTATTAATTCCATCCAACCCAAATTCATGATCATTATACTGATAAGAACATAAATTATATAAGGAGATAGGTGAGGGAAAAATAATAAAGTTATACCAATAAGAATGCTCAATAAACCACTGCTGAATGTCCATCCTAGTTTCTCGGCTTGAAGATATAATGAAGCTGACATTTGTTCAATTCCTTTATAAATACAATATATTGAAATTACAATATTCAATATTTCTAAAGTCATCGATAAGTTCATCATTAAATAAATTCCAAGACCTACCGATAAAATACCAGATATAAGATCCCAACCTCTTCTAATGGTTTTCTTTAATTCAAGTAGACCAATAAAGAATTGAAATAACCCATTTATTATAAAAAAGAAACTAAATGAGATTTTAGCAAAATAAATATCCATTAGCGGATTGATGAGAAAATAAAAACTAATTGTAATTAATAATAACCCTACAAATAAGTTATAATACCAATGTTTTGTGTTGAATTTCATGATGTAGTGCGTTAGTGTTGTTATTTGATAGTACAAAAGTCAGTTTTTTATAAAAGTTTGATAAGTAAAAAATTATTTCTAATTGGTAAAATATAATTTATATCAAACACTTATCATATATATGTCACTAGACTAGAAAAATCTTCTTAAATCATAGCTTATTTATCATAGTACTAGACATAAATTAATAGTCGCTTTTTCTGTTTTTTACTTACTTGTAAATTATTTACGATTAAATACCTTCATTTTAAGACCTAATTAGGGCTTTTTTTATAGAAAAATTATTTTATACCAATTCCTCTAATTTATTTACTAATCCTTTTTTTTTGATTCAGCCATCTTTGTATCATAATCAAAAACAATCACATAAAATAAACAACATTATGCACGCTCAATCAAATGACAATTTATTAATATCAGAAAAATTTGATCTATTAGACACATTTAATTTAACAGACGAAGAAACTGAAAAAGTTTTTAATGATTTAAACCTAGAAAATCAATTTACCATTGATATTAATGATGATTTTGATATGTTTTCAGATGACTACACTGGAGAAACAATCAATTTTTAAAACTAGTAAGTCAAAAAAAGAAAAATCTTTTGATATAGAATACGATAAAAATAAGGTGAAATAATTATCTATTCATAATTTAAAGTAACACTGAAATAAAAGTGTTTCATTCCTTTTGAAATCAATACAATTAAAATAAATAAACAATTATGGCACAAAAATCTACTAAAGTTGGATTAATGGGTCTCGTGGCAATCGTATTTGGCTCGATGATCGGTGGAGGTATTTTTAATATCCCACAAAATATGGCAGCTTCAGCCTCGTTAGGAGCAGTTATTATCTCTTGGATTATTTCAGGTATTGGCGTAGGCTTATTAGTGTTAGCCTTTAAATCATTATCAGATAGTCGCCCAGATATTAGTTCAGGTATTTATGGTTATGCAAAAGCAGGTTTTGGCCGTTATATAGGTTTTAACTCAGCTTGGGGATATTGGATAAGTGCAGCATTAGGTAACGTTGCATTTGCAGTAATGATTAATGATGCTCTTGGTGCATTCTTCCCTGTATTATTAAATCATGGCTGGCAAACAATTGTTTTAGGATCAGTTTTAATATGGGCAATTAACTTCTTATCTATCTCTGGTGCAAATATGACATTCATCAACACAATTTCTACAATCGCGAAATTTGTTGGTTTGATCATCGTAATTGGCGTACTTATTATAACATTCAAAGTGAGTACATTAACACATGATTTCTGGGGAGAAACTTACAATCTTGCAGGATTAGGTGCTCAAATAAAATCTACAATGCTTGTTACTCTATGGTGCTTCATTGGTATTGAAGGTGCTGTAGTTATCGCTTCTAAAGCAAAAAAGGCTTCAGATGTAGGTAAAGCAACAATCATTGGTTTCATTACTGCATTATTAATGTATGTTTTAATCTCAGTATTAGCATTTGGTTTAATGCACCAACCTGATTTAGCAAAACTTGCTGACCCATCTACAGGTGGTTTATTAGAAATAGCTGTTGGTAAATGGGGCCTTACTTTTGTAAATATTGCAGTTTTATTATCAGTATCTGGTGCTTGGATTGCATGGTCAATCTTAGTTGCAGAGGTACCTCACGATGCAGCTAAAGATGGTGTATTACCCGCATTCTTCAAAAAAGAAAACAAAAACGGAACTCCTGCAGTAGCAATGTTTATCTCATCTGGTATCATGCAAGCAGGTATGCTTTGTGTAGCTTTTGCAAGTGATGTATATTTAGCAGCAATTGATATCGCAGGTGTGATGATTCTACCTTCTTACTTATTGTCAGCAATGTATTTATGGAAAGCAGCTTCTGGAGAAGATGTTATCAAAGATGCTAAGAAAAGAAAGCAAGCTTTATTAATCGGTGTATTCGCAACGTTATACTGTATCTGGTTAATTTATGCTGCTGGAGTTAGTTACTTACTAATGGCAATGATTTTCTACGCAATTGGTATTCCTTTCTACAGAATGGCACATAAAGATGATGTTAAAGCTGGAAAACAACTTTATACTAGAAATGAAAGAATTATTGAGATCTTAATTATGTTAGCAGGTATTGCTGCAGTGATCTTAATGTACATGGGTAAAGTTTCTTTCTAATTTCAATAAAAATAAATAAAGAGAGGAAAGGTATTAGTTCACTTTTTCTCTCTTTTTCATTTAAAATTAATAGTTAGACCTATCCAAATAATTATTTTCATATCAATAAATAAAAAAAATGACATTTACTGTGTTATTAAACAGCAAAGAATCAGTTAGATATATATTAAAATAAAAAAAGAGTACAAGTAATGAAATAAATGAAGTATCATATTTTATTAAAAATAACTTTTAGTCTTACCTCTACTATTCTTTCTACAACCACCTTTCATGACTTCACTGATTTAAATTGTAATACTTGTTTAACACCGTAGTCTATTTATCAATCAAACTTTAATGACACTCATCGCTTGAATTCGTCAACATATTTTATCAAATAAACTTTGTCTCGATTCATTATTATGGAATTACAAACACGAAAAGAAATAACAAAGGAAACAAGACTACTATTAGTTCTCTCATTGGCAGTAGGTATTCTTGTCGGATTAGTTGGAGGAATATACAATTACCTTACGAATCACCTTAATATATTTAGAGAATTTATTGCTGAATATACATCAGATACTGGCGTTGTTATCATAATGGCACTCGGTACTTTTATTTCCTACATCTTGGTGAAAAAGTTTGCTCCTGAAGCTGGAGGAAGTGGTGTCCAGGAAGTTGAAGGAACCATGATTGGAAAGAGAAAAATTAAATGGAAAGAAGTAGTTCCAGTTAAATTTTTTGGTGGTATAGCTGCACAATTAGGAGGGATGGTTGTTGGTAGAGAAGGACCAACTATTCATCTGGGAGGTGCCATAGGTGAAATGCTAACTAGGTTTTGGAAAGGACCTAAATATAGTAAAGTAGATATCAAAAATCACCTATTAGCTTGTGGTGCAGGAGCTGGTTTAGCAGTAGCATTTAATGCACCAATAGCAGGTGTTTTATTGGTGATAGAAGAGATGAGACCCTCTTTTAAATTTAATTTCAGATCATATACAGGCATTATGATTGCCTCTTTTGTTAGTACATGGGTAGCACAATTTATTGTTGGAGATAAATTAGATATACCTGTAGGAGTAAACCACATTGAAGCTATTTCTCAAATACATTATTTAACTTTTGTATTTTTCGGAATTTTTATGGCAATTACTGGAGCAGCATTTTTATATGCATTAAAAATGGGTTACAAAGTATTTGATGTATTAAAAGCTAAGGTACCATACACTACATTTATTGTTGTAGCTCTTTCATTCGCTCTTTTATACCAAATTGATTCAGATTACAATAGTTCAGGTATGGAATTACTTGCTAATCACTTGAATGAACCTCAATCATTATCTGATTTAATAGCATTAATTTTTGGAAGATTAATAGGTGGTACAATTTCATTTTGTAGTGGAGTTGTTGGTGGTGTATTTTCTCCAATGCTGTTTATAGGTGCTTCTTTAGGAAAAGTATATGCTCTGATTGCACCTAGTCTAAGTCAATATTCTGCTGAACTAGCAATTATAGGAATGGCTGGATTTTTTACAGCGGTTGTAGGAGCACCTTTGACGGGCGTAATTTTAATGGCGGAATTAACAGGGCAATATCAACTTTTATTACCTATGGGTATAGTTTGCCTAGTTGCTGCAATGATGATGCGAGCAATGGGTATCAAACCTTTATATGAATCACTTCTTCAAAGAGATATAAGAATTTTTGGAGATGAGAGTATAAAGTCAACAACAGACAAAAATTAAAATTCTTCAAGCAGATTAAGAAATTTAATCTTTTTTAATGTGCGTATAACAAAGAGTAATGTTACTACAGAAAAAGGAATTAGTGCAAAATTTACCAATCGAAAGTAATTATTTACCAACGATTTAAATCTAAAACACTCACCTTTGTAACATCAAGAAAAACAACAAATAAAATACAATTATGAATCTATTAGAATGGCCATTATTGGTAGTCGCTGATCATCTTCGTGATGAGTTTGAAAAACAACGACTGAATGAATTAGTTGAAACGCTTAGAAAGGATAACATTACAACATTAACTTCAAAGAAATTAAATCACGTAATTGACCTATGTGCTAGCCAAAGAGAAATCGCTGGTGTATTGATCGACATCAACATGGATGCAGATGATCAATTGAAAAAAGATACAATAGTAGAATTACGTCAAAAATTTAAAAATTTACCAATTTTCATCTTAGCTGAAAAAAGCGAAGCAACTGATATCCCAACTGAAATATTGGAAGCTACAAATGGTTTCTATTGGTTAGATGATGATACAATTACTTTTATGGCAGGACGTCTTTCACATATGATTAAAGAATATGTTGAAAGTAATTATGGTCCTTTCTTTAAAGGTTTAGTAAAATATGTAGACGAGTATAAATATGCATGGCACACACCTGGTCATATGGGTGGCGAAGGATTCAAAAAATCTCCTGCAGGTACAGCACTTTATAACTTCTTTGGTGAAAATACTTTACGTTCTGATCTTTCAATTTCAGTTCCAGATTTAGGATCTTTATTAGATCACTCAGGTCCAATTGGTGACTCTGAAAAATTTGCTTCTGAGACATTTAATTCAGATAAATCGTATTACGTTTTAAACGGTACTTCTACAGTAAACCAAATCATTTGGAGATCTCAAGTATCAAGAAACGATTTAGCATTAGTAGATCGTAACTGCCATAAGTCATTGAACTATGCCATGGTGATCACGAATGCAAAACCAATGTACATGATGCCAAGACGTAATGCGTTAGGTATTATTGGACCGGTTAAAATGTCAGAAATGACAGCGAATGCAGCTTTACATAAAAAATCAGAGTCAGCAATCGTTACGGATGAGGATATGGGCAAAGACATAGTTATGTCTGCTTTAACAAACTCAACGTATGACGGATTAGCTTACAATGTTCGTAAAGTGAAAAAAGAATTAGGAGATCATGTAAAATACATGCACTTTGATGAGGCATGGTATGCATACGCTCGTTTCCACAAAATCTATGATGGATTCTACGGAATGACTCCTGATGAGAACAAAGAACACCCTCCAGTGTTTACTTCTCACTCAACACATAAGTTATTGAATGCTTTCTCTCAAGCTTCAATGCTTCATATCAAGGATGGTGATAAGGAAACAATCGATCCAGATGAGTTCAACGAAGCGTACATGATGCACGGTTCAACTTCACCAAACTACCCAATGATTGCTTCACTTGATGTATCTACTAAAATGATGCACGATAATGGTGAGCAAATGAGTCATGATAATATCTTGGATGCAATTGCTTTAAGACAAAGAGTTGCAAAGATGAATGCTGAGTTTGCGGCACAAGGAGAATGGTTCTTCAATATGTGGCAACCAACTGAATATAAAGGAGAATCTTTTGCTGAAACAGCTCCTGAAATATTAGCTTCTAACCAAGATGCATGGATTTTAAATCCTCAAGACAAGTGGCATGGATTTGATAACCTTGAAGATGATTTTGTTCTTCTTGATCCTATCAAATTAACATTCACTACGCCTGGTATCAACGCTGACGGTACTTATACTGAACAAGGCATCCCAGCAGGAATTGTAGCAGATTACTTAATGAATAAAGGTATTGTAAATGAGAAAACAGATACTTATTCATTCTTAATGTTACACTCTTTTGGTACTTCAAAAGGAAAACAAGGAGAATTATTATCAGCTCTTTTAAACTTCAAAAAGGATTACGATAACAATACTTCTATCAAAGAAATCTTCCCTAATTTATTAGAAGAATCAGATATGTATGCAACAATGGGCTTAAAAGACCTTTGTGATGCAATGCACAACTTCTATAGAGAGAATGACTTCTTAAAACAAATGCAATCAGCATTCGAACACCTTCCAAAACAAGCAATGAAACCTGCTGATGCTTATGAGCAAGTAGTTCGTAAAAATGTAGAATATACTCACCTTGAAGACATGATGAACAAAATTCCTGCAGTGATGCTTGTTCCTTATCCTCCGGGCATCCCAGTAATGATGGGTGGTGAAATTCTAGATGAAGAAGGAAGATCAATCTTCAATTACTTATCGATCTTAGAAAAGTATGAAAATGCTTTCCCTGGTTATGAAAAAGATATCCACGGTGTAGAAAGAGACGTAGTAGATGGTGTGATCAAATACAAAACACTTTGTATTAAAGAAGCTCCAGAATTAGAAAAATAAAAAATATATTTCCTGAGATTACAATCTAATCTAAAAGGCTGGCGAGGTGAATATGATTTCTTATCGAATTCTTACCCAATTAGAAGAAGATTCTAAATTATTAAACTTCGCTGCCTTTATTAAGCATTCTCAAAACACACTTCGTTATCTCAGATATTTCAATAAACAATCTCAACACATAGATTCTCCTTTTAAAAAAGGAACTACACACTAGACAATTATGATCAAGAAATTTACTTTATTCGTTGCTTCTTTATTATTGGTTTTGGCCAATGTTCAAGCACAAGACACAACTGATAACACTACTAATAAAGATTCAGTTGCTGTAAAAGAAAAAAAATATGGAGAGTTCTTTAAGAAGAACTTATCTGTAACTCTAGATGCACGTATGGACTATAGAGCCTACGGTCAAATAGATAACAATGGTGATTATATCGCAGCAGATCAAAAATTCCAATTTTCAGATTTCCGTTTTGGTATTGATGGTCTTTTATCTAAAAATATAGGTTTTAGTTTCTTATTATCACCAACGACAAATAATATTGGAGAAAGTGGTATTTCTGATGCAATTCAATATGCGAATTTATTTTACCAATCAGATAATGGTCACTGGTTCTTCCAAGCTGGTAAAGGCTTTATGAATGTTGGTACATTCGAACAATATTATGATCCAAATGATGTATACATGTGGTCTGTTATGGGATATAACCTTGGTGTATACAAGACAGGAATCACTGCGCAGTATAATACAACTTCAGGTCAATCATTTGGTGTTCAAATTCTAAATTCACAAGATTTAGATTCACTTGGTAATCAGCATAACTTTGAATACAACGTCTATTGGTATGGATATATTATCAAAGATAAAATCAATACAGCAGCGTCATTCACTGTAATCGATGATAAAGAAGATTTAAATTCTAGTACTCCATTCTCAGCAAACGTAGGTCTACAATGGTTCTTTGGCGATTTCATTATTGATACTGACTACGCAATGTCAGCAAATATGCCAAACTTCCAAGATGACAAGTTATACCAATCAATGCCTATCAAGGTGATGTATAACGGTAAGAAATTCAAACCATATGTGAAGTATGTGTACAACAACATTCGTGATATTGACGGTAGCTTAGCACAAGGTTCTGTTGCAGAAATTGATCAGGTAAATCAATTCGAACTTGCACTTCAATATTACCCTTGGGAAGGTAAAAATATTAGATTCCACCTTGTAGGTATGTACATGGACAATGCTCAAGATTACTACAGCACTGCTCCAAATACTAAGCCAGCAGCATCAGGTTTTGATCCAACAAAAGAAGGCTACTTCCAAGTTATGGCAGGTGTACGCGTTGGATTCGATGTACTAAAAGGTTGGAAATAATTAAAGATTATAATAAAGAGAGCGTTAGAGAATAGATTAATTATGTTAAAGGGACATCCTAGTAGGGTGTCCTTTTTTTTGTTTTAAAATCATAAGTTTTAATAAAGACAAACAGTATATAATTTTTTCAGTAAAATGTAACCTAAATATATAATTGACGTTACTAATAACAACTGACTGATTAGTCAGTTGAATTAAATCTAATTTTATTAACCATGAGTAAATCAAAAGAATTGTATCGCACAGATGCACAAAACACAGAACACAAACAATTAGCCTACGATATCGAATTCACTGCTTTCAAAGAAGCAGGAGGTATCTACGATGAACGTCATGCAAAACTATATGCTCAACTAGCAGTAGACATGATCGACGACGGAAGCTATTCAATTATCATCGAAAACGTTGGTCACGCATGTTATACACCAATCACAATCGATGAAGCTCCACATTTAAAATGTTATGTAATCGCGCCACTTGCAGTATTACCAGAACACCAAGGTAAGCGTCTAGCTACTAAATTGATGGAAATCGCTGAAGAAGAATTGAAGCCAGACGTAGTTTTCGTAGCAGGTGAAAAACACCATTATGGTAGAAGATATAGTACGCCACACAACATTGGTTTACCTGTAAAATCTGAAATGCCTCTAGAAAACTGGTTTGCAAGAGAATTGACAAAAGGTTGCCTTGATGGTATCGTATCTAAAACAACAATGACAGGTCCTTACGCAGAACCACATCAATGGGCACATCCATCTGAACAATTCGAAGATTAATCTTTGTAAAAACAACTATGTTTATTTATTTTTAACTTATACACTGATTGATTAATCAGTTAATGATAATTTTATGGATAAAAAAGAACAGATTATAGATGTTGCAAGTGCACTTTTTGCAGAACAGGGGTTTGATAAAACACCTGTATCTGCAATTGGTGTTGCTGCTAACGTTTCGCATGGATTAATATTTCATCATTTCAAAAATAAGAATGGGTTGTTAAGAGCTATTTTTGAACGAACAACACAACAGGTTTATGAAATGAATAAGAATATAGATGATTCTCTTTCAGCTGAAGAAAAAATTAGAAATTTAGTAGATCAGGCATTTGAAGGGATGGTGAACGAAAAGGATGAATTTAGATTGTACATGAATTTGATGTTCCAACCATCTACTAGATTAGTTTTGGAAGACCTCATAAAAGAAAGATTTGAAGTATTATTACAGTTTACTCTAAGGTTTTTTGAAGGGCTTCCAAATCAAAAGGTTTATAGCTACTTATTCATTTCTGAATTAGATGGCATTGGAATGAATTACATCTATGCAGATAAAGATTATCCAATAGTGGAAATAAAAAATGAATTTTTAAAAAGGTATCTGGCTTATTTGACATAGAGGAAAGAAGATGATTCAATATTAAAAACTAATATTAATTTACATGATAAAGTAAACTTAAATAATTGTAAACAATTCCGATTTTTATCTGTTCCTAATTTTGTTAACTTGTTTAGAAATTAAAAAATCTAACTTCAACACCCAATGATCGGATATCGGTTTACAGAATATATACCCCCTGAAGTAGAGGGAGGCAACACTTTTCAAGATCTACTTAAAATTTTTTTAGAATTAATAAATATCACATCAGGTAATGTTGGTGAAACAATCTCTTGGATGAATGATCTTGACCGACAATATAACATTACTAATGAAGGATATGGTATGGGCGACTTTTATCAAGACTTGAAAGATAAAGGTTACGTAAAGGAAGACCCAGTAACTAATGGAGACCCTACAATAACTGCCAAAAGTGAGCAAAGTATACGTCAACAAGCCTTAGATGAGATATTTGGGAAGCTCAGAAAGGGAGGGGCTGGAGATCATAAAACGCCTTATTCAGGAAATAAAGGTGATGAATACACACCTGATAAAAGAGCCTTTCAATTTGGAGATTCAATGGGGCAAATATCCATGACTGATAGCATCAGAAATGCACAAATAAACCATGGTATCGATAACTTTAATATTGATGAAGGGGATCTAGAAGTTGTAGAAAAAGAATACAGAACCCAAACTTCTACAGTTTTAATGATCGATATATCTCATTCTATGATTTTGTATGGTGAAGATAGAATTACACCAGCAAAAAAGGTGGCAATGGCATTATCAGAGATGATCAAAAGAAAGTACAAAAAAGATACTTTAGATATTATTGTTTTTGGAAATGATGCTTGGCAAATTAACATCAAAGATCTTCCTTATTTACAAGTAGGACCTTTTCATACAAATACTGTAGCAGGGCTGGAATTGGCTATGGATCTTCTCAGAAGAAAAAAGACAACCAATAAACAAATTTTTATGATTACAGATGGCAAACCTTCTTGTATAAAGGAAGGAGCAGGGTATTATAAAAATAGTTTTGGTTTGGATAGAAAGATCGTCAATAAAACCCTCAACTTAGCAGCTCAAGCTAAGCGGCTCAAAATACCAATCACCACCTTTATGATCGCTTCAGATCCATACTTACAGCAATTTGTACAAGAGTTTACTGAAGCGAATAATGGTAATGCGTATTACAGTGGTCTAAAAGGATTAGGAGATATGATCTTTACAGATTACAACAAAAGCAAAAGAAAAAGATAGAAACAACAAAACATATTATGAAAGAATACACTCAACTTACTCTTGACGAAAAACTAAATATTAAAACGCTTGGTGAGTTAAAGGATGCAGGCTACCAATCAAAATCTATAAAACAGGAGTTAAGAAATAATTTAATTGATAGATTAAAGAAAGGTGAAAGCCCATTTCCTGAGATTTGGGGGTATGAAGAAACGGTGATTCCTGAGCTGGAAAGAGGTATACTTTCTATGCATAATATCAATTTATTAGGATTAAGAGGTCAAGCAAAAACACGTATTGCTCGACTTTTAGTAAACCTTTTAGATGATGTAATTCCAGTAGTAGAAGGAGCAGATTTAAATGATGATCCATTTCAACCATTATCTATAAAAGCAAAAGATCTTTTGACAGAAAATGGTGATAATACAAAAATTGGGTGGTGGAAAAGAGAAGATAGATATACAGAAAAATTAGCAACACCTGATGTAAGTGTAGCTGATTTGATTGGTGATATTGATCCAATTAAAGCTGCAGCAAATAAGTTAAGTTACTCTGACGAAAGAGTGATACATTATGGTTTAATACCTAGATCACATAGAGGTTTGTTTGTCATCAATGAGTTGCCTGATCTTCAACCAAGAATTCAAGTTTCATTATTCAATATCTTACAAGAAGGTGATATTCAAATTAGAGGTTTTAAATTAAGATTACCACTTGATATTCAATTTGTATTTACTGCTAACCCTGAGGATTATACCAATAGAGGCAGTATTGTAACGCCTTTGAAAGATAGAATTGAAACACAAATAATTACCCATTATCCAAAAGATCTACAAATAGCTAGGAAAATCACCGAACAAGAAGCGGATATTAAACCTTCTCAACTTGAAACAGTAGAAATTAATGATATTACACGAAATCTTATTGAACAAGTAGCTTTTGAAGCCCGTGCTAATGAATATGTTGATGAGAAAAGTGGAGTTTCTGCTCGTTTGACTATTTCATCAATGGAAAACCTTTATTCTGCAGCGGAAAGAAGAGCGTTAATCAATGGTGAAATTAAAACCTATATTCGTGTTGCTGATTTAGTGGGGACTATTCCTGCTATTACCGGTAAAATTGAATTGGTATATGAAGGAGAACAGGAAGGGGCAGGAGAAGTTGCTCAAAGCTTAATCAGTAAAGCGATCAGAAAGCAGTTTATTAATTATTTCCCATCTCCAGAACAAGCAAAGAAAATGGGTGATAATGTATACCAACCAATAGTAGAATGGTTTGGAGACGGTTATAAAGTTGATTTGATCAATGACGCTTCAGAAGATGATTTCAAAAAAGTCTTGGATAGTGTTCCGAATTTAAGAAAGGTTGTCGAGAAAAAATATCCAAATGAGTCGCTAGAAGAAACCTATTATTTAATGGAATTTGTACTGCATGGTTTGGCAGAATTCAGTCAATTGAGTAAACATAACCTTATTAAAAGTAATGTCTTCTCTGATCTTTTATCAGGAATGATGAACTTTTCAGAAGAGGATGAATAAAACAAAAAAGCACTTAAGTTGAATTTCTTAAGTGCTTTATTTTTAGACTATTTTTTGCTTTAAATTCTTCCTATTATTTACTTTCGAAATAACAAATGATTTACCCATCAACCAAGTAGTATATGCGACTACAAAAATGATTAAATATTGAAGTAAATTAAGATCTAATGATTTGACAAAGAATGCCGCAACCAATACGCCAATAGTTCCAAAGATATTAATCAAAATAGATGCTTTCATGCTATGTACATCTTCTTTGATAAATTTTATACCAGCAAAAGGGACCAATAATGCGGTACTTCCCATCATAATAGGAAAAGTAGCGGCAGGGTTCAATCCCAATAAATACACTGTCACCATACAGGGTGCAAACAAACCAACTCCAACAGTATTTAAAGCACCAAAAATGAAGTTAGCACCACATGCTACAATTAACTTCCATCCTTCCAGCCCCATTGCATCACCACCAACAGGAAAAACATTCATCTTCCCTAAAATCATTGTAACCCCCATGACAAATAACGCTATTGTCATCACTAATTGAATTGTTGTCTTATCCATTTTTGAAACAACTCTAGCACCAATTAGTGCTCCAACTAAAGCTGACACTATCATTGAAATTAAAGTGGTTGTTTCAACGGGTACAGCTGTAATAAAGATGAAAGCTTGTGCAATACAAACTATAGCAACTCCAACATTTAAAGTTCCAGGGATTTTTTTATCCTCTACGAGTTTGAAATTTTTGAAAGAACTGGTCATTATTGCAAAAGAACCTATACCTAATGTATCCATAAAATTGGCTACAAAACCAGTGATAGCAAGTAGCAAGCTACTTTCTTTTTCAATTTTACCTTCTTTAATTCTTAGATTTAACTTTCTAATTAAAGTAATACTAAACCATATTCCTGAGAGAACAAGAGTTCCTAGAAATACATTTTTAATAGACATCATTTCCATAAAACAGTAGTTTTTATCTTATCTAGCTTTGTAAAATTGAGGATAATTTAAATGCCTTGTATATTTTGTTGGGAGACGTTAAATACTTTTATTATTAATTTAATTAAATGAGAAAAACTTTATCAACTCATTTTTCTTAATAAAGATAGTTTTGTAATTATTCAATTTTATAAGCCTTTACCATTCTTCAAATGAATAATTTACTTTTTATTAACATACAAGAATTGTGTACAATATAGTAATATCGTAATATTGCGATATGGGAATTACAAAGATAGAAGGATTCAAAGAAGAAGTGACAAGAAGAGCCGAAATCTTAAAGGCAATTGGTCACCCTGCAAGATTAGCAATATTAGAGTATCTAATCAGCAGCCCAGATTGTATTAATGGTGATTTGGTAGAACATTTACCACTTGCACAATCTACTGTTTCTAGACATTTATCTGAATTAAAAAAAGTTGGTCTTATTAAAGGTACAATTACAGGAAATTGTATTGCCTATTGTATCAATGATGAAGTATGGAAAGATATCAAAGATTTCTTTACGAACTCATCTGATAAAATCACCCCAAATAAAAACTGTGAGTGTTAATTAAAAAATCAATAAAAAATGGAAAACACTACTAATACAACATTAGATCAGTACATCGTATCAGCTAAAGAAGAATTTCATTTAATTTCAAATGAAAGAAAACAAGCTTTAGAGGTTATTTCAAATTTTGTCAAAACGAAATTAGCAGAGGATGGACTAGCTAATTTGATTTTAATTTGTACTCACAATTCTAGACGAAGTCATTTGTCACAAGTTTGGACGCAAATTGCAGCTTATCATTATGGATTTACGAATGTATTTGCCTATTCAGGAGGTACTGAAGCTACAGCATTATTTCCATCTGCTGCCAATGCATTAGAAAGAGCAGGTTTAAAGATTCAAAAATTATCAAATGAAGAGAATCCTGTTTATGCAATTAAATACAATGAAAACCAACCTGCTGTGATCGGTTTTTCAAAAGCTTATCATCATTCTTTTAATCCACAATCAGGTTTTGGAGCTGTAATGACTTGTGGTCATGCCGATGCAAACTGTCCATTTATACCTGGAGCAACTAGAATTTCATTACCATTTGAAGATCCAAAAGCATTTGATGGAACTCCAGAGCAAGAAGAAAAATACGACGAAAGGTGTCGTCAAATTGCTCGTGAATTACTATATGCTTTTTCAAAAATATAAACCTAATTACATTTTAACTACAACGTTACATGGAAAATAAATTAAATATTGAAGATCCTATTTGCCCAACTAAACAACCCAAGAAGTTGTCCTTTTTAGATAGTTATTTAACAGTTTGGATCTTCTTGGCTATGGCAATAGGAGTAGGGATTGGTTATTTATTCCCTAGTGCAGCAGATTCTATCAATAATATGTCTGTAGGGACAACAAATATCCCGTTAGCTATTGGATTGATATTAATGATGTATCCACCTTTAGCAAAAGTGAAATATGAAGAGATGGGTAAAGTATTTACGAACGTAAAAGTATTATCAGTTTCTTTAGTTTTAAACTGGATTGTAGGTCCAATTTTAATGTTTGCCTTAGCGTTAATTTTCTTACATGATTACCCAGAATACATGACAGGCTTAATTCTTATTGGTTTAGCAAGATGTATTGCAATGGTTGTTGTTTGGAATGATTTAGCGGAAGGAAGTTCAGAATACGCAGCTGGTTTAATTGCTTTAAACAGTATTTTCCAAGTATTATTCTATAGTGTATATGCTTATGTATTTATCACAGTTTTACCTCCATTATTTGGATTTGATGGTGCTGTTGTAGATATCACTATGGGGCAAATTGCAGAAAGTGTATTTATCTATTTAGGTATACCCTTCCTAGCAGGATTCTTAAGCCGTAAAATCTTAGTAGCCGTAAAGGGTAAAGATTGGTACGAAAACAAGTTTGTTCCAACAATCTCACCAATTACATTAGTAGCTTTATTATTGACAATTGTCTTGATGTTCTCATTAAAAGGACAAATGATTGTAGAGATTCCAATGGATGTAGTAAGAATTGCAGTTCCTTTAGTGATCTACTTCGTAACAATGTTTGTTCTAAGTTTCATGTTAGCCAAATTCTTTGGCGCTGATTATGAAAAAGATGTATCTATAGCTTTTACTGCAACAGGTAATAACTTTGAATTAGCGATTGCAGTAGCCATTGGTGTATTTGGAATCAATTCAGGACAAGCTTTTACAGGTGTGATTGGTCCTTTAGTAGAAGTGCCTGCATTGATAGGCTTAGTCAAATTAGCCTTCTATTTCAGAGATAAATATTATACAAAAAAATAAATTGATGAGGTAGCTTGTTCGAATAGAGGAAGCTACCTTTTTATTATTATGAATTTTAGAGATACAAAATTCTTATTCTTTACGGGAAAAGGGGGAGTAGGAAAAACTTCATTATCAAGTGCGGTAGCGGTTCAATTAGCAGATGAGGGAAACAAAGTATTATTAATTAGTACTGATCCTGCATCTAATTTATCAGATGTTTTAGCAACAAATGTAGGTGATAAAACAATTGCGAAACACCCTGATCTACCACAATTATCAACAATTAATATTGACCCAGAAGAAGCGGGTGAATCTTATAAAAACCGTGCAATTTCTTCATTAGGGATGTTAGCGACACCATCCTATAGAAATAAAGTGACAGAACAACTTTCAGGAGCGTGTACTGTAGAAATAGCGTCATTTGATGAGTTCACAAGATTTATTTCAGGCGAAGCTAATCCCGAAGAGTATGATTATATAGTATTTGATACAGCACCGACTGGGCATACTCTAAGATTATTAGAATTACCTGATGCTTGGAATACTTTCCTTGATCATAATGAAGGAGCTTCTTGTATTGGTCCAACAACTGCGTTAAAAAGTAATCATAAAAGATATAAAGAAGTTGTTGAGGTTTTGAAAGATCCAAAACAGACTACTTTCTATCTAGTGACAAGAGCGGAAGAAACTGCCTTAAAGGAAGCTGCTCGTTCTGGACAAGAGTTAGCAGAGTTGGGTATGACTAATCAGAGACTTTTGATCAATGGTATTTTTAATCCAATTTCAGAAGAAGATGATTATGCGCAAAAGATTGCTCAAAAAGCAAAAAAGCAATTAGATAATATCCCTTTAGCTTTAGCAGGTTTACCACAGCAAGAATTCCCACTTTTACCTTATAATATCCTAGGTTTAGAAAAATTACGTTCTGTTTTCTCTAAAGAAGTACAAGAACAAATCATAAGAAAGGAAGATTTAAAAGAAGAGATCAACTCAGAAATGCCTAATTTAGATGATTTAATCAATGATCTTGAAAAAGATAAAAAAGGTTTAATCATGACGATGGGTAAAGGAGGAGTAGGTAAAACTGTTTCAGCTACAGCAATTGCTGTCGGTTTAGCTAAAAGGGGGCATAAAGTTACTTTGACGACAACAGATCCAGCAGCTCATTTAAGAGACTATACAAATCAACTCGCTGAATTACCAGAAACTTTGACGATTGAACGTATAGATCCTAAGGTTGAGACAGAGGCGTATATTGAAAAGGCTGTTGCTCAGAGAGGTGCAGGAAAGACAGAAGAGCAAATTAAACTAATACGTGAAGATTTAAATTCTCCATGTACAGAGGAAGTAGCGGTATTTCATGCTTTTTCTAAAGCTATTCGAAGTGCTAAACGTGAATTTGTAGTGGTTGACACAGCACCAACAGGTCATACGCTTTTATTGTTAGATACGACTGATAGTTATCATAAACAAGTGGTAAGACAAAGTAATATTGATGCCTCAAAATTACATACACCTTATCAGATGATTCAAGATGCAAGTATTACAAAAGTGATATTAGTTGCTCTTCCAGAAACAACTCCAATAAGAGAAGCAGAAGGTTTACAAGAAGATTTGAAGAGGGCAAATATTACTCCTTTTGCATGGATAATTAATCAAACTATATCAAATAAAGAAAATATAATAGATCCTATATTTTTAGGGAAAAGGATTCATCAACAAAAAATGATGAAGTCAGTTCAAAAAGAGATTACAAAAAAAGTTTATCAGATTGATTATATAGTTGAATCAGAAGTAATGAAAGATTTAACTATGTAAAAAAGTTAAAATAAATGGCTATAAATTGTACTTTAAGTGGAATTTATAGCCTTTTTTTAATTGTTTTAAACTTTTTCTAATAAATATTATTAAATATTTTTTTGAAAATATAAAAAAAGCAAGAATTTTGTATCTATAGTATTGTACTGTTAGTTATGGGATAACTAATATTTTTATTCAACAAACTTTTTAAAAGATTTTTTTTTAGAAATACTCTTACAAAATCTATAAATATGCTGCAAATTAATTTAACAAAGAACTTATCCTTTGGAAGACTTCTGTTATTGATTCTTACCCTTTATTCAGTTGATATCTTTGCCCAAGATATTCCAAAAGATAATTTAGAATTATGGTTAAAACCAAATGTGGTTAGAACCCATGATGATGTTGATGTAGGTAATGCCGATACTGATATTATTACAACCTCTGGTATTGTTACCACTTGGAAAGATAGAAGTGGTAATGGAAGAGATGCTACAAATCCGAATGCTACCTATCCTGTCTCAATTTCTGGTACTGCAGTCAATGGTTATAATGCTGTTGATTTTTCAGCAGGAGGTCACGAAGGTTTATCTTTTGGAGATATTAATCTATCAGGAGATTATCAAGTGTATATCGTTATGAAAGCAAATACTGTAAATGCAGGTTTCTTTCTAGGAGGTGATGGAGGATCCAATCGTTCACTTTGGGGGTATTGGGAGGACAACTTGTACATCAGAGGTATTAATGGGACATCAGGCCAAGAGGATCAATTACCATGGTCTTTCGATGCAGATTTTGGTTTGATTTCTACATATAGAAACTCTTCTAATTCTGTTAATTACATAGGTAATGGAGGTGAAAAGAATAATTTAATCTCTAATACTGGGTATACACAAGATCACATTATTGGTAAAATTGGATCAACTAATAATAATAGTCATACATTTGATGGTGAAGTAATGGAAGTTATTGTTTATAGCAATGATGATCCATATACACGTTTAAGAGTAAATGATTATTTAACTGCAAAATATGGTATATCACATGAAGAGCTTTCTGAAACAGATGGATTAACAGCTGCTTACAGTACACATAATCAAAATATGCGATTATATGGACATGATAATTCTACTGATTTTATACCACAAAGAATAGTTTCATCACCACTAGAAATTGAAAATTATACTTCAGGTTCTAATGATACTGATAGATTATTAATAGGTGAGTCAGATGAAGCAGGACAAACATTTAATAATTCTCCAGATGGTTCAGGTTTAAGAGTATGGAACAAGAAATTTTATATTGAAAAAACTGGTACAGCTTCCGTAAGACTTAAATTTAATGTTAAATCTTATGTTGGTAATCGTGACGCAAGCCTTTCTGAATATAAACTAGTGTATTCTGCAGACAATGCTTCAGCGTACACTGAGGTGGCAGGTGTTACAGCAACATTTGACGGTTCAGACTATGTTTATTTTGATTTAGATGATGCAGATTTTGATGGGAATGGCTACTATACAATCACTGATCAAGCTCCAATTGCCTATTATGCTAGAATAAGTGGTGATTGGGAGTCCGCTGATACAGGAATATGGACCCAAGATCCTTCAGGAGATCCTGATGGGACATCAACAATACCTTCTTCAACAGATGATGTTGTTATTCTAGATAATGTAGATTTAACAATTTCTTCAAATAATATTCAAGCTGCATCAGTTACAATTTCTGATTACGGTACTTTACTTGTTGGTTCAACAACAGGTCATACTTTAGGAGAAGTGTCTGGTCGAGGAAAAGTTATCATGGAAGGTGATAATTTCCCATCTGCAGCCAATTCACAAACGGCTACTGGATTTTTATCTGAAAATGGAGGTACTGTTGAAATTTCTGGTACAGGAACAACACTTACTAATAGTTTGCCATACAATAATTTAGTAATTAATACTTCTGGTACTGTGATCTTAGATTCAGATTTAACTGTAATTTCATCATTAGAAGTTGAAAACGGTACTTTTGAATTAGGTCAAAGTGATGGTACAAATACCTCAAGAGATTTAATGTTAAATGGAGACTTAATTATTGGAGGATCAGGTACTTTTACAGTGGGAACAGATAATGTAATTCATGATGTTACTATTGGTGGTGATATTAATAACTCAGGTGATTTATCATTTACAACAAGAAGAAATAATGAGACATTTAAATCAACAGCCTATTTAAATCAGCTAAATACATTTTATACAACAGATGCTGGTGGACAGTATGCAATCGTTGAGTTTAATGCTGCTGATAAAGATCAATATGTTGTCAGTAATGGACCAACAAGATTTTATCAAATTGTAATGAACAAAGGGACATCGGATAATTATGTTCTGAATTTTGATGCTTCAACTCAACAAAATTGTGAGTTTTTAGGACATAATAATCAAAATAACTTTGTTGGTAATACATCAGGAGGTTCGATGACAACAGACAATGGTATGTTTGTTTTACAATACGGTACTATTCGTTTTGGAGATAATATTTTTATCTATCAGTATACCTCTCGAGAAAGAAATTATGACTTAGCTGAGGAAAATAGAATTTGGATAGATGGTACTTCAGAAGTTTATTTCCCGGCTCAATATTTAATGGTCAATGGTAGTATTAAAGTTTCTGGGTCAGGAAAATTAGTGATCGGTTCAGATTATGAAGGTAATATTTCTACAAGAGGTAGTAGTATAACACTTAGAGAACAAGGTTTCTTTGTACAAGAAGGTGGTGAAGTCTATCTTAACCAATTTAAAACTTCAAATGCTGGTACACAACATAAAGGAGCTCTTTCAATTTCTGGAGGAACAATGGAAATCTTTGGTATTGAAGACACAAATGACGAAGCAGCTTCTTTATCTCTTCCTTACAGCGAGAACTCAATCTCAATGACAGATGGTACATTAATTCTACACAATCAAGATGCAGAATTAAATATGGACCTTTTAACATTAGGAATGGATGATGGTTATCATAATATTGTTGGAGGTGAAATAATTTTTGATATCAATACTGATAAAAATACTACTTTTGTTTCGAATGTTCCTTTATATAATTTGTCTATAAGGTCTTCTTTTCCAAGTAGAACAGTTTCAATCGCAACAAAAAATATTAAACTAATTAATCAAACAATTAATGCTACTGATCTTGAATTAGCAAATGATTTATTAGTATATGAAGATGCACAGATATCTTCTGGGTCTAATGATATAATTATTGGGGGTAATGTAACTTTATATGATAATTCAAACCTAACAATTGGAGGCTCAAACACATTAACTTTCAATGGTACTGATAATAATTTTATAGATGTACAAGATCCTGATGTAGCATTTAATGTAGATAATTTAGTTATCAATCTTGCAAATGCAGACGATACTTTTTATTTAAAATCGAGTGGTTCTGGTGTAGCAGATGAAAATGTTCGTTTATCTATTGCTTCTTCTTTTTCTTTAACTCAAGGTACATTTGAATATGATAATTATGGAGTAGAAATTCAAGGCTCTATTCATAATGGTGGAGCAATAGGTACAAGTACATCTGTTGGTTTTGTAAAATTAAATGGTTCGTCAACTCAATCAATTTCAGCTGGATTTGATTTAGTTGCAAATCAAATAGCTGATCTAACACAAGGTTATTTTAAACACTTATGGATTAACAATACCAATGGTGTTGATTTAAGTAATGTAATTTATGCTGACCAATTAACTTGGGAAGAAGGTATCATTAATGCAAATGAATTTGGTGTTGTAGTAGGTGAATCTGGTTTAGTTAATAATGGTTCTAGTTTTGGTACTTCAAAATATCTATTAGGAACTGAAACTGCTTCTGATGGAGGTTTAACTTATAGTATATACCAAAATGGTACATATGTTTTTCCTTTAGGTACTAGTTCATTATACACACCTGCACAAGCTACGGTAACAGGTTACAATGAAACAGGATATTTACAAGTAGCAACGAACAATGATAATATTTCATCATTCACAGAAGATGTGGTAGGTGATTTATTAAACTATGCATGGAAAACAACAGTTCATGAGTATAGTTCAGATGCAAATAAACCTCAAATTACTTATCAGTTTACTTATAATGAAACTCACGTATCAGGAACTGAAGCTAACTACGTTCCAGGTCGTGTAAAATTAGAAGGAGATTATGCAAGAGAGGATGTTGGTGATATTAATGCAGTAGACGATGCTACTAATGTTATCACTACTACTGCATCAATTCCATATACTGCTTATTATACTGCAGGTGAATCTGCATTATTCGAAAATGAATTAACTGTTTATTATTCATTCCAAGGTCAAGCTTATAATAATGGAAATTCAGCACAAAACGTAAGTGTCGAAAGAACAGTATCTTGGGGAGAAACTACTAGATGGACGACTAATGCTGATTGGCAAAATACAGGAAGCCCTTTTGAATCTCAAGGAACTCCTAGTGCTGGAGATGTTGTAGTAATTGGTTATGGTTCTTTTGATGGATCAACTTTCTCTGGAACAAAAGGACATAGGGTGGTAATTAATTCCGATATTGAAGTGGGTGTAATTCAATTTGTTTCTCATGAAACAGCTACATTAGAAGGAGCAGATTTGGCAAGAGTAAGAATTGAGTCCAATACTTTAACTGTTGATGTTATTGAAGATATCGGTTCTATTCGTATACATAACGGAGCAACTTTAAATGCAGAGGATATGAATGATTTCCTTAGTGAAGAAAGAAGTGAAATTATGTTACAAAGTAATGGCTCTGATTTTACTATTCCTATATTTCCTAAATATCCTTCAGTAAGATTATGGGGTAATGAGGAATATAGTAACTTTTTCCAATTTGATCCTTCTGTAACAGACGTAATCGAGATCAAATCATTGATGATAGATGGTACTAATTTAAGTTTAGATAAATCACTTGATATTCAAAACAATTTAAATATTGGTGGATATAGAAGAGCAAATTTAAATATTGATTCATCTACTCCTATCACAGTATCTTGTAAAAATTTAAATTTTGAAAATACTATTTCAAATGATCAATCTATTGCAAATACTTTCAATGTGAATGGAGAAGATGATGCTATTCATAATTTAGTTGTATCAGGAAATATATCAATACCAGAAAAAGATGATAGTGAATCAGGGCAAGGAAATATTGTATTTAATTTATTTAATGCAGCTGATAAAAATAGAATGATTCTTGAGCTACAAGGTGATACAAATGGATCATTTACTAATTTCTACTCAGGAACTGTTACCCCAGCTTTGTATAAGATTAATATGAATAAAGGGAATAATAGTACATCAACATTTACTATCGATACTGAGTTTACGTTACCAACAGCATCAGATGAGGAGTTAATTACCTTCTCAAATGGTACGTTAGTATTAAATAACTCTAATATTAATATTACTCCATTTAATTCAACAGCAGGTACTAGTTGGGTTTTACCATCAACATCAGGATTTACTCTTCAAGATGGTGTTGTAAATGTTACGGGTTCTGATGCTAGTTTACTACTAGGAGGTAAATTATTAATGGACGGAGGAACATTAAATATGAATTCTGCAGCGACACCAATTATTTATTCTGTAAGTGGTGAACTTGAAGTAAATGAAGGTACACTTAATGTAGGTGCGGAAATCAGAAGAAGTGAATCAGCAGATGGTGCTGAATTAACTTATACACAAACGGGAGGTACAGTTAATGTTGGTGTTGTTGGAAACCCCGCATCTGCCAGTAGAGGTGTTCTTGAAATTATTGGTACAAATTCAGAATTTACTCATACAGGTGGGGAAATCAATGTTTATAGAGGTAAAGTTGATATTGATGCAGGGAATTCAACTACAAATGCTGATGGTATATTAAAAATAGGAAATTCAGCTGTTTCATCTCAGAATATTACATTACAAGTCAATAATGAAATCGGTACATTAGAAATTGTAAGTGCAGGACAAGCAAACACAACATTGGATGTTAACGCATTGGTATTGAATGGGGATTTAACAGTAGGAACAAATACTTCATTAGATTTTAATAACCTTGATCTAACAATTCAAGGAGACCTAACAAATAATGGAACTATTACAGCTACAAACTCTAAATTCAACTTTACAGGTGCTGAAAACCAATCTATTGCTGGTACTCAGGAAATTACAGTTGAGGATTTGAATATTGAGACTTCAAATGTATCAACAGTAACATTATTTAATAACTTTAATGTATCTAATCAATTTGATTTAGCAGCTGGAGTATTAGATGATGGAGGTTACACCTTAAATGTTGGTGGAGATACGAATATTTCAGGAACACATACTTCTACAAGTTCTGGAAGAATTAAACTTTCTGGTTCTGGCGTGCAATCACTTCAGATTGGAGGAAGTATTGGTCGATTGGAAATTGATAACTTTGATGGTGTTGCTTTAGCAAACAATTTAAATTTAGTAGCTGATGAGATTGTATTTACTGAAGGAATTCTAGATATCGGAGGATATTTATTAAACTTAGGTAGTACAGTAGTACTAACAGCTAATGATGCTGATAATCAATTTGATAATAACTTAATGATCAGAATGGATGGATCTAACGCTGATCAAGGAATTACTTATAATTTCCCTAATGGTTCATTATCCAATCAAATAATTCCTATTGGTTATGCTGATGGTGGAAATAATATTTATGCTCCAATAACTTTTGATGGAACATTTGTTAATTCAACTGTAAATATTAACGCTGTAAGAGGTATAAATACTGTACCTGCTAACCAAGGAAATAATGATTACGCTTTAGATCAATATTGGGACCTTGATTTCTCAGTAACATCAGGTTACACAGGTGCTACAGTAGAATTTGAATATGATGAAACAAAAGTACAAATAGGTGGTGCAATCACAGAAGCAGATTATATAGGTATTATTATTGAAGGTGATGGTTCAATCCGTAAAGGTATTGAAAAGGAAATAAATCATTCTACAAATATCTTTAGTGTCGATTTATCATCTGAAGTTATTTCTGGTGCCTACTATGCTGGTGATGACGAATCTACTCCAGATAATATTAGAATTTTCGAACTTATTGGAGGAAATGGAGATCTTAACAATATGGCAAATTGGAGATACTCAGATAACCAAGGTGGTACTTGGACTAATCCAGCAAATACGGTACCTGAAGCAGGAACAATTATTCAAATTCCTGATGGTTTAATACTATCATCTTCGGCAACCGGTGATCTAGGATTTGTTACGTATTATAAGATAATAATTGATGGTACATTCGATGTTAATGCTGGAGATAATCAAATAAAAATTAACGCTATCGAAGGTAATGGAGAATTAATGTTCCATTATAATAATAGTGAAACAGGAGCAATGCCAAATGCAGATTGGACAACATTCTTTGCAGATGGTGGAACTGTCACTATCGAAGGTGATGCAACGACTCAAACAATCAATATTGATGGTATTGTTATCGATAATAAAATTCAGTTAGGAAGTCTAAATTTAATTGGTTCAGGTACAAATCAGACTTGGGAAATTAATTCAGGACTAAATTTATCTGGTGACTTAACTGTAGATGGATTATCATTTACTTTGAACAATGATTCAGATATGACAAACCTTATTATTGAAGAAGATGGAGATTTAACTTCAGCATCGAATACGATTGTTACTGGTTATATTGATATTAAAGACAATGGATCTTTGACTGTTGATAATAACACAATGGAAGTAAGAGGAAACTCTACAATAAGTGGTGATGTCTTGATTCAAAATTTTGGTGTTTTTGATGTTGAAAACTTAACAATTAACAATACTGCTAATTTTGAAATTAAGACAGGTAGAAACTTACAAGTGGGAGGTGATTTCATTGATAATGGATCTACGACTTTTGTAATGGAGTCAGGTGCTACAATTACTTTTGATGGTACATCTGGTGATCAAGCTTTCAATGGTCAGTTCAATGGAGCTAAAACTTTAGCAAATGTTATTATTGAAAATTATACTGGTGATATAGTTACAGATGGTCAGCAAAAAGTGATTTCTGATCTAACATTGACAACAGCTTTAAATAATTCAGCAAATGGTGATGAAACATTAGTTATTGCTAATGATGGATCATTATCAGGTAGTTCATATGTACTAGGACCTTTATCAGCATATTTAGATCATACAACAGATGATCAATTAAAATTCTTGGTAGGTGCTTCTGGTCGTCAGATTCCTATTCAAGTTCAATTTACTGATAAAGTAGATCTTCTAGGTTTAGATGTTAAATTATGGACAGTTGAATACTTAACTCCAGGTGATATTTTAGATGTCACCAATATAGACCCAGATCTACCTGATGGAACTATTGGAGAAATTTCTGCGGGTCATCAATGGAGAGTTACAGATATTTCAACGGGTGATGCATCTGCCCAAAGTACTGCAAATGTTACCTTATTTTATGGTGATCTTGGAGGAGTTGATACAAGTTTAGATTTACTTTTAGCAAGTTGGGATGATAATGCTGATCAGGATTGGACAACAAATGGTACATTTATTTCTAAAAACTCAGAAGGTGTAACTACTAACGGAGTTTCATTTAGTGAAAAATATTTAGCAATTGCTACATCTACAGAATTTACGGATGAATTGGATGATGCAGTAACTGAGTTACCAGTTGAATTAATTTCTTTTGAAGCAGAAATTGAAGAAGAATCAGTTCATTTATACTGGGCAACTGCTTCAGAAATCAATAATGATTATTTTGAAATTCAACGTTCTATCGATAATAAGAATTGGATTACAATAGGTGAAGAAGAAGGAGCTGGAAATTCAGATGTGACTTTACATTATAATTTCATTGATGAGGAAGCTGTTCAAGGTCAAATCTCTTATTATAGATTAATTCAATATGATTTTGATGGAGCATTTGAAATTATTGAACCGATAGCTGTTTATTTAGATGGAGCTAATGATATTGAGCCTGATGTAACTTTATATCCAAACCCTACTCAAGGTGCTAATTTAAATGTAGTATTAAAGTCTTGGAACAAATCTGCTGAGATTGAGATGTACAATACTTTAGGTTATAAAGTAAAAACAACCGAATGGGAGTTAGGAGATAATCCTGTAGTAGAACTATCATTAGATAATCTACCAAGAGGGGTTTATATCATCAGAGTAATATCTGGTAGATCTATCGTATCAAAAAGAGTTATTGTTGAATAAACTGACTTCTGAAAATATTGAACACCTTACTTCTTAAATGAGGTAAGGTGTTTTTTTATACCCTGAATAATTGGGTACCTTAACTTAGATCCTTAATTTAGTATGGAATCAATGAATGAGTAATGTATAATAAAGAAATTCGTACCGTAAACATGACCCGTTATGTTACCCCTTTGCGAGAAGGAGGTTCTTTACCAGCAATTGTGGAAGCAGATGATGGTTTTGATTATGTCATAAAATTTAGAGGTGCAGGACAAGGAGTAAAAGCATTAATTGCAGAGCTAATAGGTGGTGAAATGGCTAGGCAGTTAGGGCTAAATATGCCAGAACTTGTTTTTATTCATTTAGTAGATACATTTAGTAAATCTGAAGGTGATGAAGAGATACAAGACCTTTTGAAATTTAGTGAAGGTTTAAATTTAGGAATGTCATACTTGAGTGGTGCGATTACTTATGATCCTTTAGTTTCCATTGCCGAACCGCTTGCAGCTTCAAAAGTAGTCTTACTAGATAGTATTATTACAAATATTGATCGTACGCACAGAAATACTAATTTGTTGAATTGGAATAAGGCCTTATGGGTGATAGATCATGGGGCAAGTTTGTATTTTCATCATTCTTGGAAAAGTTGGGAAGATCACGCAGTACGTACTTTTCCAATGATTAAAGACCATGTGCTCTTAGAAAAAGCAACAAAGTTAGACGAAGCTGCTACTATATTAAAAGAATTATTAACGCCAGAAGTGATTAAAGGAATAGTATCTTTACTCCCTGATGATTGGTTGTCAGATCCAAGTATTGATGCAACGATTGAAGAAAGAAAAAAAGTATATATGACTCTGTTAAATAAGAGGATTGCAAATTTAGATCAACTTACAAAAGAAGCAAAAAATGCAAGATAAACATGTGTACGAATACGCTGTAATTCGTTTTATGCCAAAAGTAGAAAGAGAAGAATTTATCAATGTAGGTGTGATCCTTTTTAGTAAACCACTGAAATTCTTAGATTTAAAATATAAAGTTTTTGATAAAAGATTAAATGCATTTGACGTCGAGATATCACCAAAAGAAATAGAAGCATACCTTAATACTTGGAAACTTATTTGTGAAGGAGGAAAAAAAGGAGGAGTAATTGGACATCAAGATTTACCAAGTAGGTTTAGATGGTTAACCGCTACACGTTCTACATTAATCCAAAGTTCTAAAACACATCCTGGATTGTGCACTGAAGAGCCTCAAAAGATTTTAGAAAAACTCTTTGAAAAATATGTTTTGTAAATCATTTAGGTAGTTAAAAGTTGATATTCAAAAAGATCATACTTAACTGTATGCTTTAATAAATGAACAGCAGCTTCTTTCACTATAGTTTCAGATAAATTGATGATGAAATCAATAGTCTCACCATCACATTCCACCTTAAGGTTTTTGAAAAATTCAGGAGGGTAATTACGTAAATGATCAAACTTTTTTTCAAAACAAAAAGCCATAATCATTTCAATTCCTAAGTAATCTAACTCTTGTTCATTCAAAGTAGCTTGATATAATAAATGATCGATTTGATGATAGAGAGCATCGGCTTCTTTGCTTTTTAAACCAATTATATCAAAAAAATCCCAAGATTGATGAACATCAAAATGAATGATAATATAGGTGTGTTTTTCTGTGATTTTCATCTCAAATAACTTTATGGTAAGAAGTAATACAGTTTTATTAACGCTTAATGATGACTTTTAAGTTTAATTAAAATTTTCTTCTCAACAATAGGATTTCTATTATCGTAAGAAAAAGTATTAAAATTATCTATTGACGTTTCTCATAAACAAATTACAGACAAATTACCATGTTCAATAAAATAAAAAAAAGAGACAAAGCATTGTATAATCAAATTCATGGAAAATATATTTCAGAATTAAAATCAATGTTTGACTTCTATAAAGGTAAATATACTTCTCGAGTTTTTGAGTCACAATGGGTTTATTTGCCATTTTATTGGTTCATGAAAGACTTTAAGCTACTAAAAAGTATGCAAATGTCATTTAATGTTGTTAATTTTGTTGACGAAACCGTCAATATCCTAAAAGAAAAGTATGATATCACGATTAGTTTAATCGAAATATCTCATTTTCAAAAGGGTTATACTAAAATTATCAATGAACAAACTCTTTTTAAAACCGTTCTTGACATAGAAGAAGTAAGGTTTTTTGAAGACTACGAACGACTTAAAAAAATGAAGAATAGAGAACAAAAACTCGTCGACACTAAATTGAAAGTACTACAATTGTATACATCTACTAAAAATGTTTTAAACAGTAGTGTACTTAATGTTGCCTCTTATATGAATACGATTGCTAAAAAACCTAAGATTCAGAAAGGTTAATTACAAGTACAATTTCAATACATAAAAGACGCTTCCTTATCAACAAGGAAGCGTCTTTTTTATTACTAAACATAAAAATTTTAGTATCTTCATATTGAATCAAGCCACATTTTTTAATGACACTACTTTTTTTACCAGATATAACAGGCTTTACTGAATTTGTACAAAATACAGAGACTCAACATGCACAACACGTCATTGCTGAATTATTAGAAGTAATGATAGATTCAAATACTATAGGTTTAGAATTAGCAGAGGTAGAAGGTGATGCTTTATTTTTCTTTAAAGAAGGTATACCATCTTTAGAACAGATTTTGGTTCAAATAGAAAACACTTTTACTGCCTTTTATTCTCATTTAAAGTTATTAGAAAAGAATAGAATATGTCCATGTAACGCATGTTCATCAGCTCCTAATTTACAATTGAAAATCATTGTTCATTGTGGTAATGTTGAGTTTATTACAGTTCAAAATAAAAGGAAACCTTTTGGACTAGAAGTGATTGAAGTACATCGTCTAATGAAAAATACTGTGAGAAGTGATAATTATGTCTTGATTAGTCAAGATTTAGCAGAAGAAATTATACTAAATCAAAATTACCAAAGTAAACTATACCATTTTCAAAATGGAGAAAATATATATGATAATAAGAAGATAAATTATTTATTTTCTGAAATTAATAAAGAACACCTAACACTCAAACCTTTTTCAACAGCACAAAAAGTTGATCTTAAAGGAAAGCCAGATATAATTTTTAATACAGTTTTAGAATGTAGTACTGAAAGAGGCATGGAATGGGTATCTAATTACGGAATGAGGCATTTATGGTTTGATGGAGTTGATGAATTTATTTATGATGAACATGAAGTAACAAGGTTAGGAACTGAACATGTTTGTGTGATCAATGGAAAGCATTTGAATTTTACGACAATTACAAAAAATGAGTTTGAACATTCGAATTTATTAGTTTATGGTGAAATGACAGATGGTCCTGCTGTCCTTGATAAGGTGTATCAGTTTTATATCTTCCACCCTGTAAATGAGCATCAATGTAGTTTAGAGGTCGAGATTTTTTTATCAGCAAATTCTTTTCTAAAGAGATTGGCTAAAAACTTGTTTATAAAAAAGTTATTTATGAAAAACCTTGGTAAGACTATTAAGAATCTAGAAGGTGCAATTCGTAAAGAAAGTGATGTATTATTAATTGAATCCAATAAAAATTAAGTACCTAAATATATTTAATAGAACACTTAATTAGTATGTTTAATACATCATTATTTTTTAAGTTGAAATAGAAATTAAGGAAAATAAATGGTTACATATAAGAAATTTAAAACGGATGAAGAAGCTAAAGAATTAATCTATATTTTGAAGGAAAATGATATAGATTATGATCTAGAAAATTTATTGCCTTCAGCTGATTTAACCTTTAGCGGCCATAATACTTTTGAAGACAAAGTTGCCATTAAATTAGATCCTAATGACTTTCCTAAAGTTGATAAACTTCTTGATACTATAGCTATTGAAACAAGTGAACAACTTGAGGAAGAATACTATTTATATAGTTTCTCTGACCAAGAATTGTTTGATATTATCAGAAATTTCGATGAATGGGGTAAAGTTGATTTTAGTTTAGCCCAGAAGATTTTAAATGAAAGAGGTTATCCTGTTTCGGATGAAGATATACAAGACTTAAAAAGACAAAAAATTGAAAAATTAAAGCAGGAAGAATCTGGGAGTTCATTTTGGATGGCAATGGGAGTAATATTTGCTTTATTTGGAGGACTTTTAGGGATCTTCATTGGGTATTATCATTTCTCATTTCAAAAAACACTTCCTAATGGTGAGAAAGTATACGTATATAAAAAAGAAACACGGACAAAGGGTAAACTTATTTTTTACTTAAGTATCTCCATTTTCCTCATCAATCTCTTTGTATACCTACGTCATCAAATTTAACTCTCTTTATTTTAATTCAAATTTTTGAGAACATAAACTTTAGTATCTTTACAAAAAATAAAGTGAAATGTTGGAGAAAAAGCCATTATTAAGCAAAGGAAAGAGAAAGAAGAAACTTTCTAAAGCTGAAGAATTAAGAGGGGCAAAAGATGTTATTTCAAAAAGATTTGATCATTTAGCCGTTAGACATAAAGATTTAAATCTGAAAGAGAAAATGACTGCTGAGATAAGAAAATACCTTAAGTCTAGACGAGATAAAGGATTTCCTGTTGAAGAAAGAGTTTTAAAGCAGCAAATAGTTCAAATTAAAAGAAAGTTGTTGAAAGAACATCAATTAATAAAATAGCAGTACAATCGCCTAATACAATTAACATGAAAACTCCACCTTTTATTAATCACAAAGATGATTATTGGGTAAATGATATTTTAGGTAATATGACTTTAGATGAAAAAATAGGCCAATTATTTCAAGTGGCAGCTTTTTCAAATAGAGGTCAAAATCATATTGAAAGTTTAAGTGACTTAATAAAGAATTATCATTTAGGTGGACTGACATTTTTTCAAGGAACCGCAGAAAAACAAGTTGAATTAACGAATCATTATCAATCAATAGCAAAGTATCCTTTATTTATTAATATTGATGCCGAATGGGGTTTAGGTATGCGTCTAACAGGGTGTACTACTTTTCCTTACCAAATGGCATTAGGAGCAATTACTGACAATCAATTGATATTTAAAATGGCTCAACAGATTGCTAGAGATTGTCGTAGAATAGGGGTTTCTTCTCCTTTGGCACCCGTAGTTGATGTAAATAACAACCCTAAAAATCCGGTTATTAATTATAGATCTTTTGGAGAGAATAAAGAAAATGTAGCTTTAAAGGGTATAGCTTATATGAAAGGTTTACAATCAGAAAATGTCTTAGATAATGCAAAACATTTCCCAGGACATGGAGATACAAGTGTAGACTCTCATTTATCCTTACCAGTGTTAGAGCATGATACTACGCGATTACAAAATTTAGAGTTATATCCTTTTAAAGCATTAATAAAAGAAGGATTAAGTAGTATAATGACGGCACATCTTTCTATACCAGCATGGGAGAAAGAGGACAATTTACCAGTTACACTCTCCGAAACGGTTTTGTCAGAAATACTTTTTGATGCATTAGATTTTAAAGGATTAGTAATTACAGATGCATTAGATATGCAAGGTATTACCAATTACTTTAATGAGGGAGAAGCTGATTTGAAAGCTATTTTAGCCGGTAATCATATTATAACAAATAGTCAAAGTGTTCCATTAGGTGTTGAGAAAATTAAATTAGCAATTCAAGAAAATAGATGGAGTGAAGAGGCATTAAATCAAGTAGTTAGAATGATTTTATCTATGAAAAAATGGATAGGATTAGATCAAATTCAACCAATAGGTTTAGATAATTTACAGCAAGATCTTCATTCTGAAAATTCACACAACTTAAATAAAGAACTAGCACAAGCCAGTATTACTCAGCTTGGTGATCAATCTTTTGTAACTATAAACAATGATAGACCTATTACTTTTTTACAATTAATAGGAGAAGAAAAAACAATTTCAAATAGAGATAAAGTTGCTCATCATTTAAAAGAAATTAATACCGATAAAAAGGATTTTATTTTTGAAAATTATAAGTCGTACATGACTAATTTTTATCAATGGTATTCTTCGGAAGGAGATAAAAAATTAGAGGATATTTTAAGTGCTATTGCTATAGAAGATGAAGTGATTATTTCTTTACAAGGTGTAAATATTAAGCCTTTTAATCATTTTGATATTCCAGAATATATTCGTAATACATTATTATCGAAAATTATTAATAAGAAGGTGACTTTTCTTCTTTTTGGTAATGCTTATGCTCTTGATGAAATTAAAGATTTAGAAAAAACAGATCATATCTTTATTGCTTATCAAGATGGAGAGTATCAACAAGAAGCGATATTAAATTGTTTAACAGGAAAAAGTAAATCATTGGGTAAACTACCTGTTTCTACTCATTTATTTAAGTCTGGTTCAGGTATATAAATAAGTATGTCCAATCAAAGACTGGACATACTAGTTACAAAAATGTTTAAAATCAGTATCAAACACTTTTGAGCAATTCAAACTCTTTCATTTTTGCGAGAGTGAAAAGTTGATCCGCTAGGGAATCATCTGAGAGTTCATCTCTTTGGATGATCTCATCATAGGTAATAGGAATAGTTTGGGATATAAATTTCAAAAAGTTGTTGCGTTTCTTTGCCTTACGTTTTAATATCTCTTTAGCATAATTTTTTGGGTAATCGTTTTTCTTAGAAAACTGTTGTATTTTGTATTTTTCAGTTGCCTTAATCTTTATTTTTAAACTGTTATGTAAACCTTGAGCGAAGAAACTAGCACCCCTTCCTAAGAAAACAACATTTCCTCTTTCCAAATAGGAGTAAACGACCTTTTTTAAACCCTCCCTCAAATCATCATCCAAGGCATTTCTGTAAATATCTAACCCATACATAATTTGCTCAAAAAAGTTTTTATTCTGCATAGGAACAAACGCATTGATTTTATCTTTTCCTACTTTTAATTCTTTAGATAATTGATGTAAAACGGTTTTATCTACAAGAATCCAAGGTTTTCTAAGTAAGTTAAAACCCACTCTATCTTGGTTTAATTTTAAAACGAGTTGCTCTGCTGCATTGGTTACATTTGTTCCAAAATTTCTAGAAAGTGTAATGATCATTCCATTTGAGTTGGGAACACTTACTTGCCGATCCTCAATATTAATGAGGTAATTATAAATGTCAGGTTCCATAATCTTATTATTTAGCTTTTTATATATGTAAATATTACACTTAAATGACTAAATAAAAGTAATTATGATCATCAAAAAGAGATGATTATTTACATAAGTTTACACTTAAGAGTCCTTCCTCAAAGCTTCCATTTCTTCGATCATATCTTTCAGACGTGTAAATTGAGCACCGTAAACGATATTCATATCTAACTGATATAATTTTTTAGCTCCCATTGAAATAAATAAGGCAATAACTAATGAACCTATTCCCCAATAAATTGGAATAGTAAAGAGAAGTTCATCTGCTTTAAAATTATCAATGATTTGTTCACTTAGAAAGCCTTGCCAAAGAATCAATAATGTACATATAAATATCAAAGGGTAAACAAATCTATATACATTAGTATATCCATTAATAGTTTCGGTAAGCCAATTATTGAATTGTTTAATGTAATGATAACTAGATGCTGTTTTCTCTAATTTTGATAGTTTGTCGAGCTTTAATTTTCCATAGTATGCTACGTATAAAAGTAACAAAGTAATAGTAATTCCAGGAATGTATGCCTTACCTACGATTCCAAATATGGTAGGAATAATTGAAGCTCCTACAATTGCCCACAAGTTTATTTTAAAATCACGAATAAACTTATCTACAAAGTTGATTGATTTCTTTTCATAGAAAGCATTTAGTTTAGGAGCAATAAGTGCATCTTCTTCTATAAATCCTTTTTTCCAGATTGATTCAATTGACTTTTCCATCTAATAATTTTTTTAAGCGTTCTTTAATTCTTTTAATTTTAACCCCAATTGAATTTGGAGTAGCATCAAATGTTTCAGCGATTTCTTTGTAACTTTTCTCTTCCAAATAAAGGAGAATGATTGCTCTATCGATTACAGATAGTTTTCGGATTGCATCGTATAACATGTCGAGATCTTCATTTACGAAAACCTGTGCATCTTCTTGCATATCTTGAGGTAGATAATCTGATGCAAAATTTTGTACATTATTCTTTTTTTTCTTGAGTAATGTTAGACAAACGTTGAGGGCAATTCTATAAACCCAAGTTGACCAATCCGCATTACTTTTAAAGTTCTCTTTACTTCTCCATATTTGTAAACAGACTTCTTGAAAATAATCTTCAAAATCTTCTTGTGTATTTGTATAGGCTCTACAAATTTTGATGATGATACCTGTATGAGGTCGAATGTATGTAGTATAAAAATCACTGCTCACTTTTGTTTTTTATTTTTATTAGTGGCTTAAATTCAAAATTATTACACCTTAGCTTATTTTTTTTTCACTTTTATTAAATAATATTCTTTATACTATTTTTAGATTAAATTGTAAGACTGAGTTGATTACGAAAAATGATATAAAAACTTGTACAAACAAATATTAATTTGATTCTTTATTGATTTATTTTTGAGTATTTTTCATGTTGAATTCAAAAGAATCTAAATTAATAAAATTACATGTTTTTAATTTTAGCATTAGCAGCTTTTATATGTCTTTTAGGCGTATTAAGGTTTATGTCAGATAAAAAAATCAAATTTCATTATCGAAACCTCACTGCTATTGGTTTGGGAATTGTTTTCGGTTGGGGATTATTTGAATTTTTACCAAAAGATACTTTTCATGAATTACAGTATTACATGAAGACTGTCTCTAATGTTTATATCCGCTTCTTAAAGTTAATGATTGTTCCCATCGTCTTTATTAGTATTACAACGACACTAGTAAATCTTAATAAAGAATCAAATATTGGAAATAGAATAGGAAAAGTGATTGGATATTTTGTGACATCAATTACTGGTGCTGCTTCTATTGCATTTATGATGGCTAATGTTTTTGGTTTTTCGACGATTATTGATGCCTCAAAGTTAAATACTGGAAATATTTCGGAGGGATATGCAAATAGAATTGAAAGTATTGGTGATGCTTCTTTGGGAAAAGTTATTTATGGTTTCACCCAAAAAATACCGACCTCTATTTTTCAAGCGTTCTCTGAGAATAATATTATAGGTACATTACTTGTTGCCCTCTTAATTGGTTTGGCTATTCGTCGAATGGAAAAAAGAAAACCAGAAGAAATGGGGCGAATCATTAGTTTATTAGATAGTACTAAGATTATTATCAATAGCATAACAATGACAATCATTAAGTTGACACCTTATGGCGTATTTTCTTTAATGACAATTGCCGTTGCTAAAAATGGACCTACATTATTTGGAGATTTAGCTATCTTCATTGGTGTATCTTATTTAACTATGGCCTTAATTTTTGGTATGCATATGTTAGTTCAGTTATCAGTAGGCAATAATCCGATTAAGCATTTCCAAAATTTATTACCAGCAATAATCACAGGTTTTTCTACTCAATCTTCAGGTGCTTCTTTGCCTGTTACGATCAACTCATTAGTTGAAAGAAATGGAGTAGATTCTGAAACTGCAAATATTGGAGCTTCATTAGGAACTACAATGGGCATGAATGCATGTGGTGCAATGTGGCCTGTATTTATGATCGTTTTGTCTGTAGGAGTTACTAATGCAATGGGAATTCAACCTTTAGAAATTACATCCCCAAGTGTAATTCTTACCATGTTTATTTCAGTGATTATTTCCTCTTTTGGTATTGCAGGCCTTCCAGGTACGGCTTCATTTGCAGCAATTACAGCGATGACAATTATGGGTATCACTCCCGAGGTTATGGGTATAGTTTTGACATTTGTATTATCTGTTGATTCATTAATTGATATGGGAAGAACAGCTACAAATATTTTTGGTGTTTCATCTGCTGCGACCTTTATTTCCAAGAAAGAAGGTTTAATGGATATGGAAGTTTTTGACAAAGCATCATAAAAAGAATATACAAAATGAATTTACCCCTTGATGAACTGATAAAATCATCAAGGGGTATTTTTTTATAAACCTCTAGCATCAATTACATCTTGTAAAGCCGTTAGTAAACTTTGATTATGATGTGAGATTAATGTCTTCGAATCTCTTACTATTTTTAATAATTCTTGATCATTTAATGTAGAGAAATGATCTAAGAATTGAATATATATTTCTTGTGCTAAACTCATGTCTTTGGGATTTTAAAGTGATACAATTTTATCTTCAATTAGCTTTACTTTCCTTTTTATAGAAAGTCTTCCATTTTTTATAATTAAACGATCTTCTTTAAATTTCCGCTTTCGAATTTCTTCATTTAAAGCACTTAAATACAATCCTCTAGGATTACTCCAAAAGGTATTGCCGACTTCTTCGTTGAATGCAGCGATTAGCTCTTCATTCTGTAAATGAGATAGTTGTGTTACTTTCTCTTCGTAATTTTTTGTCAATGTCATTCTGTAAAAGATTATAAAGTGAATAATCAATTAAGGACATCAAGAAAAATGGGGAATTCAGTGGGGTAGGTTTTTGTCTTCCTAAGACCACATCTTTTTCACCACCGTGGATTTAACTCGGTTGGTATCCATTCAAGGATTCTTGATGATACTACAAAGTTAGCTTAATTCTTTAATAAAAAGCAAAATTACATTGATAAAATTAATTATTTAATTCAATTTTTATTGCTTTTAAAAAAATATTACAATTTAAAATACACGGTTATAAATTCATAAAAATAAACATTCTACATACATTGATAACCGTTTTTTGATAGACTTTTGCTCAGGAATACCGTTTTATCTTTTGAACCTAATTCACATCAATTTTTTATGAACAATTTATTTTACAAAATAACATTAGGAATATTTAGCTTATTCTTAATAACTTCTTTTGCAACCACAGACACAGAAGAAGGAATTAATAAAAAGAAGAAATATTCTCAGCCAACACATAATCCATGGTTATCAGCAGATAAAATGGCCACAACACATTTTGATATGGGGCAAACGGATAATTTTGAAGCACCAATTATTGGAGGTGAATTCAATATTGATCCTTTAGACAGTACTCATGTACAAAGAGTAACTGCAGGTCCTGTAAACATTATTACTCTAAAATCAACAAGCAAAGACTTTTGGTGGGCATTATCTACTGATAAAATCTCTTACATAGATGGTAGAAATGGCCAATGGCTAAAAATAGCTGAATATCAATTGCCTAAAGTTGCACCTATTTCAAATGAAAATTTAGATGCTTTATTAAGTAAAAAATATAGTTCTTCAGAAGCTTTAGCAAAAGATTATGATCAACTATGGGCTCCTTCAAAAGAATTAAACCCTACAGTTCGTATGTTGACTGGAAATAGTATTTATGCTTTTGTTGACAAAGATGGTTATTTGTATTTAACAGCCTCAGGATATATTTATAAATTAGCTTTTGATAAAGATAAAGTAACATTGGTAAATAAAATCAATGTAAAAGAAAGAATGGCAGTTCCAGAAGAAATGAAGAAGTTTATAGACTTGAATCAAATTCCTGGAGGTATAACTGGTGCTCAAATTTCTTATGATGGAACTATTATCGTGGGTACCATCTTTGGTTTGATGGCAATTGATAGAGATCTTAAAGAAATAAAAGATAATCTAGCTTTACCAATTGAATCTTTTTATACTTCATATCCTCCTGATAGAAGAGAAACTCCAGAATTTATTTCGAATTCATTTGCCATAGATGAAAATAATGCTGTTTACGTTGCAAGTGGTACAACGATGAACAAAATCGTTTGGAATGGAAAACTATTCTCGATGGAGGCAAAAGATGGTGCATGGTCAGAAAAATACCAAACAGGAGATTTATCTCCAACAATTAAATATGGTACGGGTACGGGGTCAACACCAACATTGATGGGTTTTGGAAAAGATGAAGATAAATTAGTTGTGATCACGGATGGAGAAAATAGAATGCATTTAACAGCATTTTGGAGAGATCGTCAAGATAATGAACAACAATTAGCTGATAAAATTGAAGTGAATTGTGGTTATGGTGATACACCTCCAGCTTTTATTCAATCTGAACAATCTGTTGCTACTTTAGGTTATGGTGCATTTGTTGTGAATAATATTGCTCCGCAGAAAGAAGGTTTAAGAGATTTTGATCCCACTCATAAAGTAAATGATCTAATCTTCAATGTTTTGGCTGTAGGTCCTGTAGTACAAGCAGGAAAAGGTATTGAGCGTTTTGAATGGAACACAAAGACGAACAAATGGAAAAGGGTATGGGCCAATTCTGATATTGCATCGACTAGCATGGTTCCAGCAGTAAGCTCTACTTCAAATGTCGTTTGTATTAATACTTATGACGATGAAAAAGGCTGGCAAGTACTTGGTCTAGATTGGACAACAGGTGAACCTGTTCAAATTGTCAATTTTGGTAAATCATCATTTGGAAATGGAGCCTATGCTTTAATTCAATATGATGAAAATGGCGATTTAATTTTTAATAGTATTGGTGGTTCAATGCGAGTAAGTATAACAGATTAATGCAATTTAATCTAGAAGAAAAGGTCACTTCATTTATAAATGAGTGACCTTTTTTTTAATCAACAATAGTTGGTTGATCTTCTTTTTTATCAAAGTTTTCCTTTTTCGAAGTAAACAAGAAGTTAGTAAAAACATCTAGCGTTGTCGCCATTCTATTAGAGTTTTCAACTGCATGAATAGCTTCAATATTTACTTCAGAATGTTTATTATGTTTCTTTTTCCTTTTCTTTTTTTCCCTTTTTTCTTGTTTAAAAGGTTCATTTTGTTGGGTAGGATGTGTGTACAATGGATCTCCAAGTTTTACATCCAATGTTGCTTTGTCTTTATTTTTTTTGCCAAAAATCATCTCTAATGGATAACCATAATATTGAGCATTGGCTGCAAATGAGACTACAAATAGTGCGAAAAATGTTATTACTGCTTTTTTCATTTATAAATAATAATTGTAGTGTAGCTTACTTTTTATGTTGCTATTAATAGTACAACTATCGTATAGTTTACACTACTTACAGAAGAGTATTTATTTCATAAAAAGCATATTTTGATAGTACTTAGTTACATCTTATAAATATTTAATGTTTTTAAAAATAAAAAGGGTTGATATCGTTTATTATATCAACCCTAGCATGTTCTTAATATAGAGACTAGATGGATTTTCCTTTTTTCTTATTGTAAAGAGATTTAGACGTTTTTTTCATAGCTTCTGTAAGAGGTTGATGAATTTGATCGGTAATATCTACAACGCCAATTCTATAATTCTCTCCATCTTTTCTACCTGTCACAGGCTGATCTGACCACTGAAACCAATGTGCACCCACTAAATTAGGATGAGCAACAACTTCCCTCATATACGTTTCATATAATTGACCTTGATGTTCTCCAGATATCGCATATTTAAGACCATCACCCCATACACCATGTTCATTTACACCAAAATGAAATTCACCTATTAGAATCGGTTTATCTTCCTTGTATAATGGCTTAAAACTTAGTACATCATACTCGTAGATATTATAGCTTACCACATCGCAGTGTTTTGCAGCTGCATTTTGAATAGTGGCGTTTTTATTTTTTACATTTCCATGAATTCTACTTCCTAAGTATAAATGTCCAGGCATAATATCATGAACAGCTTCCGCACAAGTAGCATAATATCTATCCGCTAATTGTTGCGTAAATTCTGTTAGGTCTTCTTTTACAGTTGAATTTAATTTTTTAACGTTATTAAGTTTAGCGTTATCAAATGAAGTAAATTCTTTGTTCCAAGCCTTATTCAAACCTTTAATTGTATCGTATTTCTTTTTTAAGAAAGAAACGAAAGCTTTTCTTGCAGGAACATTTTTCGATTCATTAAAAATAGCAAATGAAAGTTCTTCTGGAGTAGTACCCCAATGGATTTCATTATTGACAAATATCCCAAGATTCCACTCATCTCCATTGTATTTTTTGGCAGCCATATTTATCCTTGAACGAACAGATTGTTCAAAATTATCAGCATATGGATCTGGAACTTTTGTCATTTTACCAAAATTTGTTGTTGGTGGATGAACGATGATCGTGTAAGGGATTTTTTGTTCTCTTTCGATACTAGACCAAGCTCCGTAAGTATTTATATTCCATTGTTTTAATCTACCTAATGATATTTTTTTATGAATCGCTTTCCAGTCCTTACCATATTTACGAACAAGGTTTCTTTCATAATGATTAATGAAATTATTTTTATCCGTATAAAGGGCTTCAATTTCCTTATCTTCAGTAAATAAAAACGCACGATTATTAGTTGGAGAACCAGAACCTTGTCCTACTCCAGTGATACCCATTGAAATAAATAACTTACCTTCTGGATCCACGAAATACCATTTTCCTTTATATTTTTTAGTATAGAAATGACCCGTTTTTTCAAACGTAGGACCATTTTTCCAACCACCAAATTTATTGTATTCAGGATTTGTAAAATCTGCACCTATAAATTGTTTTTGATCAGCTTTACCTTGCTCTTCTAACTGAGTTGTAGAGGTTAACTTTCCTTCCCATTCTTCACTATTCAATTGTCCCATTTTATCTACTAACGGTAGAGGCAAGTCATAATTTTGATGTTGGTCGAAAGTGTATTCTCCAATTCCTTGAGGTGCTTTGATAGAAAATTGTCTATTATCCTTTGAATTGATTAATAAACTAAACTCCTTTATCGTACTATTATCAAATGCTGTCCAATGTGGATGCATGTTGTAAGGATACATAAAAACAGCACCTAGGTGTTTTTTCCAATCCTCAGAAACTAATTTTTTGGAACGCATTAAAATTACTTGCGTAAGGACACTATCTTTTGGTGCAATAGTATATCGACAAGTATGTTTTTTATAATTCACAGTACCTTTCACGATGAGCGTAACATCTAACGGTTTTTTAGATGAATTATATACCCACATCCCAGCGTTATCGTAAGCTGTTAAATCCATTGGGTTATTATTATATCGAATTCTGATTCCTTGCTTATCAGCAGATGACAATTGAACTTTAGTCCAATCAGAAGAGGATACTTTTGAAGGATTTAGATTGTCAAAATTTTGTGCTAGAACAGAGTTAGATAAAAGTAAAAAAATAGCACACAGTAATTTATTCATTTCTTTTTTCATAAGTTTATCACGTTTTCTCAAAACTAATACTATTTTGCTATATATCGACATACTCTAATTTACTTTTAGTAGTATTATTTTGATGACTTAATATTTTCAATTCTAGTTTCTTTGTACAATAAGTACTATTTTGATCTGAATAAATGTTTTTTTTACTATTATTGATAAATGTGTTTAATATCAATTTTAGATATATAATATTTGGATATACAAAATTGAAACACATACTTCATTTATTGGTTTGAAATGAAATGATTTTTTAATAAATGGAGTGGAAGGTATTCCTTCAATAATTTTTTAATGATTAAAATTAAACTGTGATGAAACTAAAGAATTTATTATTCTCTTTCGCTTTTTTATTTGTAGCTCAATTTGCAATGGCACAAGATGAAGTTCCACCAGCGACACAATGGGCAATGGATAGTTCTCAAGAATTTGCTGATTTTGTAGCAAAAGAATGGGGTTTGAATGAAGAAAAAACAGCAAAATTATACGAAATACGTTTAGAGTTTTCTAGATATTCTTCATACTATAGTGGTCTTAAAAAGCAAGGAAAGATTACTCAACAAGAGTTTAATCAAAAAATGACACCTCACCGTCAAAAGCAAACAAAAGAAGCAACAAAATTGACGAAAAAAGACTGGAAAGAATTTAATGCAATTACGACTAAATTTTGGAAACAAAAAGAGATGTAATATTTCTTTTTTATGATAAATAGTTCTTATAAAAGACGATGTCAAGTTAATTGATATCGTCTTTTTTTATATACATATAACATTGCAAATAATGTAAATTATCTCCTACTATGTGTCAAAATAGTGGTCCTTTACTCAATAATATTTCTCTACTTTTATAATACTAACAACTTTTAATATGAAATGCTATGAAACAAATAACTACTCTGAAAGGATTAGTATTAATGCTACTTTTTCAGCTTTTACTTTTTAATGATATCAAACTCTATGCAAATGATTTATCCATTTCAAATGTTCAAATCGGAACAATTGATAAGTCAAATAAAACAGTGAATATAGAATTTACGGTAAGTTGGAAAAACTCATGGAGATTGACTTCAAGTGCACCAAATAATTGGGATGCAGCATGGGTTTTTATAAAATACCAAGAACAAGATACTGATGTATGGAATCATGCATCGATAGAACTTTCAGGCAATGAAGTATATGATGCAAATACCGGAGCTTTTCCTAATCCTACTATTTCCGTTAGGGATGATAGAGGAATTGGATTTGGTATCGGTGCTATGATTCATAGTGATGGAACAGCAGATTTAAATAATGAGGAAGTGACTTATGATGCAATTGTAAAATGGAATTATGGTCAAGATGGTGTTTCGGATAATAACTTATTTGAAATTAGAGTTTTTGGGATCGAAATGGTATACATCAATGAAGGGAAGTATTTTTTGGGTTCTGGTGGAAATGAATCTTCACATTTTTATGATGCTTCAACTTCTAATGACCCTTACCTTGTTGAATCTGAAATGCAAATTGAAGTAAACAATACAGATGGCTTATATTATAATGTTTTTCCATCTCAAGTGGAAACAAGAGGTGATCAAGGAGGTCCAATAACTTCTTCTTTTCCTAAAGGATTTCAAGCAATTTATTGTATGAAATATGAATTAATGCATGGTGCCTATATTGATTTTTTAAATTCACTTTCTGATCCTTACAAACAACAAGCAAGAGCAGCTACAACATCCACAAAAAGACATTCTACTAATGGGGCGCCAAATAGTGGTTATACAACAGAAACACCTTATAGAGCTTATAATTTTTTAGCTTGGGCCGACCTTTCTGCTTATTTGGATTGGGCGGGATTAAGACCAATGACAGAATTAGAATTCGAAAAAATTTGCCGTGGTCCAAATACAGATTTAGCTCTAATTGTCAATAATGATTATGCTTGGGGAACCACGGATATATATGCAGTTGACTATGTATTAAAAAATGATGATGGAGGAAAATATGGTTCAGTTACTGATTCTACAAACAGTGGAAATGCTAATTACTATAAAGAATTAATAGATAGATCCAATGATATGGGTCCATACAGATCAGGAATTTTTGCAACAGCAATCAGTACCCGATTGACTTCAGGAGCAACGTATTATGGTGTGATGCAAATGTCCGATAATGTAAGAGAATGGGTGATATCTATTGGTAATGCTGAAGGAAGAGCTTACACTGGAATTCATGGTGATGGAGAACTTATTAATGGTTTGGCAGATGAATTTTTCTGGCCAGATAGTGTGGGTACTGGTACTGGAACACGAGGTGGTAGTTTTTGGGATAAAAGTAACCTATTACGTGTATCTGACAGAGTAGCTGCTGCCAATGCATTGAAAGGACAACACGGTCATTATGGAGGAAGAGGAGTAAGAAACGCTGATTAATTTTAATGCTATGAAAAAGATTATTTTATTATTACCGATTTTATTATTTACAAACTTTTCTCTTCATGCACAATATGTTGGAGGAGAAGGAGGTGGATCAACTATAGTAGATCAAGTAGGTTTTGCTTCATTAGATTTACCTGTGAACTTGATTTCGTTTAATGCTCAATTAGAAGAAAACAAAGTATTGCTAAAATGGGAAACCGCTTCAGAGCAAAATAATGACTACTTTATGATTGAATATTCAAGTAATAAAAGAGAATGGGAAAACATTGGAAAAGTTGAAGGTTCAGGTAATTCCAATACTATATTACGATACAATTTTACGGATGATAAATTAAGGAATAAAGAGAATTACTACCGTTTAAAACAAGTTGATTTTGATGGTCAATTCGAGTATTCAACTATTATTAGAGTAAACTCAAGTAAGATTGAATCTACATTATTAGCTTATCCAAATCCTGTTATCACTTCGCTAACAGTATCTGCTGATGTAGACGAATTAGAAACATTACAACTTTTTAATTCTAATGGTCAGGAAATTAAATTAGGTAAGTCGGAAGGTAGTTCTTTCTACATTTATGATTTTACGGTTTTAGAAAAAGGACTCTATATTTTAAAGTCAAAAAAGGCTACTTATAAAATCCTTAAAGATTAAGAATTTAAATAAATGTAATTACAATTTTCAACAAAAAACCACGCTTAATTTTGAGTGTGGTTTTTTGCTAATAACTTTTTACAATTGACACTAATCAAGCTTTGATTAACATTATATTGACCTTGAACTACTAATAATTGATTTTGATAAGTAAAAATTTGGGTAATATATGTATGATTGTGTAATTAGTGATTAATTGTAAAACGAACATCTTATTTTTTGAAATGAAATATTTTTACTTTTTGATGACTACCCTTTTAATGCTATGTTTTTGGGCATTCCGGAGTACATCTACCTCAGAAAAAACAAAGGGAAAACCTAACGTTATTGTAATTCTTGCGGACGATTTAGGCAACAATGATGTTGGTTTCAATGGAAGTAAAGAAATACCTACTCCAAATATAGATCGTATTGCAAATGAAGGAGCAAAATTCACAAATGGATATGTGACTTATTCTGTTTGTGGTCCCTCTCGTGCAGGTCTAATCACTGGTAGATATCAAGATAGATTTGGTTCTGGAAGAAATCCACTTTGGGCGCCTAATGATATTACACAAGGACTAAGTCTTGAAGAAGAGACAATGGCTACAGTTTTAAAACGTGAAGGTTATAAAACAATGGCTTTGGGTAAATGGCATTTAGGGGCTCACAAAGCCTTAAGACCATTAAAAAGAGGTTTTGATGAATTCTATGGTTTCTTGACAGGAGGACACAATTACTTCCCTGAATTATTGGACGTTTCTGATATATCGAAAATCACAAGTCAATACCATCCTTACAGAACAAAGTTATTACACAACGATACAAGAGTAGAGGAGAAAGAATACATCACTGATGGTTTATCAAGAGAAGCAGCAAAGTTTATTGAAAATAATTCAGAAGAACCATTTTTCATGTATTTAGCTTATAATGCTCCACATTCACCTTTACAAGCCACTCAGAAATATTTAGATCGTTTTCCGAATATGGAAGAAGGCAAGAGAAAGACCTATTGTGCTATGGTTTCTGCTTTAGATGATGGTGTAGGAAGAGTATTGAATATGTTAGATGAAAAGGGAATTGCTGAAAATACAATTGTCGTTTTTCTTTCAGATAATGGTGGAAAATACAAATGGGGAGGTAATAATGGTGAATTGAGAGGTGAAAAAGGAACAATCTTCGAAGGAGGAAATAGAGTGCCTTTTGCTATTCGTTGGCCAAATAAAATAAAGAAAGGAACAGTCTATAATGAGATGATCAGTTCTCTTGATATTATGGCAACAGCGGTAGCCTATGCAGATGCGCACCCCAAAAATAAATTGGATGGTGTAAATATTATTCCATTTGTAAATGGTGAACAAAAGGGAGTTCCTCACGAAACATTGACTTGGAGAATGTTTGATTCAAATCAATATGCAGTGCGTAAAGGAAACATAAAGTTTATCTCACAAACAAACAAAAAGAGTGGTGCTTCTAATGTTCAATATTATGATTTAGTAGTAGATCACGCTGAGGAAAAGAATTTAAAAAATGAGCTTTCGCAAAAAGAGAAGAAAGCACTACAACAAGAATATGACAACTGGGTGAAACAGATGATTGATCCAACTTACCTTGGTTTAAATCAAGGTAAGAAATACGATGCTCAACATCCAGATCGATATAAAACAGAAGTATACTAGACTTATTTTTTCATAGTAAAGGAATGAACAAATTATTTTATAAACTTGCAGGTGTTCTTGTCGCAACTGCACCATTGGTGAATGCACAAGCACAAACACTCAATGAATGGGAAAATCCAGAAATCATTAGAGTAAATACATTACCTACACATGCCACTTTTTATCATAGTAAAGAAGCAAAATTTACGAAGGATATTGAAGGGTTAAAAGATTATCAATCTTTAAGTGGTACTTGGAAATTTAATTGGGTACCCAAACCGGCTGATCGTCCAGCTGATTTTTATAAAACTGATTATGATGTGTCGGAATGGGCAAATATTGATGTACCTTCAGACTGGCAGATGAGAGGATATGGTTATCCAATCTATACAAATATCGTATATCCATTTAAAATGGATGCTCCAAACATTCCGCATCATAATAATCCAGTAGGTAGCTACAAGCGTTCTTTTAAAGTTTCAAAAGAATGGATTGAGCAAGATGTATTTTTACATTTTGCGGGTGTGAATTCAGCTTTTTATGTTTGGGTAAATGGTGAAAAAGTAGGGTATGCTCAAGGCTCGAAAACTGCCATTGAGTTTGATGTTACTCAGTATGTAAAGGAAGGTGATAATGATATTGCTGTTGAAGTATACCGTTGGTCAGATGGCTCTTACTTAGAAGATCAAGATTTCTGGAGAGTAAGTGGTATTGAAAGAGATGTGTATTTATATGCTGCTCCTCAAACAAGAATCAATGATTTAAATATCACGGCTTCTTTAGATAAAGAAACTTACTCTAAAGGTTTACTATCTTTCGATGTTGATTTGAAAAACAATGGAAAGAAAAAAGTAAAAGGTTATGAATTGGAAGTTGCTGTCATAGATGCTAAGGGCAACACAATTAAGACTTCAAAACATCCTGTTGCTTTAGGAAAAGAAGCTGAAAGTAAAATTGAAGTAGCTGATTTAGCTGTAGGAGAAGTGAATACTTGGTCTGCAGAGTCACCAAGTTTATACCAATTAAAAATCTCCTTAAAAGATAAAGAAGGAAATGTAGTGGATGCTACTGCCCAAAGAATTGGTTTTAGAACTTCTGAAGTGAAAAATGGTCAATTATTAGTGAATGGTCAGCCTATCTTAATTAAAGGTGTGAACCGTCACGAGCATGATCCTCAAAATGGTCACGTGGTGACTAAAGAGAGCATGTTGCAAGATATTATTGATCTTAAAAAATATAATTTTAATGCGGTAAGAACATCTCACTATCCAAATGATCCTTACTTCTATGCACTTTGTGATGAGTACGGTATCTATGTAGTGGATGAAGCAAATATTGAATCACATGGTTATGGTTACAAAAAGAATGAAACGTTAGCCAATGATCCTCAATATAAAGAGCAGCATTTAGATAGAGTGAAAAGAATGGTGAAGCGAGATTTCAACCACCCTTCAATCATTTATTGGTCATTAGGAAATGAAGCAGGTAACGGAGATAACTTTAAGTATGCTTATGACTGGGCTAAAGCTTATGATTTAGATCGTCCTGTACATTACGAACGTTCTGAAAGAATGGATAAAGTGCGTACAACTGATATCACTTCTTGGATGTATGGTTTAACTAATCGAGTAGATAAAAACTACCTAGCAGAACAAGCTAAATTGCCAATTGAAGAGCAAAGACCTTTTATTTGGTGTGAGTATTCTCATGCGATGGGTAATTCAAATGGTAACTTCAAGGACAACTGGGATTGGGTTCGTAAACATAGAAATGTACAAGGTGGATTTATCTGGGATTGGATGGATCAAGGTCTTGAAGCTAAAGCAGAAGATGGTACAGTGTTTTATCAATATGGAGGTGATTATGAGCCAGATTCAATTCATACAGACAACAACTTCTGTGCAAATGGTGTAATTGGATCAGATAGAGCTCCTCATCCAGCTATTCAAGAAATTAAACATGTTTATCAAAATATTCATGTTTCAGCGGTAAGCAAAAAGAAATTCCAAATTCTTAATGAAAACTTCTTCGAAGATCTTTCTGCTTATGCATTGAATTGGGACTTAATCCAAGATGGAAAAGTGGTAAAATCTGGGTCTATTGATCAATTGAATGTAAAACCTCAAGAGTCAAAAGCATTAGCTATTGACCTTCCAAGTGCATTAGCAACTGAAAGCGAGTATTTTGTTAACTTCTATATAAAATTAAAAGAAGCTTCTCCATTATTAGAGAAAGGATATGTTGTGGCTTCAGACCAAATTTTAGTGCAAGAAGGTGTGAAAACTGCACTGACGCATGCTAAAAAAGTTGATTTGAAAGTAGAAGAAACAAAAGACAATACAATTACTGTTCAAGCAGGAAGTCTAGTTTATACTTTTGATACACAAGATGCTGGTTTAGCTTCTATCAAAAAAGGAGACAATGAGATGTTAAAGGAACGCCCAGAATTTACTTTCTGGAGAGCTTTGACGGACAATGACTTTGGTGCATGGAAAAAAGGAAAGCCTGCTGGAGGTAAATTCTTTAAGTTTAAAGGTGCTGCTGAAAAAGGACAAGTTAAACTTTTAGGACAGCAAAAAGTAGGTGAGCAAATTGAGGTTACGTATGAAATTGAGTATGCTGAATTAGGTGCAAAAAATACAGTTACATATGTAGTTTATACTGATGGTACTTTTGATTTCAATTCTAAATTGACAGCTTCGGATGCGAATGCGATGAAATATATTCCAAGATATGGTATTCAATTCGCAATAGATAAGAACATGAATAATGTAACTTATTATGGTCGTGGTCCATTAGAAAACTACGTGGATAGAAATTCAGGTGCATTTGTCGGTTTATACTCAACTACAGTTGAAGATATGCTTGTAGATTACATTCGTCCTCAAGAAAATGGACATAGAACTGATGTAAGAAATGTAGCATGGTCATCAAAAGCAGGTGAAACATTAAAAGTAACGGCTTCAAACACTATTGAATTTAATACTTTAAGAAATCCATCTTCAGATTTTGATGCTGGTTTTGCGAAGCAACAAAGACATACAATTGATATTCAACCAAAAGAATTTGTTTACATCAATATTGATTCTCAACAAATTGGTGTAGGTGGTGATAACAGTTGGTCTAAACATGGATGGACTAAGGATAAATACTTATTGGATTTATCGAAATGTGAACTACAATTTAACGTTAAAGTTTCTTCAGAAGATACACTTTAATTGAAAGAAAGATAAAATGAAAAAGTAATCTCTTTTTCAGGGTTCAAGCTTTAGAAATAAGGCTTGAACCCACCTCTTTTCTAGCCAAGTTCATTATCAATCAATTTTAATTTTAATGAACATCTATACCGATTAATGATATGAAAAGAATTATTTACTACAGTACATTACTGACTTTTTTACTAAGTCTGACTACAAATCTATCTGCTCAAGATAAACCCAATATCGTGTTTATCATGTGTGATGACTTAAACGATTACCAAGGAGTATTTGGTGGACATCCACAAGCGAAGACTCCTAACATTGATAAATTGGCAGCAAGTGGTATTCAATTTATGAATGCACAATCAAATGTTCCAGTTTGTCAACCTTCAAGAAATAGCCTATTTACAGGTGTGTATCCTCACGATTCAAAAGACTTTGGATGGATACCTCATACTAAACAAAAAGGGCTAAAGAACAATAAAACATTCGTTCAAATTCTTAAAGAAAACGGTTATAAAACTTTAGCTTCAGGAAAGCTATTACATAAAAATGAAAAAGAAATTTGGTCAGAATGGGGCTTAAATGAAAAGCACAATTATGGACCATTTGCCTTTAATGGAGAGAAGCTGTCTGTACATCCTGATGTGCCTGCTCCTTATAACACGATTGGACCAATTGATGGTTCTTTTGGTCCTTTATCTAGCATGGGACAAATAGTAGAAGGTTGGAATAAAAGACCTGTTCGCTATAATAATGACAACGATAGAGATTTATTATATGACGAAAAACATGCACAGTGGGCTGTTAAAAAATTAAAGGAATTAGAGAAACAAGATGAACCCTTCTTCTTAGGTGTTGGTTTTGTAAGACCTCATACACCTTTACATGCTCCAGACAAGTATTTTGATATGTTTCCAATCGATAAAATAGAATTGGACAAATGGATTCCTGAAGATAAAAAAGATACTTTCTTTGAATCCATTATGGGAAGTGATAAAAAAGGAGCAAAATACTTCCGTATGTTGAAAGAATCGTATGGTGGTGATCAAGAATTAGCATTAAAAACATTCTTACAAGCTTACTTAGCATGTGTAGCTTTTGTTGATGCTCAAATTGGGAAAGTGGTAGATCAAGTAGAGAAATCATCATTATCTAAAAACACAATTATCATTTTAACCTCTGATCATGGTTGGCAAATGGGGGAGAAAGAACATTTGTTTAAAAACTCACCATGGGAAGAAAGTTGCCGAATTCCTCTTGTCATCAAAGCGCCTAAAAATAAAAAAGGAGCAAAAGTAGCTCATCCTGTTTCTTTAGTGGATTTATATCCAACTGTTCTTGATTACGCAAATATTGAAGTGAGCAACAAAAGAGATGAAACATTAGCTTCTTCAAAAAATGGAGGATACAGTTTGAAACCATTTATAGATAATCCGAAAACAACGAAGTGGGAAGGACCAAATGGTGCATTAAGTATTGTTGGTGTATATGGTGCTTACTCTAAAGATAACTCAGTGGAAGGTCAAATTTATTCATATAGAACTGAAAACTTCAGATATATCCATTACGGTAATGGCAAAGAAGAATTGTATGACCACCGTAAAGATCAATATGAGTGGACAAATGTAGCAGAAGATCCTGCTTACAAAAAAGACATTCAGCGATTAAGAAAAGAAATGAACAAAATTATTGGTCAACAAATCTTATAAAGTGATGAAAATAAATAAACTATTAACCTTAATTTTTTGCCTTGTCACTTTAGGTGTTAAAGCACAAGATACTCCTCCAAATATCATCTGGATTATGTTGGAAGACGTAAGTTTAGATACAGAAAGCTATGGTATGAAGGGTGTATCTACACCAACAATGAATGCTTTGGCTGAAGAAGGTACTCAATACTACAATTGTTTTGGAACAGCTTCAATTTGCTCTACTAACCGTTCGGCAATGATGTTGGGAACTCATCAATTGAAAACGAATACTCAACACCATAGAAGTAATAGGGATATGAAATTGCCAGAACAATTCAAACCCTATACGTACTATCTAAAGCAACAAGGGTATACGACTATTTTGGGGCATGATAAAGTCATGCAGAAAGGACGTAAAACAGATTGTAACTTTAAGTATAAGCCTGTTGGAGATTGGGAAAAAGACGGAGGATTATTTGATAAATTTGGTAAAGCAGAAGTAAAGGATCAGCCATTTATGCAGCAGATCACCCTTCATGTAACACATAGAGGTGATTGGTGGGATAGAATTAGAAAAAGAGCGAAAGAGCCTGTAGCTACTGAAGATGTTGCTTTGCCAGAATTTATTGCTGAACATCCTAAAACTCGTTTAGATTGGGCAAAATATTTAGATCAAATGGAATATGCTGATGCAGAAGTTCAGATGATCGTAGATGAATTGAAAGCACAAGGAATGTATGAAAATACTGTCATCATAATCATTGGCGACAATGGTAGATGTAATGTGCGAGGTAAAGGTTATTTGTATGATTCTGCTTTAAGAATTCCATTAATTGTGAAATGGCCCGAAAGTGTAAAACCTCATATAAATGAGCAAGCAATCATCAGTTCACCAGATATAACAGCTACAATCTTAGATTTAGCAGGAGCTGAAATTCCAGAGGCGATGACAGGTCAATCATTTATTCAAAAAGATTTTAACCGTCAAGAAGTATTATCATTCAGAGGTTTATGGGATGAAATTGAGGAAGAATCTTATGCAATTTCCACAAAGGATTTCCGTTACATTAAAAATAATAAAGCAGAATTACCCTATGATGCTCATCAAGCTTATTTAGAGTTTTATAGACCAGCAATTCATGTGATGCGTTCTTTAAAAGAAGAAGGGAAGTTGACACCATATCAACAATGGTTCTTTGAAGCTAAGCCTGAGGAAGAACTTTATGATCTAAAAAATGATCCTTTAGAAAAAGTAAATCTTGCAGAAAATACAGCATTCAAAAGTGTCTTAAAAGACATGAGAAAGCGTTTGAAACAACAACAAAAAGCAACTAAGGCGGATACAAATATTTATGATCCTGTCATTGCTAATGCTGTTGATGTATTGCAATTTGTCAAAGACAACTACCCATCAGAATATCAAAGAATGCTTGATGGTGATGAAATTGGTTTTTACAAGTATGTACAAGAATATAAAAAACAATCTAAGTAAGTAATTATTATTACTGTTTTATAACGTGAAAAGGGAGTAAGTCAATGCTTATTTTCTTTTCACTTTTTTATTGTTAAGCCTTTTATAAAAAACTATTATTTTTGCCAATCAACATAAATAGTTATTCTAATGATGATCCATACATTTACCATCGAAAAAACAATTGATAATGTCAAAATTCATTTAACACCCACCTTAATTCAAACTGAAGAAAAGACCTATTTGATCGATTGTGGGTATGAAGAAACGTTTGAAGATTTTGTAAGTGCATTACAAAAAATGGATTTAAGTATTAAAGATATTGATGTGCTCTTGATTTCACATGATGATATTGATCATTTAGGTGCATTTAAATTATTTAAAGAAGCAAATCCAGCTATTAAAGTTCTTTGTAGTGCCATTGAGAAAGATTCAGTAGAAGGTAAAATTAAAGCAGAACGTCTTGTTCAATCAGAACAGAGTCTTCCTTTTTTACCAAAAGAATTTATTCCATGGGCAGAAAATTTCATTCATCAACAGAAAAATATTAAAAGGATTCAAGTGGATGGAACTTTTGATGAGGGGGATGTAATTGATGGATTAATTCAAGTAGTAGCTACTCCCGGACATACAAAAGGGCATGTTTCATTTTATATTCCACTAGCAAAAACCATGATTGCGAATGATGCAATTGTGATAGAAGGAGATCAACTTCAGATTGCTAACCCTCAGTTTACTTTGGATATAAAAAAGGCTTTTGAATCTGTAAAGAAGATAAAAGATTTTCAAATAGAGACCATGATCTGTTATCATGGTGGTATAACAAATGTAGGTATCGTTAAAAAATTGGAAACGTTATTAGAAATGGAAAAATAGTATCATCTTAGAAATAGACAATCAAAACCAAAGGTATGAGACTATTTATTATTCTATTTTTAGGTATTTATTCAAATTTTGTTTTTGGACAAGAGAAAGAAAATAAAGTTGAAGATATTTTAATAAATGGTGAAAATCCTCCAATATTTTATAATTCAACTGGATTGTCGTTGAATGAGTTTATTGAAGAGAATTTGAAATATCCAATAAATGGAGGATGTATAGAAGGGAAGGTATTTGTTTCTTTCATTGTTACTAAGGAGGGGGGAATTACAGAAATAACTATTGAAAGAGGTATAAATAAATATGCCGATCAATGTGCAATAGATGTCGTAAAGCTATTAAAATTTAAGCCAGGAAAGAGAGGAGATAAAATTTCAGATTTTAAAATGATATTGCCAATAGCTTTTTACTTATAAATGTGTAAAGTGTTATGAAATTGTACAATACGGATATTAAGTAGGATGGTTAGCTTTAATTTGTACAAATGTAAATAAATTTAAATACATATTTTTCTTTTAGAGATATATTGTGTTATTTCAAGATATAAATTTCTACTACAACCACTATAGACTATTTTTTTATTATGAACACACTACTTAAAGAAAAATTTTACGATTACGCATTAGTAATCTCATCAATCCTAATTTCTGCTTGGATCTTTGTATCATTAATTGAAGGTGAGACAATGTTTTTTATGACATTCTTCTTTTTTATTCTTCCTTCAATACTATTGTATTTATATGCTTTAGTGAATACATTGAATGAATTTGTATTGACTCAAAAAATGAGGAAATTACAGCTTCTTTCCCATCTGATCGTCTTCTTTTCATTGTTTTCTGTTACAATTTACCAATCCGAATTATTCAAAGCTGATATCTTATTTAATGCAGTATTAAAGGATGATTTTAATTGTCATAGTCTAACTTTCCGCGAAGATGGAACAGTTGAAAATAAGATAAAAGGAATAAATGGAGAACATGAAATCGTGAAAGGTCAATATAAAATCGAAAACAATCATATTATATTTTCTATCATACCAGATAATAGAAATTTTATTCCTGATACCGTTTTATGGGATCAAGTCAAAAAAGCATTATTCATAGAAAAAGATTATGAAGGTGAGTTTATTACTCAAAAAGGAAAGCATAATCATTTCAAAATAATACCATAAAAAAAGCACAAATCCATTTTAAGATTTGTGCTTTTTTATTACAGTTTAGTGTGTCAACTCTTCTAAAGCTTCGTAATATTTTAGTGCTTCTGGGTTTTGTAAAGCAGCTGTATTTTTGACTTCCTTGCCATGTATGACATTACGAACAGCCAATTCAACCATTTTGCCACTTCTAGTTTTAGGAATCTCTAAAACTTGTATAATTTTAGAAGGAACGTGCCTTGGGGTAGCGTTTGTTCGAATGACAGTTTTAATTTCTTTTTTCAGTTCATCCGTAAGGTCTTCACCTTCTTTTAAAACGACAAATAAAATAACTCTACAGTCATCATTCCATTCTTGCCCTACAGCTATACATTCTTTGAGCTGATTTACTTTTAATGCTTGACGGTATATTTCTGCGGTTCCAATACGAACTCCACCAGGATTAAGCACCGCATCACTTCGACCATGAATGATTAAACCATTATTTACAGTAATCTCAGCAAAATCTCCTTGAGACCAAATGTTATCAAATCGAGAATAATAAGCACTTATATATCTTTCATCATCTGGATCATTCCAAAAGCCTAATGGCATAGAAGGGAAGGAATTACGGCAAATTAATTCTCCTTTACCAACGGATAATGATTTTCCTTCATCGTCAACAACATCCAAGGCAAACCCCAAACCTATACATTGTAATTCTCCTGCATAGACTGGCAAAGTTGGATTACCAGAAACAAATGCTCCAATTAGGTCTGTTCCACCTGAAATAGATGAAAGCGTAACATCCTTTTTTATACTTTCATATACATACTCAAAACTTTCACTACTTAAAGGAGATCCTGTTGAAAGAATAATTTTTAAACTACTAAGATCATGACTTTCTTTAGGTATTAAACCTTCCTTTTGAATAGCAGAAATATATTTAGCACTTACACCAAAAATGGATATTTTTTCTTGATCAATTAAATCCAATAAATATGTTGGACTTGGATGAAAAGGACTGCCATCCAATATTACTAAAGTAGACCCACATGCTAAACCGCTTACGAGCCAATTCCACATCATCCATCCACAAGTAGAATAATAAAAGAAAACATCCTCCTGATTAAGATCTGTATGTAGTAAGTGTTCTTTTTGATGTTCTAATAATACTCCGCCCGCTCTATGTATGATACATTTAGGTTTACCTGTTGTACCCGAAGAATACATAATAAACAGAGGATGATCGAATGGCAATCGTTCAAATTCTACTTCAGTAGCCTCATTTTCAATATAACTAGACCATTGTACAGCTTTGTCAATTTTGTCTATAGCTTCTCCTGTAGTAAAATAATCATAGACAATTATTTTTTCTATAGAAGTAATTGTCTCTGACAATGAGGCTAAACGATCGATACAAGAATGAATTTTACCATTGTAACTATAAGCATTAGCAGAGATTAAAAATTTTGGTTCTACTTGTCCAAAACGATCCAATACACCTTGGTAACCAAAATCTGGACTACATGATGTCCAAACGCCACCTGCTGAAGTTGTCGCGAGCATACCAATAATTGCTTCTATAGCATTAGGTGTATACCCTGCAACACGATCACCAATTTGTAAACCATCTTTTTTTAGCTGATAGGCAAGTTTTGCAACAGTTTCATATAACTCTTTGTAGGATATAGCAACTCTTCGTCCATCTTCCATACGACCAATTAATGCCGTATGATCATCTCTTCTTCTCAATAAGTTTTCGGCATAGTTTAGCTTTGCTGAAGGAAAAAATTGTCCTTTTCTGATATGATCATTTTGAATGAAAAAAGGAGTACTTCCCTTATCACCAACAATTTTAGCATAATCCCAAACACCTGACCAAAATCCTTCTAAATCATTGATACTTTTTTGAAATAAATCAGAATAGTTATATGCAGTATTTGGCATATAAGTTTGTTGAAAAGAGAATAAATTACTCCCAACAATATGCTCCTCAGAAGGAGTCCATAAAGCTTGAGCGTTGTTCATGTGTTGTGTTGTGTGTTTGGTATTACAAAAAATAGGTGAATATCACCTTACTATTTTTATATGCTAATTTTAAAGAAAATAATCTTCTAAAACAAATGAATCAATTTAAATTAAAAAACATCTATTTCTTATGAATCTTAATTGTATGCTAAAAATTAATATCATCTATTAAAATCTTTAACTATATTGATGACAACAAGTTAAAACCCGCTTGTAATAATTTTATTTATTATTAAAACAATACAATTCTTTAGTAGTTTAACACTAAATAATTCATTAATTACTGAGATCTATATTAAAAATGGTGAACATAGATAAATCAAAACCTGTTATGATTACAGGTGCAACAGGATACGTTGCAGGCAGAATCGTAGAGAAACTATTAGAAGAAGGGCTGACTGTTCATGCTCCTGTAAGAAACCCTGATAATCAAGAAAAATTGAAATACCTAAATGCAATTGCTGATAGGACTGAGGGTGAAATCAAGTATTTTAAGGCTGATCTTTTAACTCCTGATTCTTATGAAGAAGCGATGCAAGGTTGTGAATTGGTTTATCACACAGCATCACCATTTATCACAAATGTCAAAGATGCTCAAAGGGACTTAGTAGCACCGGCATTGATAGGAACCGAGAATGTTTTAAATACAGTCAATAAAGTAGAAAGTGTCAAAAGAGTAGTTTTAACGAGTAGCTGTGTTGCAATTATCGGTGATGCAATCGATCTTTTAGCTGTTCCAAATCACATTGCTAACGAAAGTATTTGGAATACGACCTCTTCTGCAAAACATCAACCTTATAATTATTCCAAAACAGTAGCAGAAAAAGCAGCTTGGAAAATTAATAAAGCACAAGATAGATGGGACATGGTGGTTATTAATCCATCTTTTGTTCTTGGTCCAGGGATCAATCCAACAAGTACTTCTGAGAGTTTTAATATCATGAAACAGATAGGAGATGGGACGATGAAAATGGGGGCGCCAGGTTTACATATTGGTATGGTCGATGTACGTGATTTAGCTGTAGCTCATTACAATGCGGGTTTTATGCCTGAAGCCGAAGGAAGACATATTATTTCAAATGAAAGTTACACTTTATTAGAAATGGTGGATTTCTTACGCCCTAAATTTGGAAATGATTATCCTTTACCTAAAAAAGAATTACCAAAATGGTTAGTTTGGTTAATAGGACCTCTTCAAGGTATTCCAAGGAAAATGGTCTCTAAAAACTTTGGTTATAATTGGTTAGTGGATAACACAAAGAGTAAAGAGAAATTAGCTATGCATTATAGGAATGCCTCTGAGACAATGAATGATTTTTTTGGACAATTAGTTGATGCAGGCATTTTTAAAAAATAATATATAGATGGACTATAAACCTTCTTTAATTTTTTAAATGTCAATATATCAGTGTTTTACAATTAACTTATGTTGCATTATTTTAAGAATATTAAATGTTTGAATTGAAACATTAATAGACTTATGTCAGTATAATATATCAGAAGTTAGATGAATGCGCTTAGTAGATAAATGATAAAAAATTGAGAGAGTTAAGTTCATGAGGCACCTCGTTGATGATATCGGCGAGGTGTTTTTTTATAGAATACCTTTTGTAATTGTACTCACTCCGACAAAACTTATTTTGCACCCTTCTTTTTGATTTTCAATAAACATTTTTCCTCCAATTTTTTCAATTCGATAACGCATATTATTTAATCCAATACCATCAAATTCGTGTTGTTCATTAAACCCTATTCCATTATCCATGTAGTATAAGTTAAAAGTATCTTTGTCCATATTATTTTCATATCTCAAGAATATTTTAGTCGCATGACTATGTTTATAAGCGTTAGAAAGTAATTCTTGAGTAATTCGATAAAATTGAGAACAAACGTAAGGAGAATTTGGTGTAGCACCAATCATCTCCACTTCAATTTGAAAAGGATTCCCTTGATACCTATTGATTAGTTTAATGAGTAATTCTCTACTGTTATTAATTTTTTTAGTTTTTAAAGATAAACCTTTGATCATATCATCGATAGATTGTAGCGTATTATCAACAATTTTTTTCTTATCCATCATATCGAGATTTTCCATTTTGTCGATCAAAGCTAAATTACCACCAATATGATCATGAAGTTCTCTACCAATTCTATTTTTTTCCATTTCCTGACCTTCTAATAATGCAAGGGAATAATCTCTTTGTAGGTTATTGTATTTATGTAATAATTCTTTTCTATCTTTTATAATTTGGTAATACTTAAATAAGATGACTATAATATAGTAAATGATATCAAAAGTGAATATGATATAGAATAAATATCTTGCAGAGTCTGTTTTTTCAATTACACCTATATTTGGTAATACAGAAAAATAATTAACTACAATTGTAGTAATTAGAAATACAAAAAATGTAGAATAGGAAATAGACTTTCCATATTGAATTCCTTTGATAAAAGCATGAAAAACAGCAATATAACTTAGGAATGTATTGATAACACAAATACCAACAAGAAACATATTTAAAATAGGTATATTGGAAGGTGTAAAATAAAGGATTGGAATATTTAGTAAACCAATAAAGCTGCTGATTACCATAGTTTTATAAATCCTACGGTCTAATCCTTTGGAATTATGTATTAAAGCATAATAAAAAAAATAAAAGGTATTATGAAAAATATAAGCATCCACAAGATTGATCATTTTATAATCAACATCATCAGGTAATTGATTTAAAATATAACCGTATTCACTTTCTATAAAAACAAATGCTGCAATTGAATTTAGGATATAGATAAAAAATATTTTTCGTTTAAGATAAATTCCTAAGAAAATACCAATTAATAAAAATATACCTGTAATTGATCTCGTGATTACTTTTGTATTTTTCTCAAATTGAAATTGCTTTATTAATGTATTACTTTTTTTAAAGGAAAAACTCGAATTATAAGCAAAACCTTGATCATTGATTTGAATGTAAATTTCTTTTTGAAGATGTTTATTAAATTTAAGTGGAACCATTAAACCATTACTTTTATTTTCAGGTAATAGATTGATTGAATTACCATAATGAAGTGATTTTATTAAAGCCCCTTTTTCTAACTCCCATAATTTAAAATCATAATAAGAAGCACTATTAAAGGAGAGAATAACATCTTGTGGAATTTTAGAAGTTACTTCAATTTTTTTGTAATGAGTTGAAGGGAATACTTTTTTATCTTTATTAAATTCTTTAAAATCGGTGTAGTCTATGGATGAAACCACATAATTGAGCTCTAAATCTTCATTGTTTCTATCTTGATATAGAGTGAAAATTATAGTTGCAATATAAACTATTACAAAACAAGTTGTTATTTTTGATAACATGAGAAGTATTAAGAGTTAGGTAGCATAGTAATAACCAGTATTCTAAATATAGTAGAATCATAATATGAATACTATAAATACATCATAAATTTCATTTACAATAATGAAAAAAGCAGGAAGCATAACTTCCTGCCTTTACAGCAAACTATAAATTTTAAGTTTTATTGAATCCGATAATTAATTATTTCAGTTGATTGATATTGATTCCCACACCAGCAGAGAACGTATTGTATTTTGTCCAACCTGCTTTCATAAGAAGTCCTTTTAAATCAATGATTACATCTGCACCATAATCAAAATATCCATTACTCATTCCTTCTGAACCTAATATTGATGAACCTTGATTTCTTATATTGTGGCTGACTTGCATCATACCTAGTTTAGGTGTGAAATATATTCCAAAATTATTTTTGTTGAATACATTTACACTATACCCTAAGTGCCATGTTATTAAGTTTTGTGTACCGGAATACATGATATCAGATGGGAGTGTTTCTTTTGCATTAAAGCGATAAGCATCTCCCTGATGGAATGAAAAATCAGCAATAAAATTGTGAATTACCAAACCTATTTCCATACCTATTGCTTCGGTTGGAGCTTGAGTAGGAGTAAAACCTGGAGCAATTTGTCCAAATGAATAATTATTCTCTGGAGAAACCATATTTACACCGCCAATAAAAATACCAGTGATCTTACCATCTTGTGCGTTTGCATTGAAACCAATCAACGCTAACATGAAAAGGATATATATTTTTTTCATTTGATTACTTCGTTTTTGATGAATAGAACATAGGAACTGCTATAAAGTGTGTGCCTTCACCAATACCTGCTGCTTCACGTTGACGTTGCATTGCTGATTGATTGTTAGCCGCATTTGCATTTTGTTCTCTATTGGGATACATAAATCTGTAAGGTCTAATACCACCCGTTGCACCACCAGTATGCAATTGAACTTTTTCAGTACCCGTCACTGTGAAATCATTATTTTCGAATGGATCTGAATCTAACACTGCAAACTCGTGATCCCATTCTTCAGCAGTGAGTGTTCTATGAATAAATGAAGGTCCACCTGTACGGCTTACCAAAGCAAAAGATTCAATGCCATTTCCAATTTGAGCAATCCAATGTTCAGTGATCACGACATCTCTTTTATCAGCTGCAGCGTTATATCTTGTTATTGCTTCCGTAACGTAATCAGCTTTATTACTTTCATGATTATAATCTGGATGATTTTCTTGATATGCCTTTACAAATTTAGCTTCATAATCAGCACCACCTGCACCAATAGCATCATATTTATCAAGTGCTAATTCAATAGCTCTTTGGAAAGCTGAACCATCATTTAACCCATATTCAGGAATGGTATTCGCTTCCGCAATAATAAATGCAACTTCATCGGCTCCTAATACAATTGAAGGTGTCAAACGGTTGAAAGTTGCGGGGTTTAATGCCGCTAAACCAAGGTACTCTCCTTTACCTGTAAATTCATGTTGTCTATCCACCCAAAACTCAATATGTTGAACAGGTGCATCACCCACTTTATAAAGACCACGAACACCATCTGAAGTAGAACCTAATCTTAGACCTCTAAAGTTTACTTTTTTGAAATCACCTGCTTCCTCAGCTTGTGCAAAAGGATCAAAAGCAGTGTATTTTGATACATCATCAAAAGCAGCAATTACACCTGCATAAGAAATATGAGAAGCTATACGAAACAATCTAGGGTCTTTATTTTCTTGCATATATTTCAATGCAGGTTCAGAATGGTAAATTCCAGAAAAACCACCAACTTGCCCTTCTACAGCAATACCAACACCACTCACAGTTTGTCCCCAAGGGCCTCCTTCAATCGTATGTGGAACTAAAGGAGCTTCAGCCCAATCCAAGATATAGTTACCACCATCATATCCCATATGGAATATTTCTGCTCCTTGAGTTGGGTCAGCTTCAGACATCATTAAACCGATTTTCATTAGTAATGAATTACTTAACTTTAGGTAAGTGTCTTTTACTGAAATTCCTGTTACATAAGCATCGTAATCATCAAGTTGGTCGACTTTTTCAATTGCACTTATTGCATTTGATAAGTCTTCTACCATATAGTTTAATACCTCTTCCTGAGTATCATACTCTGGATAATAAATACCTTCTGTAAAACCTTTACCAGCTGTAGTATAAGGGATATCACCATACAATTGAGTAGCTCGAAGCATATTGACAACTTTTACGATGTCAAACCTTGCAATATTGGCTCTTGCTTGATCTGTATCTTCTTTCGCTAATCGATACTTAGCATCTTCAATATTTCTGATGACTTCTTTGAAGATTAAAGACCAAGTTGGTTCTGAATAACTATCATTGATGGCAAATCCAGATCCTGTTGTAATATAAGTAGCTGAGTTCCCTGCCATTGGTCCACCCATGATAAGGTGTGAACGCCAAGCCTCATGTCCATTCGAATAAATTTTTGATTGACTGAATCCAAGTAAATGTTTGGTATCCATGTCATTAGAGGTCCAAGGATTATTATTCATCTCCTCAAACTTGTGAGTACATCCAGAGCTTAACAAAGTTGCAGCACCTAATGCACCTGCGATTAATATATTTTTTAGGTTCATTGTCTCTTAGAAATTAGCGTTTAACTTGAAGATGAATGTTCTTGGTACAGATAGGGTTGCCGATTCAACACCTTGAGCATTACCACTTGTAAAAGTTGCTTCTGGGTCAAAGTTTTCAGAAGATTTCCATAAATATCCCACATTAAATGCTGATGCTGTAAGGTTGACGTTCTTCACAAACATATTATCCATCCAAGCTTTTGGTAATCGATAGCTTAAATTGATTTCACGAAGTTTGATAAATGATGCATCATACATGAACATTTCAGTTGGCATAGAGCCATAATAGAGTTGAGGGTTTACATTACCTTCAAAAGGAGTAAATGTACCATCTTCGTTGGCTATAACTAAATTACCCGGATTCCAGAAACCGTCACCTTTATTCCACTCTTCACGACCTTCGATTGTATCAACATGTTTACCATTTCCGTACATTGCTGCATTTGTTGAAGAATAGATATCACCACCAAATTTACCGTCAATTAAGAAAGAGAATGATATGTTTTTATAGTTAAATGAATTACGAATACCTGCCATCCATGGTTGAACACCATTACCAATGATCTCAGGAGCATCAGTAACTTGTACTTGACCTTCATTATTGACTACTAATTCACCATTGTTACCTCTTAGTGCTTTTCTTCCAACGATTTGACCATAAGGCTGACCAGGGATTGCTTGAACCATGCTACTTAATGCAAAAAACTCTACACCTTCTGTTAAACTAACCACTTCGTTGTAGTTGTGAGCAGCATTGATATTTATATCCCACGTGAAATTTTCTTTCATGATTGGTTTAATATTTAATGCCATTTCCCAACCTGTATTTAAGATTTCACCAGCATTAATCATTACTCGGTCAAATCCACTTGTACTACTAATATCAACAGGTAAAATCTGATTATTAGCCGTTGATTTATAATGAGCTACATCTAAACCAAATCGATCATTGAAGAACCTTAAATCAATACCAAATTCATAGGAAGTCTGAATAGAAGGAAGGAGTCTTGTATTTGGAATTGTATTGTTATCTAGTCGACCATAACTAAGGTCATTGATCATCCATCTGTCAATTGTATATTGATTGGCCAATTGATAAGGATCAGTATCTGAACCTACTTGAGCCCATGAAGCTCTTAACTTACCAAATGATAACCATTCAGGCGTATCCCAATCCATGTCAGAGAAAATCCATGTACCACTAATAGAAGGATAAAGGAATGAGTTATTATCTAAAGGTAGGGTAGAAGACCAGTCATTACGTACGGAAGCATCTAAGAAGAGATAGCCATTGTAACCAATTGAACCGGTTGCATATAAAGATGAAATTGCTCTTTCAAAAGCTCTATTTTCAATGAAAATTGATTTACCTGTCGATAAAGACATATCTTCTTGAGATTCAAATTCTGTTGAACCAACATCAGAAGCATGACGTTTTACGCTCATATGTGAACCACCGGCATTAACATTGAAATCAAATTTACCAACTTTCTTATTGTAGCTTAATAAGAAATCAGAGTTGATTTCCATTTCTCGGTTATTTCTTTGGAACATACGACCTTGACCATGCCAAGCTGAATTAAGTTGATTTTTGACATTCATTTCTAAAACACCATAATCAACACCTGTACGAGCCATAAACTTCAGATCTGGCGTAATTTCATAAGTTGCAGCAGCCATAGCCACAATTCTATTTAACTCATCTTTATTATAGTTTTCATACATATCCCAATAAGGGTTTGAGCCTCGATCATCATAACCAATAGGGAAACCATCTTCATCTTTATAATCCCTTAACCAACGTACATCAATTGTATTTGGAATACCTAACAATTGAGAATTATAATTAAAAACAGAAGAACCCATTGTCATACGGTTGTGAGCATATTGATTAGTGTAATTGGCTCTACCTTCTATTTTTAATTTATCGGTTACCTTTTGAGACCCTTTTATTGAGAAAGTATTTCTTTTATAGTATGAATTCTCAATCATACCCGAATTATCCATATTTGAATAAGAAATACGAATATCTCCAGTTTCATTGGATGCATAAGCACTTACTGCAGTATTTGAAGTAACACCCGTTTTATATAGATTTTTGTAGTTATTGTAAGTTCTTAAGTTTCTAGTTTCTCCATCAAAGTAGAAATCATTTTCCTGACCTGTAATCTTAGGACCCCACATCGAAAGTGCTGATCTTGGGTCACCTGTAATATCACCTAAAGAACCTGCACCATACTGTTGTTGTTCATTTGGCGTAATTCCAAGAAAATCTAAAGAAATAGATTGTGAGAAGTCTACACCCGCTTTTTTGCCTTTACCTGATTTTGTCGTAATTAATACTACACCATTGATTGCTCTAGTTCCGTATAACGCTGTAGCAGAACCACCTTTTAATACTGATATTTCTGCAATGTCATCTGGGTTCAGAGAAGAAAGACCATCACCTGTAGATACATCAGAATCAGAACCATCAGAACCATCTCTAAATCTCTCATTAGAAATAGGTACACCATCAATCACATATAACGGTTGGTTGTTACCAGATAAAACAGCATTACCACGGATGACTACTCTAGAAGCAGATCCAGCTCCTGCTGAAGGGGAAATTTGAACACCTGCAACTTTACCTGATAATGAGTTCATCATATTTCCAGTTGCAGAACCTGCATCCATATCTTCTTTTTTGACACCTTGGACAGCATAGCCTAGAGATCTTTCTTCTCTTTCTATACCTAACGCAGTGACGACTACTTCATTTAGTTGTTCAGCATCTTCAACAAGTACAACCTTCATAGTAGAAGTAGCGACTATTTCTTGTGATTGATAACCAATGTAAGATAATATCAATGTTTTTCCTATAGCATCATTTAATGAAAAGTTGCCATCGAAATCAGATATGGTACCATTTGTAGTTCCTTTGATAAGGATATTTACACCTGGTAGTGGGTGGTTGTTTTCATCCAAAACCACACCTTTCGTGATAGAGGTCTGAGCATAGATGAATGAACTTAGAAGCAAAGCTGTAAATAACAGCCAAGACTGTAGTAAGATTCTTCTCATTACAAATTGAGATTTGTGTTAATAAAATGTTTAAGTTGAAAAGTTATGTTGAGATGAGAAATATTAGCTTGTTAGTACACTTCAAAGATGAAGGATATAATTTTTATGAATTTTTACTTTTAACGGTTGTTTAATGAATCAATGTTAAAAGTAGAAATCTTGATTTTTTTGATTAAGGGATAGCTATTTATGGTTTTTTATCTATTGAGTGAAAACATAAAATTATTTTATATATTTCTCTCCATCATCGTCTTATTAATAAAATAAAGGATGATGAACTTTATCAAATGTTCAGCTTAAGATTACTTTAATTTTAATTAATAATTATTGAAAACTTACTGTAAAAAAATACCCCTTTGACAGCATCAAAGGGGTATTATCAGTTTTGTAACGTCCTAAAATAGGTTGACTAAATTGTATTCTAATCAAATAAAAATGGGTAGAGATCAGTTATTCAAGTATTTAAGAGAATCTAATTTATTAGTAGGTAGAAAGCAAAAGTATCATAAAACAACGAATTAAAAACACTGGATGCGTAAATACCCAAACTGTGTAAAAGGACTCCATATTCATCGTCCTGAACAAGTATGGGTTGCAGATATCACCTATTTAACTTGTAATGCAAAGCACCATTACTTACATTTAATTACTGATGCTTATTCTAAGCGCATAGTTGGTTATAAATTATCTAATAATATGCAAGCTGAAACAACTGTAGAAGCATTAGAAATGTCTTTAAAAAGGCGTATATATGATGAAAAATTAATTCATCATTCAGATAGAGGACTTCAATATTGTAGCCAGTTATATACTGAAATATTAAAAGCAAATGATATTAAAATTAGTATGACTGAACAGGCAGATCCTTATGAAAATGCAATAGCAGAAAGGGTTAATGGAATACTTAAAGATGAATTCCTTCTAGATATTCATTTTGGAAGTAAAGAAATCATGGAAACACAAGTTAAACAGTCAATTGCTCTATATAACCAAACTAGGCCTCATTTTTCTATAGGTCTTTTAACTCCAAACCAAGCTCATTTACAGCGAAAGGTGAAGTTGAAAAAATGGAAAAAGAAAACCCATCTACAAGCAATATGAAGATGGGTATAATGTATTTTTAACTGTCAACTTTCTTCAGGACAAGTCACATTGGAATATTCAAGGTAAGGTAGACTATGTTGATCATTTTGGGTCAGAGCAAGATTTAGCCAATAATACCAATTACACTAAGAGAGTACTTTACAGATATGATGCTAGTGGGAATAGAGTCTCTAAAATAATAAGAGATAATGCACAAATAAAGCAAGAAAATGTTTACATTCGAGATGCTAGCGGCAATACAATGTCTATTATTAATGGTGGGTCTGTACAAGAGATTCCCATATATGGTAGCCAAAGAATTGGTCAATATGAACCTTCAAAAGATTTAGATCCATCAGCAACAGGCTTAAATCATAGAAGATATGAAGTAAGTAATCACTTAGGCAATGTATTGGTCACAATTTCTGATGCTGGCAACGTTCTTACTTATTCTGATTATTATCCTCTAGGTTTGTATGAAAGAAAAATTCTAAGAATCATTATCTTATAAATTAGAAATAAAGAAAGGCCTCCTATAGAGCAAATGACAC
>NZ_JBSWYJ010000030.1:0-62244 GCF_056161045.1 Flammeovirga sp. AWQ4_249
AACTTGCTACAGAGGAATATGTATTAGCCAACGAAAAAGTAGGTGCATTGATCGGTAAAGTGGGTGACACTAAATTCTTCATCGGTAACTATGCAACAATCCCTGCTGGTTTAGAAGGTGAATTAGAATTATGTATCAATGATAAAGCGGAAGAAGTAGCCAACAACCTTGGTGAAGTAACAATGAAAATTAGTATTGCATAATTTGCAATTGTAATTATACATTCAGAGCTACCTTTCCTATTTCTTAGTGAAAGGTAGCTTTTTTCTTTTAGACAAACTGAATAATACCTTTATTTGCATTATTAATTGTCAAAAGAAAGTATGGAACCTTTAGTTCAAGACCTATATCAAGCCATCAAACAAAGAGACATTCAGCAACTACAAGATAAACTGAATGCCATTGAAGAATTACCATTTTGGGCTGAAAATTTCTCTAAATTATTGAATAAATTAGTTCAAGATCATTCCAACCAATCAGTAGATCAAAATGAATCATTTTGGTTAGATGTTCAAAGAGCATTTATTGATGCAGTTCCTCAATAATTTAGAAGATTACTTTATGCAAACAATTGAATTGAATCGCACTATTATTAGAAAAATAAAAAGTGATGAGATAAAAATCGACAGCAGTTTGATCATATTTGGTTCTGTTTTTCTACTATCTCTTTTTTTGGGTACATACCGATATTTTACTGATGAAATATATAAAGGTTTAGTATTAAGTATTGGAATGTTAGCATTAATACCGTTAATCGTTTTTATTGCAACAAAAGTCAGATTCAATGATCAAATTAAAGAGGAAAATAAAGTCATTGGCTCAATAAATTTTGATGACAATTATTTATCAATAAATGATAAGGAGATTTCTCTACAATCTATAGAGAAGATTGCAATACATATCAATAATCATGGAAGTTTTGGATTTAGTTGGGAAAAATTACCTCTCAGCGAAAATCACTTTTTTAACCCTGATAATATAAGTATTGGAGGAAAACACGGTTTTCACCCCTCTAAAACATACAGTAATATCACTTTTTATCTAAAAGAAGGCCTGCCAATTAATAAAGCTTTTTATATTGATAGTCAATTAAAAAATAATACCATTAATAACTTTATATCAATTGTATATGATTGGAATATTGAAGTGCGAGAATACAATGATGGCTTAAAAGCCTATAAAACAAGAACCAATCTTACTTATGATGAAATCCAGGAAGTGAAATTAAAACACAACTTAAAATCATGGGTTTAGTAAGCATTTCAAATTATAATATTAAATTGAACTATGCTCACTCCTTAAAAAAATGATTACTTAAAAGCAATGAAGAAACGACTAATACAACTAACGATACTAGGTTTACTATATTTTCTATGCCAAGAATTATATATCATTTATGATGGATTAAATGATGATACTGAAAAAGCAAGATTCGCGGTCATTTTAGGATCAAAAGTCAATGAAGATGGTACACTTTCATCAAGATTAAAAGCACGTGTAGATAAAGGGTTAGCTCTTTATCAAAATCATCAAATCCAAAAAATATATGTTAGTGGTGGTCTCGGTAAAGAGGGGTATTATGAAGGAACTGAAATGGCGAATTATTTAATCCAAAAAGGAGTTAAAAGAAAAGATATTTTCATTGATGACGAAGGAATTAATACACGAGCGACAGCATTAAACTTTCATAGAGACTTCCCTAATGAGAAAGAAGTTATTGTCATCAGTCAGTATTTTCATATTACAAGATGTAAATTAGCATTACGTCAAGTTGGAATACCTCATGTTTATGGCGTACATTGTGACTTCTTTGAATGGAGAGATCCTTATTCTTTGTTTAGAGAATTTTTTGGCTGGTATAAGTATTATTTTTTCTATTAAAAAAAGGCGAAAGCATACTAAATTGATGCTTTCGCCTTTTTCATTTTTGTCAGAAATTATAAACTCTCAATATCTCCGTCAGTATAATTCGAGAAATATTCTACCGTACTCTCTTCCATTAATTTCTTCGGCCATTTCGCATACAATTCGCCCAACTTTCCTTTTGTATCAATAACCATATAATTTGGCATCCAATTGATTTTTAATGTTTTTAAAAGTTCAGCATCTGTTCCATTCTTGAGTAAATAATGATGATCTAGATCGGAATAAAACTGTTTTACATCTTCCCACTCATCGTCAACAGAAAGATTTAGAATTACTGTATTTTCTTCTGCTAATTTTGGTTTAAGGTTCGCCAAATAAGGTTGTGCTTCTTTACATGATGAACAACTCTTTGACCAAATATTTAGATAAACTACTTTTCCTTCTAGTTCTTTAATTACTTTTTCTAATTTAACTTCCTTATTTTCTTTCGTTAATAGTACCGTTTCATTAAAGTATTTTGGTAGTGCTTTTCCTAAAAGAGACTGTTTATAATTATATTGTTCGATTGCTTCTTCTACAGTATGTAAGGGCAATTTTTCTTTGGCTATTGCGTAAAAATTATGGATTGCTGTAGAATCGTAATTATTGAATGTCAATCTTGTATAGATCCATTGTGCTAAAACATACTCTTTTGTTTTTCCTGTTAATGAATCAGAGATAAAGTGTAATTGAGCATCCTTCATTTTCATTTCTGGGAATTGTTGTCGGATACTTGGAATACTTTGATACATCATACTTCTTACTTTTTTGATATAGTCGAAAGCATATATATTTTTATCGTTAAGTACATGTTCTAATGTATGTACTTTTTTATATTCCTCAGGTACATGAACATGATCTTCTTCCAAAGCTAGACGTTCCTCTAAAAGTTGATCATGAATAACCGATTCCTCTGCTAAAAAGTAATCCGTAAATTCTTTTTTCAACTTCGCCTTTTTCATCTTTTTTTCTCTTAAAGCAAAGAGTTGGCTCAACTTTATAGTATATAACGATAAATGTGTTTCCTTATTTAAATAAGTGGATTTAAACTTTTCAACACTAAAATTATCATGAAGAATAGACTGCAAGAAATTATTTCGATCTCCTCCATCGCCATTAAAAAAGAAATAATCTTGAACTAAATCAATATTTATAGAATCACCTGGAGTTGCCAATAAATCTATTTCTTTATCACTAATAGAAAATCGTATTCTAGCAAGATGATCAATATCTAATTTCACTAAGAAATCACCTTCATTATTTGTTTGTGATACATAATGTTTATCCTCAATGATCAATGGATTTTCTTCAATATCATAGATTTCAAAACGTACATTCGGCATCGTAGAAACACCTGTAATAATAACTTGATTTGATGTCCTTTTAGAAGTATTAGGTTGTTGCTTTTGACAAGCTCCAAATATCAGCAGAGAGAAAAAAATTAACGGTGAGTAGTTCATTATATAGTATTATTTAGTCCTATAACTAAATTAAAAAAAAGATTTTAAAATGAAATGCTTTCTCTAAAAAAAATACAATTAGACGTAATTGAAATGTATTCATAAAAAAATACCCTTCAACTGTTTACAATTGAAGGGCATCTCTCATCTATGTTATTATTAGTCTCTTTTAACTCCTAAAGCACTATCCAAGAATGTAACTATCGTTGAATAAACTAAAGAGAAAAGGAATGACATAAATAATGTTCCTGTGCTAAAACCATCTATTAACTCTCCAGCGAAATAAAACATTAAAGCATTGATTACTAATAAGAATAATCCTAATGTTAATATGGTAATAGGCAAAGTTAATAATGTAAGGATTGGCTTAACGAGTGCATTCATAAATCCAATGGCTAATGCTGCCCAAATAGCAGTACCATAATTAGTTACTCCAACACCAGAAGAAGGAATTAACCACTGAAAAAAGCCAGCACATGCCCACACTGCTACTGCAGAAACTAATAATTTTATAATAAATTCTTTCATTGTGTAAAAGGTTCAATTCTTATAATATATTTTCTTATTATACTTTAGAATGGTGTTTTAAATAGATAGTTTTCAATTCTTTTGTATAAAAATACAGTAATTTCGATAATTAACACTATAGTTAACGAATGATTTTTGTAATCTATCCTCTAATTTTCTCTAAAAAAATACCATTATAATGTTTCATTTCAAAAAATGACTTATCTATTTCAAACTTTGATTAAAATCTTCTTCTTTGGTAAAGTGATGTTAATCCCCTTATTTATCCTTTGACTTAACCCGTATTAGTATAAAAAACAATTATACTTTATACAGATGAAAAAGTTTATCTTTCTTGTTCTAATAGCGTTCTCTATGACTCACTTTGCTAATGCACAAGTTTATAGAAGAACTACCGTAACTAGAGCTTACCCACATTATAATTATCATGGTGCCACTGTAGTGCACACAGGTCCAACTGTTGTGCATTCTGGACCAATTTACGTTCATCATGGACCTGTATATGTTGGAGCTCCCATGTGGGGACCTTATTGGCATCCTGTTGGAGCAACTGTTGCTACAATTGCAGCTACAGCAGTTGTGGTGCATGCCATTGATGAAAATAATCAAAAACAAGATTATTATTGTGATAATGGAGTTTATTATGAAAAACAATCCAGCGGAAGTTATAAGGTAGTAGCGGCACCCATTGGTTCAACAATTGATAAATTGCCTAAAGAGAATGTAACATTGATCGTGAAAGGGAATACGTACTACTATTATGCTGGAAACTATTATCAAGCAAATGGAAAAGGGTATACTGTAATCGCTGCTCCTCAAGGAGCTGTTGTCAATGCTTTACCTGAAGGTACTAAAACTGAAATTGTCAATGGAGTTACCTATCATGTTTGTAATGGAGTTTGGTATATACAACAACAAGGGAACTCAAATTATGCTGTGACGACTGCTCCAGCTCAATAAAAATAAAGCCCACTTAATTTTTAGGATTAAGTGGGCTAATTTTATTATAAGAATGTATTGATTACTTCTTATACATTCCTTCAATCTCAGATTTATAATTCTCGTTGATTGTTTTTCTTTTCAATTTTAATGTTGGTGTCATTTCACCTTTTTCCATCGAAAATTCTTGAGGCAACAATGTGAATTTTTTCACTTTCTCAAAAGGAGCTAGATCATGTTGTAACATTTCTACTCTTTTCTCATACATCTTGATGATATCATGATCCTTAAGAAGTTCTTCGCGAGAATTGAAAGTAATACTATGCTCTTTTGCATATTCTTCGAGGTTTTCATAAGTAGGAACGATTAAAGCAGAAACAAAGTTTTTCCCATCTGCGATAATTGCAATTTGTTCTACGAAATGATCTTTACCGATTTTACCTTCTACGACTTGAGGAGCAATGTACTTACCATTTGAAGTTTTCATCAACTCTTTGATTCTATCCGTAATGAGCAAATTACCTTTTTCATCAAATTCGCCAGCGTCACCTGTTCTGAAAAATCCATCTTCAGTAAACACTTTAGCCGTTTCTTCCGGTTTGTTATAATAACCTTTCATGACAACATCTCCTTTTACAAGAATCTCATCATTTTCTCCGATTTTCACTTCTACACCTGACATCTGTGAGCCTACAGTATTCACATCAAATGTATCATTAATATGCCATGCAGTAACTGTTGCAGCTGTTTCGGTTAATCCATAACCTAGTACAACAGGAATACCAATAGCATGGAAGAATTCACCAATTTCTGGATCTAATTTAGCTCCTCCAGCAGGCATAAATTTAATATTACCTCCCATTAGTTTCTGGAATTTCGATAATACTAACTTGTTGGCCATATTGAATTGCATTTTTGCAAATACAGATGGCTTTTCACCTTTCCACTTCATATGTAGGTTTTTCTTCCCAACACCAACAGCCCAATTGAATAATTTTTGCATTGTTGGAGAAGCTTTACCTACTTTTTCGTGAATTGTAGAGTAAATTTTTTCATAGAAACGAGGAACCGCACACATTACATTAGGTTTCACTTCAATAAGTGCTTCTTTGATCAACTTTGTATCTTCAAGATAGCAGTTGATACCCCCCGTATACAATACATACGTTGACCATGCTCTCTCAAAAACGTGAGAAAGTGGCAAGAAGCTTAAGTTGACATCTTTATCAGAAAATTCTATAAAATTGTCATGTGCTTCAAATTGACGACCGAAATTGTGATAATCCATCATCACACCCTTTGGTTCACCTGTAGTTCCTGAAGTATATATTAATGTCATTAAATCCGTTAAAGATGCTTCTTCAACTCTTTTTAATAACTCTGGCTCTTGTTCTTTAGATCCTTTTTCTAAGAAATCATCCCAAAGAATACCTAATTTATGGCCTCTTCTATGGATACTTGATTTCATAGTAACAATCCATTCCAATGATGGACATTGGTCCGCAATTTCAGCTGCATTATCATATTGCTCTTGATCTCCAACAAAAAGAACTTTGATTTGAGCATCATTAATAATGTAAGCCGCTTGCTTTGATGTACTTGTTGCATAGATAGATACACTTACAGCTCTAATCTGCTGAGCAGCAAAGTCTGCAATTGTCCAATTAGGCATATTTTGGGCATAAATACCCACTTTGTCTTGTACTCCAATACCTGTAGACAGTAAACTTAAAGACAAATTGTCAATTTCTTGTGAAAAGTCAGTCCATGAGATGCTTTCCCAGATTTCATCTGCAACACGAAATCTAACGGCATCACGGTCTTTATATTTTTTAGCTTGTGAACGTATTTTATGTACTAAGTGCTCTAACTTCTTTGTCATTCTATATCGATATTATGTTATTTCAGTGCGAATTTATAAAAATTCGTTTGACATCAGCATAACAAGCTACGCTTCTTTTTTGTGACAAAAAATTGAATAAATATTCACAATAAGATTAAATATAAATATTTTAAGATATTTTATTGTTTTAATAATATTTAATATATCTTTGTAAAAACGTTTAACGATGTTATAAATAAGTCTAAATCAACAAAATGAACTTTACTAAATTAACCTTATTAACTTTTTCAATACTTTCTCTATTTTTTACAAAGAGCAAAGCACAAGAAAATCACTTTTTGGTCTCTTATTCTAATTCTCAAGGAGTAAGTGATATCCGATACCTCAACTTAAATGGTTTTCAAGTTGAGTGGCAACATCAGTTTAAAAATTCTCCTTTTTCACTAGGACTTTCTTTAGGATATCATTTTTCTAAAGAGGATGATTTTGTGGAAGTTATTCGCCCAATGCCATTACCATTACCGGCGGAAGGGAAAAGTATTATGAATAAAGATCAAATGACCAATGTCAAATCTATTCCTATTTTATTCTCTGCAAGGTATACATTTATAAAAAATAGATATCTAAAGCCCTTCATTGGTTTAGGTGCTGGATTATATCATCAATCACATGGCATTATCATTCAAACTTATGATGTAGGAAGTACTAAACGAACAATTTCTAAACAAGAATGGAGTTTTGGAGGAGCACCAGAATTGGGTGTTTTAACAGAACTTTTTCCTAGTGTTTCCATTTTTGCAAGCTTAAAATACAATTATATTTTTAATGATTTAGATAAAATTAATTACAATAATGTATCTTTCAATGTTGGTTTAATTTTATAATTGTTAGGAATGGATAAATTCTTCATCTTTTTTTTAGGCTTATTGATTATGATGACTTCTTGTAATTCTTCTAATGAAATACCATTAAGAACCGGGGTTTCGAAAGAATTAGCAGAGCATCGATTTAAGAATTTATCAGATTTAAGCTACAATTTACATTTCGAACTACCACTTCATAAAGAAGAACGCATACAAGCTGCTTTACATATTAAGGTGGAAATAAAAGATACTTCATCTCCATTAATATTAGACTTTAAAAGCGATTCTACTTCTTTAAAAAATCTTATCGTCAATAATCAACCTTCCTCCTATCAGTATGAACAGGAACATATTGTCATACCTGCTGATGCGTTAATTGAAGGAAAAAATAATATTTCATTCCAATTTATTGCAGGCGATCAATCACTCAATAGAAAAGAGGAGTACATGTATACCCTTCTTGTGCCAGATAGAGCAAGAACTCTTTTTCCTTGTTTTGATCAACCTGACCTAAAAGCTAAATACATTTTGAGTCTTAGTATGCCTGAAGATTGGCATGCAATTGCCGGTGAATATGGTACTACTAAACCTACTGACACAGGTAGAAAAGTAATTACTTTTGGGCAGACAAAACCTATTTCTACTTACCTTTTTTCATTTGTAGCAGGGGCATTTAAGAAGATAGAAAAAACCGTTGACGGTCGAAAATATACCATGCTTCACTTGGAAGAAGATGAAAAAATCAAAAAAAATGAAGCTCAGATTTTTGACCTACATGCTAAGTCAATTCAATGGCTTGAGGAATATACACAAATACCATTACCATTTCATAAGCTTGATTTTGCATTAATTCCTCCTTTTCAATACGGTGGAATGGAACATGTTGGAGCAATACAATATCGAGCTTCTTCATTGATTTTGGACGAGAATGCAGGCCCTGCAGAAAAACTTCGTCGTGCTCAACTTATTGCACATGAAGTGGCTCATATGTGGTTTGGTGATTTAGTGACCATGAAATGGTTTGATGATGTTTGGCTAAAAGAGGTTTTTGCAAATTTCATGGCCGCAAAAATTATCACTCCTTCATATCCTGAAATCAACCATGATTTACAATTCTATTTGTCACATCAATATAGAGCATATGTAGTTGACCGAACAGCAGGAACACATCCTATCCAACAGGAATTAGATAATTTAAATTTAGCAGGTACATTATATGGAGCTATTATTTATTGTAAAGCTCCCGTTGTAATGGCTCAATTAGAATTGATTGTTGGTGAAGAAAATTTGAGAAAATCATTACAGGTTTATCTAAATAAATATGCCTATAGTAATGCCACGTTTGATGATCTAATCCAGGTTATTTCTACCACATCCAAAGTCGATTTAAAAAATTGGGCAAACTTGTGGGTGAAAAATGCAGGAATGCCTCATTACCAATTAGAGCGTCAAAAAGATCAATTAGTGATTTCAACTTCTGATCATTCTAAATCACAAATTATTACTATTAATAATAATCGAGTTGATTTAGATAAAAATCAACTCTTAATCCCTCAAAAAGAAGGTGATTTCCCTATAGATCAAAGTGGTAAAAACTACGGCTATTTTGAACTGTCTAAGGCTTTAATTAAGGAGATTCAAGAGCATATTGATACGTATAATGAGACTGAAAAAGCAATTGCATACAGTACACTTTGGGAAAACTTTTTACATCAAAAGAACAATGCAAAAGAATTAGGTAATTTTCTACTCCAAAGAATTCTCAAAGAAGATAACTTATTGATTAAAAATCAATTATTGAGTCAGTATAATGAAATCTATTGGTATCATTTATCTGAACAAACACAAAATAATATTAGTACGGAGTATTTCTATAAGTTTAAAAATAAGATCCAGAAGTCATCTGAAAAGTCTATTCAATCCTTCTATTTTAAAGCGATTAGCAATTTAAGGCACCAACCTAATCAAATAAGTTTTCTTGAAAATTTCCTTTATTCTAAGTTCTCTAATCCTAACCTAAATGATAGAGAGAGGATCAACTTATTGATGAAAATAAGATTGGAAGGGTATATTCAAGATTCTACTAAAGTGAAAAGAGTAGAAGAGATGATTTCTTCTAAATATTATAAAGAATATTTGGCCTATATTCTCCCTTGTACCAGTGATGATGACCTTGTAAAAGATGACTTTTTTGAAAGCCTTAAAAAAGTAGAAAATAGAGGGAATGAACCTTGGGTAGAGAATGCTTTATACCTATTAAACCATCCTCTAAATGCGAAAAACTCTTTAAAATATACAAGAGCTACTTTAGCTTTACTTCCTGAAATTCAAAAAACAGGTGATATCTTCTTCCCCTATAATTACTTGAAAAATTCTATTGGGGTAAGAAGTGAACAGCAAGTCATTGATTGGACTAATACTTATTTAGAGAAAAATAAACTGGATGTAAAACTTAAAAATAAAGTACTCCAAAATTTAGATCCAGTGATCAGAAGACAACACTAAAAAAAATCCCAAGTTCTCATCAAAACTTGGGATTTTTTTATTTATAAACTTAACAAGACTCTTTCCTTCGTCCGTTTAAATTTAACATTATTATGTGCTTCCGCTATTTCTTCTAAAGGATAGACTTTATAGATAGCTAACCCTTTCCATCCATTTTCTAGAGAATCAGCTGCATCTTTCATTGCAATTTGTTTTGCTTTCAATGGGAAATCATCACTTCCCATAAAATGTACTGAAATATTATCGAATACGAGCTGCCAAAACGGTAAAGTAGGATCTGCTTTATCTGTTGCATAAGTCGCAATACTACCTCCAACTTTTAATAATTTTATGTTCGTTTCAAGATTTGCTTTAAAAGCAACTTCTACAATATGATCAACGGTATTTTCATAAAAGTTCAAGCAGTCAATTTGGTCATCACCAACATTAATCACTTCATCTGCTCCAGCATTTAAAGCAATTTCTTTGTCTTCTTGACTTCTTACGGTCGCAATCACTTTTGCTCCTCCTTTTTTCGCAAAATGAATTGCACATTGTCCTACGGCGCCTGCTCCACCACTCACTAAAATAGTTTTACCAGACGGATTTCCCGCTTTATAAATACAATAATGTCCTGTAATGGCAGGAATACCCATTTGAGCAGCCTGTTGTAAATCTACATTTTCAGAGAGTTCAACAATGTGTGAATCTGGAACACAACAATACTCAGCAGCAGTGCCAAATGCACGATAAGATTGAGCACCAAAACACATGACTTTTTTTCCTAGCCAATAAGTACTGACACCCTCTCCTATTTTTGTAACTACACCACTTCCATCACTATGAGGTATTACTTTAGGATATGGCATACTTCCACCAAATCTTGCTATTCTTTTCGAAATTTCACCAGGATTAATACCTGATAAAGAAATTTTTATCTGAACTTCTCCTTTTTTCGGCTCAATCTCATCGATCTCCCCAACTTTAAGAACGTCTTCTGCTTTTCCTTGTTGAGTATACCAAGCTACCTTCATGTGTATTTATCTTTAAAACCAAATTGTAAATTCACTACCGTGATCAACCTCACTTTTTACAGTAAGTCTAGCATTATTGTTCCTTAGAATTTGTCTAGAAATACTTAACCCTATTCCATTATGGCCTTTTTTAGTAGTGAAGAAAGGAACAAAAATACGGTTCAAAGCTTCTTCATCTATACCTACACCATTATCAATAATCTTAAGAATTGGTCTATTGGTAAGATCATCCTGTTTACAGATCAATTTGATTTGGCCATCATTTCTTTCACCAATAGCTTCTACTGCATTAGAAATGATATGTTGAATTACTTCATTCAATTGATGAGGATCGGTAGTTACCATTAGTCCTTCCACTTTTATTTTCAACTGCAATTCAATTCCACGGTGCTGATACGAAGATTCTGCTTGAAATAAAATCTCTTTACAAAGCTCACTAAGATTAATATGTTTGGATTCACTTTCTCTCAAATGAGCCATTTCCCTAAATCCTTGCGTAAGTTGAGACATATCTTTACTTCGTTGCTGAATTGAATTTAAGCCTAAAAGAAGATCTTCAAAATCCTCCACAGAAGGAGTTTCTCCATTTTCCTCTAGGTTTTCTTTCAAATATTTCACCTCAGAATGTACGGTATCACTTATGGATGAAATTGGAGCAATAGCATTCAAAACTTCATGCGTCAGTACTGTAATTAATGATTCCCAAGCCGTAATTTCTACAGCTTCCAACTCTTCTTGTACCCTTGTGATATTAAATATGGTAATGACTTCTCCCTTAACATAGACTGTCATTTTCTGAATTAAGAGTTTCTCAATACCATACTTACTTTTTACATCACAATAGTACGTTTCTATATCTTCTTCATTGGTGAAGATGTCATAGATTTCAGGGTAATGTGATTTGAAATTGGCTAAACTACTTGTTTTGATATCAGAAAAAATTCTCTTGGTCATTAAATTTGAAAAAATAACTTTTCCTGAAGGGTCAAAGGCAATTAAACCAGAATCAATATGTTGTGATATACTTTTATAAAACATTAAATCTGATTCCCTGTTAGACCGTATTTCTTTGAAACGATTTAATGCTTGAGAAAGAGATTTATTGAGTTCATTTTGAATATCGCCACTGGTATTTACAGAGAATGTTTGTGTAAAGTCATCATAATTGATTGCGTCTAAGAACTTTTTCATTTCAAAAGCAATTCCACTTAATTTTTGGATTAAGAGAAACACCTGATAAGATAAGAGTCCTAAAATAAAGAGCGTAGTTGCCCAATATTCCTTTAGGACAAAAAAGCTAAGGGCAATTGATGTTAGTACAATTAAAAATACTCTAAGGGATACTTGAAGTTTGAATTGTTTATAAACCATGCTTTTCTAGTCTTCTATACAAAGAGGCTCTAGTTAAGCCCAATGATTTGGCTGCTTTAGAAATGTTGCCAGAATATTTGCTGACCGCCTTCTGAATCATCATTTTCTCCACCGTATCCAAATCAAATTCAGAGAGATCAAATTCCTCTTCTTCTTTATTTTTTTCTACTAAAAATGTAAAATCTGTTGGTTGTAATTTATCACTATCTGCCATAATTACGGCACGTTCTAATGCATGTTGAAGTTCACGAACGTTACCCGGCCAATAATACTTTTGAAGCTTTTTCATTGTCGCATTTGCCACTTTTAATGGGCCACGACGGTATTTTTTAGCGTAAATTTCTAAGAAATGAGCGACTAATAATGGGATATCTTCAATTCTATCTCTCAACGGAGGTAGATGAATTTCCACAGTATTAATTCTGTATAATAAATCTTGACGGAATTCTTTATTTTCCACCATTTCATACACAGGCATATTGGTTGCACAAACTAATCTGATATCAATATTGATCGGTCTGTTATCTCCTACTCGCGTCACTTCTCTTTTCTGTAAAACCGTCAACAATTTAGACTGTAATGTCATCGGAAGGTTACCAATTTCATCTAAGAATAATGTTCCTTTATTTGCAATTTCAAAACGACCTGCTCGATCCTCTCTTGCATCAGTAAAGGCTCCTTTTTTATGACCAAAAAGTTCTGATTGGAATAAAGTCTCAGAAATTGAACCCATATCCACACCTATAAACACTTTATCAGAGCGTAAAGATTGTTCATGAACTGCACGAGCAATGACTTCCTTACCCGTACCGTTTTCTCCTAATATTAAGATATTGGCGTCCGTTTTTGCCACTTTGCTAATTAAAGCGAAAACCTTTTTCATGGCTGGGCTGTCCCCTATTACAATTCCTTCTCCACTTCCAGATTTATTAAGTGCTGTCGATAATTGTGTATTTTCTTCTGTTAATGATTTTACTTGATCATAAGATTTTCTCAATCTTACTGCTGAAGTAAGTGTAGCAATCAGTTTTTCGTTGTTCCAAGGCTTTAATACAAAGTCTGTTGCTCCTTGTTTTACAGCATTTACGGCCGTTTCTACATCTCCATAAGCGGTAATCATTACGATAACTGCGTTTGGATCAATCTCAAGGATTTGCTCTAACCAATGAAAGCCCTCTTTTCCACTTGTCGTATCTTTTGTGAAATTCATATCCAAAAGAATTACATCATAAGCGTCATTCTTCAGTAAAAATGGAATCTTTCCAGGATTACTTTCGACTTGAACTAAATCAGCATGTTTTTTTAAAAGCATTTTTGCGGCTAGCAAGATGTCTTCATTATCATCAATAACAAGAATTTTCCCTAGTGGCTTACTCATCGTAGTATGGTTAGTAAAATTTATTTTCTGAAAATAAATAGAGTTTCGGGAAAAGAAAAATTGATTCCTTTAAATTGTCCATATTCGAACACTTGAATTCGAAAATTTTATTAAAAAATACATTTCATTACAATCATTTTAAAGAAAGTTGAATTCTATTTTTGGGATTGATAATAAAGTAATGAACGCGTTTTTTATAGATGAGAATACAAAAAATATTTCTTTTAATATTAACGATCATTACACTTTTAAGTGTAACATAAACACCATATATTTAGTATACTAACTTAAAACACGTACTTATCACATATAAACATCATTAAACTATGTCATTCACTAAAAAATTAATCGGCATTGCTGTCTTATTTTCTAGTTTTTCATTGACTTCTTTTGCGGACAATAATCCAATCAAGAACAAGAAAAACATTCGAAAAAACTACAAAACTACCACAGTAGCATCAAGTAGAATTCAAACTGATGCAGATCAAGGTATCAAACCTAAAAAGAGAAAAGGAGCTTACCATATCCAAAACAAAGCAGGTCTAAATAGCCTTGCAGGAACTGAAAAAGTCGAAGGTGGTAAGCAATTATCAAGAGGCACCAATGGAGTTTACCCATTCATGAAATGGACAAAGTAAACTTTAATTAGATGAATATAGAGAACACTTGTCTGAAAAGATGAGTGTTTTTTTGTTTAGGATTTTCTAATGCTTTCTTTTGCATCGAAAACTAGAAAAACATGAAAAAACTATATTATATACTTACACTTTTTGTGATCGCATCATGCTCCAATGAAAAAAAGCCTTTTTCAATTCAAGATTTAAAGGAAGGAGATATAGTATTTCAAGATGTGGATTGTGGTCCTTTTTGTGAATCTATCGATAAAGTGACCTCTGGTGTTAATGGAAAAAACTTTTCTCATTGTGCCTTAGTAGTGAATGAAAATGATTCACTATTTATCATTGAAGCAGTGGGAAAAGGCGTGGTTAAAACGTCATTTGATGATTTCTTTGCAAAGAAAACAGCGAGCGGTGGGACCTTAGTTGGAAGAATGAAATCTGAACACCAAGCTTTGGCACCAAAAGCAGCAAAAAATGCATTCCAATATTTAGGAAAGAGTTATGATGATGTATTTGATATTGAAAATGACCAATATTATTGCTCTGAACTTATTTATGAAACTTACAAAGAGGCAAATAATAATCAGGAAGTATTCAAACTTTATCCTATGACTTACAAAGATCCCGATACTGGTGAGTTTTTTCCAATATGGGTAGATTACTTTAAAGAATTGAACTACAAAATTCCTGAAGGTGAGCCCGGCTTAAATCCTGGTGGAGTTTCAAAATCAAAGTATTTAGATATCTATGAAATTCAATTATAAAAAATTGAACTAGTTTGTATCTCTGTAAAGCCCTTTTTTGGGCTTATTTTTTTGGGAAAAATGCTTGTAAGCATTGTCAATAAAACGAAAGGGCCAAGTCAAAATTCTAATGATATAATAGAAAGCACTACTCAAAAACATTGAGCATAAGAAAAATAATGTAAACACTGTTTCAAAACAGGCTACAAACAAGAGTAATATTTTTCTTATTATGGCTTTCATAGTATTGATGAAGTTTGACTTGGTTACAAGGTAAGGAATATTAAAAGAAGTTCATTACCTCTGTAATTTTATTCAGCTCTTTGAATTTTTCTCCTTCAATTTTATGAGAAATCATTTCATGTTCCCAAGTACTGTGAAAGGGAACATGAAAAGCATGTCCACCAATTTTTAAAACGGGATCAATATCTGATTTTAAAGAATTACCGATCATTAAAAATTGATGAGGTTCAATATCCAAATGCTTGATAATTCTTTTGTATTCTTTTGTGGTTTTCTCTGATACAATTTCAGTGTGATGGAAATAAGCAGACAATCCAGATTTTTCAATCTTCTTTTCTTGCTCCAATAAATCTCCTTTTGTGGCTACAATTAATCTGTAACCTTTATTTCTTAGATAATCTAACGTATCAATTACACCATCCAATAATTCTATTGGATTGTTTAGCATCTTTTTACCAAGATCTAAAATTTGTACAATCTCTTCTGCCTTTACTTGACCTTCAGAAAATATTGTTGCTCCTTCAATCATCGATAAAGATAATCCTCGAGTACCATAACCATAAGTTGGTAAATTTTTGATCACAAGGTCAAACAACTTTTTCTTTAGTTTTTCTTTCTCCATGTAAGGAGACATCACTTCAAAGTAAGCTTCTTCGAAAACCCTAAAATAAGGTTCATTGATCCACAATGTATCATCCGCATCGAATGCAATTACTTTTAACTCTTGTAACATTTTTGATTAATTATTTTTGAAAGACAATGAAATGAGAGCCTTTATATTTCTTATAGAATACAAAGTAAATGGAATGCCAAAGAATTAACAAAAAAACGTCTTTTCGTTAGGCTTTCTTAAAAAATAAAATAGTGTCTAAGGTAAAAATATGTAGAAAGTAGCAATTATGAATACAATAAAGCAGTAAATAAAAAAAAAGAGAGCTATTCGATTTGTGTATTCAGTATTTCGTTTTCATTAATTATAATTTGCATTAATAGGATAATGAAAACAAGTATTCGCGATTAAACTTAAGACAATTATTAAGCCAAAACTGTAATTTTATTAATATTTATTATATAAATAATACAAAACAAAGGTAACAACGTAAACAATGTTAAGAGTTGACATAAAATAAAAAAAGGATATTGTTCATAATTAATAAGCAATATCCTTTCCCTAAATTTATTTAATCCTTGATTATTAATTAATTAATTAATTCAAATTCATCACACTTATAAGCCATATCAATACATACTTTTAGACTTAAGGTCTTCACTTGACCATCTTCATCCTCTCTATCTTGATAAAAAGTAAATACTTGAGGTTCTTTTCCAATCAGCTGTCCAACTTTATCAAAAGCTTCTTGATTATTTTCTTGTACTCTTAGCTTTAGATGATCATCATAGACTTCAATCTCTTTGTTAGGCATTTCAATAAAAAGCGTGGCTTTACTTGGTGAAATACCTTCAGCGTGTTCTGAAAAAATTAAGTCTCCTGTAATTGGACAATGAAATTTTGATGGGATATGATTAATGTTCATAGTTATGTAGTTTAGATTTAGTTGAAGAATAATTCATATAAATTTTTGGTCATATAGTTTTGGTTATGACTATACCAAAGATACAATAAGAAATTAAAAATGAAAGGTTAAAATCAGTCATTAAAAATGAAAAATCCTAAACCCATAGGATCTTGAATAATGATATTATCTGCAATCCCTTCTTTATTAAATTGAGTAATTTCTTCTGTAATAGGAATTTTTCTGCTTCGAATTTCGTCGATTACTTCCATATTATTTCCCCCATTGAAATAAGTCAAAGATGGATTGAAAAATTGATGAGGGCAATTTAAAGCTTGCATGATACTAAGGATAAAACCTTCTTTATTGATCATACTTAACCAACCTTGTTCGACATTACCCATTTGAACTTCAAAGCCCAATTCGGTCCAAAATTGAATAGAATGTTCTAAATTTAAACTCTCTAAACTCAGTCCTGCATAGTTTCCTAAAATTGATTTAGCTTCAGAGTTAGGTAAGAAATCTTTCCCTTTTCCTTTATAAATGTAAACCCAAATTCCACAAGGGGAACATAAAATATAACCGTCCTCAACCGCTACTACGTCATATTCATTTTTGACAGTTTCAATTTTTTCCAATAAGGAATCTGAAAAAATCACTAATCCTTTTCTTGCAAATTTGTTATTGTTTAATAGGATCTGAATAACACCATCATCGGCGATCAAAAAATCTTGGTATTCATAGACTTCATAATCAAGGTTTTCATAATATGATTTTGTCTGTTCATACGAAACAAAAGTAGTTTGAAGTAGAGTTTTCATAATAATTTGGGTAGCTAAACGATTACTTTCAAACTGAAAATTACAAAAAAAACCTTACTTAATATTGATAATAAGTAAGGTTCAAAATTATTTTTTAGTGGTTTCTTTTTACAATGTGAAATAGGAATAAGTTCCGGCAATTACTACTCCTAAGATTAGTGATAAATAAGCAGTATCTAAAATATCTGTTATCGTTAACTTCGGCAAGTTTAAATTTTCATCTTTTGACTTGTCAACTTTGTTACTCATAATTTTAAATATTTTTATATTTCGGTTATATAAAAGTGTTACATTAAAGTACGTATGACGTTATTTTAAGTTATTAAAAAATAAGGTAAGTGTTGTTAAATGAGTAGCTTAAGTATTTAAATAGGTTAATTTTCACAAAATAGTTCTATTTTCTACTTCAATACTTCTAAATGAATGTAAATATAGTATTTACATTCATTGTATTTTTCTGAGAATTGATTTGAACAATAATGTATTTTTTGTCAAAAACTTATGGATCAATTATCTTGATTAAAGAAAAACCTAGAGCCCATTATACTATCATGAAAAAGTACTACCTTTTACTGCTATTTGTTCTACTAATCGGCTGTGATCAAGAGCCTGTAATTTCTCGAAAAGAAATACGTATCGATATTGAAGCGGACTATACTGTAAATAATGTTAGGCGTTTTCAACGGGAAGTAACGTTTGTAAACCTTACAGATACGTTAGGAGCTCCTGCTCCTGTTTCATTAAGATGGGTTTGGGGAGATGGCAAAAACTCAGTGCCCACTACTGATACCATTATGCACACCTTTCCACAAGGTGATTCCACTTTCATCATTGAACTACAGTTAATAAGAAGTTCAAATGGTGAAGTTGTTTCAAGTAAAGTTGATAGTATCAATTTTGATCGTGATTATCCTGTACAATCTCCTTATACAGTTACCAATTTGACGGCTCAAACCGCTGCTTGGGATGCCAACGTGACTTGGGAAAGAAGTGATGCCAATAGTATTTCACCTTCTATTTTTATGAGTTTATCTACAGAAAGTGATTTCTCTTCTTTGATCGATATTGAAAATGGATTAATAAGTAGCTCAAATATTACTGAAAGAACAGGCATTACAACAACCAATAATCATCATTTCAAAAACTTACGATCATCTACTACTTATTATTATCGTCTTGAGTTGGAAGAAGAAGAAGATTATGTCAGTATCAATGAAGGTTCTTTTACAACTACAAGTATCAGCCTTCCTTCTATTACGATAAATACAACAGCTGATAATGGGTATTTATTTATTACGAATACCAGAAATAATCACTTCTATGATTCTATAGCCTCTGTATCTACTTTGTTATTATCTAACAATAGAAACCTGGATTTTATATATCAAGAAGAAGACACTTTTGTCTACGCCAAACCCTTTTATCAAGATGTAATTTTCACAAGTATGGAAGAAACCTTACAAAGGGCCTCAAATGAAACGAGTAACTCAGTCACTTCCTCATTTACTTCTGAAAATAAAGATCTTTATTATACTTCTGCTCAAGGTATTTTTGATGTAAACAATGAACATATAGCTGCTCAAGTGTATTTTTATCAAGATAATTATCGAATTTTTATTGGTGATAACACACAAAACGCAGCATATAATTTAGAAGGTATTCACATTACTTTAGGGCCATCTTTACCTTCTGAAGGAAGTTACTTCTATCTTAATTCAAATAATACAAAAGTTCGAGATACGAGTTTAACAGAAGAAATTGGACTTTTTGGTGAACAAGGCATCACTTCTTATCGTTTATATATTCATCAGAATCAAAATGACACCCTTTATTGTGGTGTCAATAATGTTGTGACCGATAATCAGAAAAAATTTAAATTGGTATTTAGTGATCCAAGTATAGATCAAAATTATTCTTCAGAAATAAATCATCTTTATTTTCATACCATAGACTTAGATGATTAGTTAACAATAATTGAGAAGTCTTTGAAATGATAATTTCTCCTCTATATTTGCATCTGCTTTTTATCAAGATCGAATATGCAAAACTTTATTATCAAATTTATAGACTTCTTTTATAAACCATTTAAAAGATTTATTCCCATAAAGACCTTTAGGTATGCAGCCTGTGGAGGTGGAAATATGGTAATGGATTTGATCTTGTATTTTTTAACATTCCATTATATCCTTCATCAAGCTAATGTAGATTTTGGCCTTTTTGTGATGAGTCCTCACATTGCTGCGTTATTCATTGTATACCCCATCACTTTGACTTCAGGTTTTTTATTACAAAAATATATTACCTTCCAAGATTCTGATTTAAAGGGATCGACACAATTTTTCAGATATTTTCAAGTAAGTATAGGTTCGATCTTCTTGAACTATGTTTTAATGAAAATCTTTGTAGATCTAATGCACATCTACCCTACTCCATCTAAGTTGTTGACAACAATCGTCACAGTTATTTTTACTTATATTTCTCAGCATCTGTATACTTTTAAAAAGAGTAAAACGGAAGATAAGGAGAAAGATAAAGTCACTACTTTTTAGCATAATTTTCTTTTTAAGGAAAATGAACAAATATGTTACGCCATTACTCCAATAATTTTTATTTCAAGTTTTTTTGTCGCATATTGATAATCTATTAATTATCAAAAGATTAATAGAAATATAAATTATCTTGTAACCCTTAAACGACACACTATTTACTACCATGGAAGTTTTATTTAACTCTAAAAGTTATAACCTAAAATTTGATCACACCACAGATCTGAACTCCAATCGCCAATATATTGCTTCTACTAGCGGTGATATATTATCTCGACTATCCCTCTTTAAATATGATGTTGGTGAACCTCTGCCTGAAGGCGGCACGATTGCTCACATTATCACCTTCTCAGAAATGGGGGAATTAGTACAAGTAGAACTTGATAAACTTCCAAAAAGGAAAAGACGTAAAAAAGAAGAAGAATAGAGATCTTCTCAAAATATAAAGACATACACAGCATTATTATTTGAAAATTTAATAATGCTGTGTTTTTTTGTAGAAAAGAAAACAAAGTGAAGTTACAGTTATTAAAAAGAAACGAAATAGAAAGCAAACTTTGGGATGAATGTGTTGCTACAGCTTCTTATCCTTTGGTGTATGCCTATTCTTGGTTTTTAGACTTAACTTCGAAAGATTGGTGGGGTGTAGTCTCTCTAGAAGAAGGAAAATATACATGGGTAATGCCTTTTCCAATTGATCAAAATAAAGGATATTATTTTATCCAAATGCCTTTATTTACCCCAGAATTAGGCTATTTCACTTCCTTAAACAATACTGAGAGTTACGTCACACATGCTATAGATTTGATTCGAAAAAAGGTAAAGTATTGTATTGAATATCATGGAAATTCTGAGGGGTACTATCCAGGCTTTCAGAATGCAAAGGATCTAATTATTGACCTAAATACGTCTCATCAACATATTAATTCCTTATTTTCTAAAGTAAAGAGAAAAAATGTACGTCAGGCCTATAAACGTAATACTCCTCCCATTAAGGATGATAATATTAACGGTTTCTTAAATTTGATGAAAGAATACACACTGCCTAAAATTGGCATTACATCTACGTCATCAATATTGAACATTCTTGAACCTTTGCTTTTTCAATTATTCAAAAGAGAATATCTACGTATTTATTCTATTTATAATGTAAAAGGAGAATTAGAAGCCTCTTCTTTATTTATTTTTCATCAAAGTAGATGGCAATATTTTCTAAACTCCGGGAAAGAGGAAACAAAAAATAAATTTGGGCGTTTATACATTTTTGATCTTTTTTTAGAAGAGGAACAACAACAAAAGCGATTATTACATTTAGGAACTTATACAGATAGTGAAAATGCCGATGATAAATATAAAAATGTTGTCCGTTCCTATTTTGAACAACTCACAAAAAAAGAGATTAATATACCTTATATCTCTTGGAATGATCTACCATGGTACATTAATCTCCCACATCAATTGAAAAAGTGGCTATTTCATAAAATTAAGCCATAATCAATTCTTTTTTCTTTGCTCTTTTATGCAATAATAAATAGGTTGATATTCCTAAAATAGAACATGCTATCATCACACCTAAAATAGGAAATAGTGTACCATTGTTTAAAGCAGAAGCTGTTGCCCCCGCTAGAGAACCTATAATAATTCCAACTACTCTCATTTGTGAATTGGCAATACCCGCATAATTTTTCTCAAATTTTTCTAATGCGATAGATGTTGCATTTCCTGAAATTAATCCTAAGGTAGAAACGTGCAATGTAATTAATGGTAAAACACTATAAATCGTAGGAGTCGTAAAAGAAATAACACCTAAAGTCATCAATAATGAAATAAGATGGATAGATAAACCTACATTCATCATCAATTCTGGCTTATATTTTTTAACCAATACAGCATTTATTTTATTGACAATGATTAATGATAGACCATTAATACCAAACAATAATGCAAAATGTTTCTCACTCAATCCAAAGAATTCTTGATAGATAAATGGTGCTGATGTAAGATAAGTATATAATGCACCTGAAGGTATAGCCATAGCAGACATGTAGGATAAGGCAGGTGTATTTTGATATACTTTTTGAAAGCCTTGAATAAAACTATGCTCTCTCTGCTTCGATTGCTTTTTCTCTTTTAAACCAAATTGTAAGAAGGTAAAAGCTAAGATGCCATATACAGCAATAAACATGAAAATAGCTTTCCATGATGCAATAGACAAAATAAAAGCTCCTATTGATGGAGCAACAAGTGGAGCTCCCATTGCAATCATTGCGATCATTGACATTGTGCTTGCAGCTTCACTTCCTTTAAAGTTATCTCTAACAATAGCAGCAATAGAAACGCCCACAAAACCAGCTCCTAAGGCTTGAATAAATCGCATGAGATAGAATACTTCAATTCTATTGACCATTATTAATACAAGGCTTGCAAAAATAGAAATCATCAAACCTCTCGATACGACCCACTTTCTACCTTTATTATCAGAAATGTAACCACCATAAAGTTGACCAATTCCAAAACCGAAAAAGAAGATACTTACATTGAATTCAACTTGTGTAAAAGTAACTCCCATATCATTTGCTATTTTACTAAATGCAGGAAGGCAAGTATCAATATTAAAAGGCCCAATCATTGAAAGTGACCCTAATAGAAAAATTAATATATTTTGTTTGTTTAGCTTCATCTACAGAAAAATTTCCTGTAAAGGTCGTTGGAACAAATTTATAATCAAAGCAATGTAGACATCTGTTTAGTATTATTCTCTGTCTTTAGCTGATCGCTGTAATTCTTGATTTAAATTAAAGTAAGATTGACTTAAAATATCTAGTCCATTTTGCACTTCTGATAGTAGTTCAATTCGCAATTTTAAGAGTTCCACATTATAATCTCCTTCATTACTAAGTAAAGTGGCTATTGCTTCCGAATTATCTTCCTTCATTAATGTATTGATGACAACTGCCCAACTTTCTTTAATATGATCTCTCATACTTCCCTTTTCATTTGAATTCAAGTCATTTTGATTGATTAGATACCACAAAGTCGGATAAAATAGACCTTGTTGATTATCTCCATCCCATACTTCTCTTAATAAATTATTTTCATGATTAATTTTCACATACTTCTCCGTTTTAGACGACTTTATTGCTAGATACGTCGCTGCTAATCCACCTCCGACGCCTATCCAATCAAAAGCATGACCGTCCTTCAATTCATCATTACTAGAAAATAAAATCCCTGCCGTCACCAATGCTGTCACAGTACCAATCATGATGGCTGCATTTGTAATATTTGTTTGTGTTTTATTATTGGCATGCCTTAGGTCGGATTCTATTTTAGCAAGTCTCAAAATTTCACATTGTATACTACTTGTCAATCCACGAAGCTCCAGATTTGCCTGTTCAAGACGTTGGCTTATTTCATTTTCATAGTATACCTTATAGAGGATAGTTTTATCATCAAATTTTCCTAATAAAAGTCGTTTTTGAATTTTCTTATATGCTCTTATTTCATCTATTAATTTATAAGTATTGGCAATCACTAAACTACTCTTAGAAAAACGTTTTAGCAGAAAGCTATCTTCTTCATAATTATAAGCTGTATCAATCGTGTAATTTTGAGTATACCTTTTATAGCAACGATCGGTTTCAGAACCATTCACAATGAGATAGTTTTTCCTACTACAAGAAGAAAAAGCAATAAGTAAAAGAAATCCTAAATATTTATACATTAAGTAATGGGTTTAAGTCTCTATCAATATAATGTATATATCTGACACGTCAGGCAATATTATTCTTGAAATCTTGTAAAAAAACATCCATTTCAATAGCGTATAGCACAAAAACTTGAAATCGTATCACTCAAAGAACATTTGAGTTTTAAAAACTTTTTGAGGTTAATTTTTAAAATAAAAAAGAGAAAAAATTAGATAGTATTATTGCAAGAATATGTTAGAAAATAGATTGATTATCAAGACTAAAAAGAGAAATTTAAAAAGTAAATTCTAACTTTAAATCGTCTAATAAACGTCATACTATTTCCATTATAATTGATGAATTATTTCATTTCAACAAACGAATACATTGTCAGACTATCGCTAAAAGGAATGCCCAAATTAAATAATTTAATTCATGCAATCAGAGAAAGTGCCGTCTCCATTAAAGAAAGTCAAAGCGACATCTTTTTTATTGACAGTAGTGAGCTTTCTACCCCTTTTGATATTACTGATCAGTACAGTGTTATTAATCAATTAGACCAACTTGGTTTAAGTCGAAAAACACAAATTGTTATTGTGACTTCTTTAACATCATTTGAGCGAACAACTTTAGAAAACATGGGTTTTAATAGAGGATGGAACGTTCATACATTTAAAAAGTTGAATATTGCCAAAAATTGGATGGACAACTACTTACACATGAAAAATGTTAGTCAAAATTCTAATGTTTGCTAGTCACTTACCCATTTTTACTTTTGTAATTACTTATTGTCAATGAATCAATGATGTAAAATTGAAGAACCATCTTTGTAAACTAATATACAAGGATGGTTTTATTTTTTATCAACAAAAATTCCTGAAGAAATATTAATATTATTGATAGAAAACTCCCTGATTTACATCTAAAAACGTATCCCCTATTTTTATAAGATTTCTTAAGTTTAAATTAACCTTATTTAGGTCTTTAAAATTCATCCTACCTCGATAAGGTAGTAGTTTTGTTTTACATTAATCAATATAACTATCTGAAATGAAAAGAAGTCTTTTCTACTTCATTATATCTACGATTATCATTCTTTTATCAACAGATACTTTATCCTATGCTCAAGATGATATTTTGTGGTTACATTATTTCAATCGCTATAAATTGTCGTATAAGTTTTCGATTGATTCTGACTTGGGGTACAGAGTTTATTTCCCAGAAGGAGATCGGTGGCAATTAAGAAGTGGATTACGCTATGACATTAATGAAAATATGTATGTCAGAAGTGGATTGATGTATGTCAATGGTACTGCAGCAAAAGAAGAAATCAGACCTTATCAGGATTTTGTAATCAATTCAAAATTTAGTGTTTTTACATTGACACAAAGAGTTCGATTTGAGGAACAATTTTACACTAATAGCTCAAAGACCAAATTCCGTTTAAGGTACAATCCCTCTATTAAGTTTTCAACATTTGCTGGATATGTTACACTTGGAACAGAACCCTTTATTGTGATGAATGATCCGAATAGTCGAATATCTAGTAATCGTGTATATGTAGGTATCACTCGTAGGGCTTATAAAAATGTACTCATAACATTACAATACATTAATGAAAGAAGTTATACAAAAGAGGAAACTGGCTATATACAAGAAACCAATATGATAAGAGTGAAAGTAGCACACACTATCAGACCTTTACGAACGGGTCCTCTCTTTGGACGTAAAAAACAAAACAGCTAATTCTAAAAAAAATACAACTTTAAGGAACTATTTTTTTTATTGTAAATAGATTGTAATCAGCTCAACCTCAATCCAAAGTGGGCGTAAGTATAAGTGTATTCGATTAATTCAGATAACTTTAAAACTCTATTATCATGGAAAAATTTACAAATGCAGATTTAGACAACGATTTATTATTAGACATCGATGAAACTAACATGGATGATGTTGATGAATTAGAGATGACTTATTGGGAAGAACAATTAGAATCGTTAGAAAAATTTGATCTAGATATCGACGAGGAATTATAAGATTTCTTAAAAAATATTTGAAAGGTTGTTGCTGTTAAAAAGTAACAACCTTTTCTTTTTTTAAGTGGAGATTTTCACTATATTTAATGTATCAAAAAAGCAATTTTTTGATAGTGCATTTATTAGAATTATCATTCAATTTTATACTTAACCTTTAATGATAGTTACGATGAAAGACTTCAAAAACAACACTACCCAAGAAAACCAAATGTATGACCAAAGAAAACGTTATACAGAATTGCAACTCGCAATAATTGACTTAAACAAAAAAAATAAAGAAAAACATTAAAATAAAATTAAGGCTGTATCACAAATACAGTCTTTTTTTATGCCTTAACCATTCTAAATAACAGATAAACTAACCTATTACAATTGGGAATCTCTGCTTTAATCTTAAATTTGTTATTAGTGCTATAATTTAAAACACTCGATTAACCTATTAATTTATAGCTGGATCTAATTATAGATCCTAAAAGTAGACTAAAATTATTCAATAATATTTAAACTTAATGGAATTAATTTCTAGAAATGCAGCCCAATTATGTGAGCTTTACAGTATCACAAAAGAAGATATTCAAGCGATTAGAAAGTTCAAAGACGTAGCAATTACTTCACTTCCTGACATGGTCAAAACTTGGTATCAATGGCTTAAAAGCACTACAGAATTTCAAGAATACTTTGCCGACCCTACTACCCTTGAGCGTGTTCAACGTTTACAAGTAGGCTTTTGGCAAGAATTTTTTGATGCTAATATCAATGATGATTATGTACGTTCTAGAAAAAGTGTTGGAGAAGTTCATGCTCGTATTGGCCTTTCTCAAGAAATATATCTTGCTGGTGTTGACCATTTCTTAAGTTTATTCATAGAGGTACTCCTTGCGCAGGATTGGGAAAGAAGTACAATTGATGAAATTAGAAGAGCGCTCAATAAAGTATGTCATCTAGATATGACGATCATTGTACAGAGTTATGAGAACATTGTTAATCAAAAAATTACTGCACAAAGTAAAACACTGATGGCAATGTCAACTCCTGTTACTCAACTTTGGGACGGACTCTTGTTATTACCTGTTGTGGGTCTTATTGATTCTAGAAGAGCGCAAGATATTATGGATAACACTTTAAATCACATTTCTCAACATCATGCTCAAAGTTTTATACTTGATATTTCTGGTGTTGCGGTAGTGGATACTGCTGTGGCCAATCATTTAATCAAGATTACGAAAGCAACAAAATTGATGGGTTGTGAGTGTATAATCTCAGGTTTATCTCCTGCTGTTGCTCAAACTATCGTAGAATTAGGTATTGATGTTGGAACTATTCGTACCACAGCCAACTTAAAAGCTGCCATAGAAATTGCTTTTGAAAAATTGAATATGAAATTAGAGAAGAAATAAAATGAATACATGGGCAAAGTCTGGTATTCCTATTCAATTACATAGCAAATGTATAATTGCTTCGTTTCAACTAGACCTTAATGTATCTTTATTAAAATTATTCCAACAAGAACTACTCAATGAGATTGTTAAGAATAGTAGAATAAAAGGGATTATATTTGATTTATCTGGATTGGATATCATCGACCTAACGGACTTTGAGGGGATTCGAAAAATTATTAGTATGATTAAGTTGACAGGGTATGATACCGTGATTTCAGGGTTGAGACCAAATGTCATTTCTTCATTAATAATGATGGATGCCAACATAGAAAATTTACTTTCCACAAGTAGTTTGGATGAAGCTTTAGTGATTCTTAATCAATATGACCATTAGTATAAAAGCAGAAAATGATATTCAATATGCACAGTTTGAAGGTGCAAGTTTTGCCAAAGGTATCGGATTGGGACCTTTGGCCATTACAAAAGTGTCGATCATTATTTCTGAGTTGGCTTATAATATTATTAAGTATGCTGAAAAAGGATTTATAAAGTTTTCAAACATTGAAGACAAGTTAGGAAATGTAGGTATTCAAATAGAAGCTATTGACAAAGGTCCTTCTATTGAAGACCTTGAAAAGGCTTTGAAAGATAATTATTCAACAGGTGGTTCATTAGGGCTTGGTTTACCAGGTATTAAAAGAATTGCCGATGAGTTTGAAATTGTCTCCAATAAAGAAGAAGGAACACATATATTAGTTAGATATTGGAAGAGATAAATGTAGATATTGGCTCCTACTCACGTCCCATTGCTGGAGAAGTCAAAAATGGAGATACACTTCTTATACATCATGAAAAAGATTTTATAATTTTGGCTATTATTGATGGAATTGGACATGGTGAGATAGCAAATGCTATTTCTTCAAAAGTAAAGGAGCATATCTTACAACATTTATCTTCTGATATCAACCAAGTCATTGAAAATGCACACAACTATATGAAAGGATCTTTGGGAGCTACAATTGGTATTGGTGTGATTTCGAAAAATGATTTCTACTTTGGGAGTTTAGGAAATATAACATGCAAAATAATTAACGAGAATACTTCTCAATTGCTCTCTACTGAAGGATTACTTGGTGTTCGTGGAAGAACCACGAAAGTAAGCCATCGAAAATTAAAGGAAAACGATATTATTGTCATGTATAGTGATGGTGTAAGTTCTGCCTTTTTACGTGATGAATATCTAAATTATCACCTTTTTTCAAGTGATATACTAGCAAAAAAAATTATACGGCAATATGGATCTAATTTTGATGATGCATCTTTAATTACCGTGAAAATAAAACGATAATGCAACTAGAGTTTAATAGACAAAAAATAACTAATGAACATGAAGTGATTGAGTTTAGAAAAAAAGTCTATCAGTCATTTCTCATCTGCTATGATAGTAGTAGCTTTTCTGTCAAAATCGCTACTATGCTATCTTCATTGTTAAAGAAAATTGTTCCACACCATGACTTTATATGTGTGGATACTACTTACCTTAAAATGGGTGAGCATATCAAAAGGATTAATTTAGAAATATATGATCCCTTTTATGCTATTGCCATGGAAGAACCGAATATGTATTTACACCATGTTACGGTTTCAAAAAAAGAAGGAAGCTTTTCTATTATCATTGAAAATCCTTTCCCTTTTGATCGTCTTGAAGATGCTACATTAATTTATAATGAAAAATCTAGAGATGAATTGATGAGAGAATTGCAGTCTAAAAATAAAGATCTTCAAGAATCTCTTGAGAACCTGAAAAAAGCAAAAGATCACAATGCGAGAATGGAAAGTGAACTTACTGTGGGTAGAAATATTCAAATGAGTATGCTACCAACAGATTTCCCTTCCAATGAAAAGTTAGAATTGCACGCAAAATTAGTACCCGCTCGTGAAGTTGGTGGTGACTTTTATGATTTTCAAATCATCGACGATACTTATTTGTATTTTGTTGTCGGTGATGTATCTGGAAAAGGTGTTCCTGCAGCCTTATTAATGGCAATGACAAAATCATTACTCCGTAGTAATGCGATGAATGAACACTCTACTAGAAAGATCATTACGCATGTAAATTCTGAAATTGCAAGAGACAATAAGAACAATATGTTTATCACTATTTTTATTGCTCTTTTAAATTTCAAAACAGGTGAACTCATCTATACCAATGCAGGGCATAATCCGAGTTATATTTTATCCAATAAGTCCAAAACCATTAAGCTTGATGAGCGTCATGGCCCTGTTGTAGGTGCATTAGAAGGGTTCGAATATCAAGAAACATCCCTTCAGTTACAACCTAATGATATCATTTTTGCTTATACAGATGGTGTTACTGAAGCGCTCAATAATCAACTTGAACTCTACACTAATCAACGCCTTCAAAAATTAATTGAAGATAATAAAAGGGAACGTGTACAAATATTGATTGAAAAAGTTATCAATGATGTTGCTGAACATGAAAAAGGTTCTGAACAAGCTGATGATATTACAGTCTTAAGCATTAAATATACAAAAGGTACTATTGCTGATTATGTGTTAGAATTTGACCTAACATTTGATGAGAAGGAGAAAATCACACCAGAGATTAATCGTTTTTTCTACGATAATCAATATCCAATTGGATTAGCTCAGAAAGTACAAATTATTTTAGATGAATTGATCTCAAATGCTATTAATTATGCATTAAAATTAGATAATCCGGGTAAAATGCAATTATCTTTGGTACTCTTAAAGGAGGAAGGAGGAATTGAATTACAACTAAAAGATAATGGTATTCCTTTTAACCCTTTGGAGATTGAAGAACCAGATACAACTTTATCAGTAGAAGAACGTCCAATCGGAGGTTTAGGTATACATATAGTTAGGAACTTAGTTGAGCATATTGAATATATTCGAAAAGACGAGCAGAATATTATCACATTGCTTTTAAAGAAATAAAAAAAATGGAAATTGAAGTAATAAATGTGAAAGACATCTCAGTTGTACATGTCAATGGATTCTTGGATGCAAGTACATCTCCAGTTGTTGATCAAAAGATTAATACCTTGATTAATGAAGGGAAACATAAGATCTTACTGAATCTTAAAGATGTTCCGTATATGAGCAGTTCTGGATTAAGAATATTTTTAGCCGCTTCCAAAAGTATTAAAGCTGTCAACGGTAAATTTATTGTCTGCGAAGCAAATGAAGTCGTTAAAGATATATTAAAGATATCAGGATTTGATTTAATAATTGAAGTCAAAGATAAATATGAAGAAGCATTGTTAAGCTTCTAATTGAAATGAGTCATTTTATTTATAAAGTGACTCATTTTTTTGCCCTTAAAACTAACCTATTGAAATAGAAATTAAATTACTTATTCCAATAACATTGAATTGTAGTTATCACAGATAGAGTATAATACTATTCATGATTCCTCATTATACACCCAAAATTTTGAATGATTCAAGTAAAAGTAGCGTTATCAGTTCGTAAATTCTAAGACCCAAAATAGCATAAAAGCTACGATTTTTAAGTAAAGCCAATTATTACAATGTACACGTCTATTATCAAATCTATAATCAGTTTCATATTGACAGTGATGATACTTTCACTTCTATCTCATAGTATTTATGCTCAAGAAACATCGCACGAAGGTGCTGAAGATGGATGGAAAAACTTCATCAATAGTCTGTCTATGCCTATAAATGGACGATTCGATTATAGAAGTCTTCGATATGGACGTGACAGTCCAAACTTCTTGGATGACAAAAGATTTCGAATGTCTTCTTTATTATTTATGTTGAATGGTAAAATTTCTGATAACCTTACATTCAATTATCGACAAGCATTTAACAGAGAAGGTGTTGATGATAGTAACCTGATGAATAATATTCAAGTGGCTACTATTAATTACACTACAAATAATAATAAATGGCTTTTTAAAGTAGGTAAGTTCTTCTATGGTTACGGTACAATGGAACAACAATATTGGCCTTATGATGTGTACAAATATTCCTATGTCAATAATAATGTAAGGCTTTGGAAAACGGGTGTGCACATAGAATATAACCCTAGACCTGGACAAAGAATCGCTTTTCAAGCTGTAAATGGTACTACAGAAGTCGATTCACTAGGCAATAAAATACAAGCTTTGCAGTACAATATTTTTTGGTGGGGATATATTAAGAAAGATTTCTTGAAAGTTTATTCTAATGTAGCGACACTAAGTAGTTATGATTATTTCAATGGCCTACCCTATGCTTATTCTTTTGGACTTCAATGGGACTTCAAAACATTTTGGTTAGATACCGATTTTATATCAGCTCGAAATATGCCCAATTTTCATAAAAATGGTACTTTTTATTCTATGCCATTACGATTAAAATACAATGGAAAGCACTTCAGACCATTTGTCAAATTTATTCTTGATACTGTAAAATTTGATGATACTTCCAATGGAGTGGTAGTGACTGACCCAATTACAGATGAGCAAGAAACAGTTGAGAAATCTGTAATGCTTACTTATGCTGCAGCCCTAGAATATTACCCTTGGGAAGATAAAGAATTCAATTTGCATATTTTCGTCGCATATTCGGATGCAAGTAATCATTATTTTGATCAAGCAAACGTGGATCCTAACACAAGAAATAGATTCCAAACCGAATTACAGATCCAAATTGGGTGTAGTTTTGGCTTTGACCCATTACATCCAAAAAAATAAAATAGAGGATTTGCTTTTCTTTTCACTCCTCAAAATACTAAAACAACGTAAAGCATATAATCCATAAAAATTATAAATAAGGCGTTTTATATATCAAACTTTAAAAATGAGAGTTTAAGGTGACAAAAATGACTTATGTCATGTTTTTCATATACATTTATCATTTTGTTAAAATTTAATGGATTACATTAAAAAGCGAACTTAGAAGTAGATAATATTTTGTGTTATTCTTGAATTGAAGAATAATATAAGCTTATGGAATAATAGCTTTTTTAAAGTAGAAAAGAAACAAATATAAAAGGAGTTTTTGTACCTAAAAAAAGCATTATGATATATTAAAAAGTGTATTAAAGCAACATATAATTTTATATAATACATATTAGTTTTACTTTATTTTAACGTTAAAAAGCTCTAAAAACAACAATGTTTCAATTTCTGTTTTAAATTTTGTGAAATAAAATCAACAAAGTTAAATAGAAACATTTAGTTCACATTAGTTCCGTTGTTTTGCACTCAGATCACAGATCTAAACCTAATATTATTTACCTAATCAAATATAATAATGTTTAAAAGGAGCTTTTTACCTTTCATCCTAGCGTTTTTTATGTTAAGTGCTTTTGTAGTTAAAGCACAAACGACTATAAAAGGTAACTTGGTTGATTCATCAACGAATGAACCAGTAATCGGTGCTAATGTTTCAATCATTGGTACAACAACAGGAGCTATCTCTGATTTTGATGGCAACTTTGCATTTGAATCAAAGTTAACTGACAAGCAAACTGTACTCATCTCTTTCGTTGGGATGAAATCTTTCAAAAAAGAAGTAACCTTAAATGGATCTACAATTGATTTAGGGCAAATTGCTCTTGAGACTGATGCAATTGGTCTAAGTGAAGTAGAAGTATTAGCTTCTGTAGCTATTGATCGTAAAACACCTGTAGCTGTATCATCAGTTGGTGTTGAAGAAATCGAAGCTAAATTAAGTAACCAAGATTTCCCAGCAGTATTAAAATCTTCTCCAGGTGTATATGTATCTGGTGCAGGTGGTGGTTTTGGTGACTCAAGAATCGCATTACGTGGTTTTGATTCTCAAAACGTTGCAGTAATGGTTAATGGTGTTCCTGTTAATGACATGGAAAACGGTACTGTATACTGGTCAAACTGGGCTGGTTTAGGTGATGTTACAAAAACAATGCAAGTACAAAGAGGCTTAGGTGCTTCGAAATTAGCTGTTCCTTCAGTTGGTGGTACTGTTAACATTGTAACAAAAACAACTGATGCTCAAAAAGGTGGTTCAGTATATGCTGGTATGGGTAACGATGGTTACTACAAAACTGGTTTATCTTTATCAACTGGTCTTATGGATAACGGTTGGGCTGTTACAGTTTTAGGTTCTCGTTCTCAAGGTAACGGTTATGTAGATGGTACTGAATTTACTGGATACTCTTACTTTGCGAATATTTCAAAGCAAATAAACGACAAACATACATTATCATTCACTGCTTTTGGTGCTCCTCAAGACCACGGTCAGAGACAATCACGTTTGACTGAAGAAGAGTATGATAAGTATGGTAAAAGATACAACAAAGACTGGGGTTACAGAGAAGGTGAAGCTTTCAATGCTGAAACTAACCACTACCACAAACCTCAAATGTCATTGAACCACTACTGGACAATCAATGAGAAAACAGATTTGTCAACTGCAGTTTATGTTTCTATCGGTAGAGGTGGAGGAACTGGTATTACTGGTTCAAACTACACAAATAACTACAGAAATGAAGAAACTGGTTTAGTTGAGTGGGATGACTTTATCGATAATAACGTTAATGACGACGGATCTTCGAAATCAGTAATCTATGATTCTAAAAACGAACACTTCTGGACAGGTGCATTATCTACTTTAACTCACGAGATAAATGACAACTGGACGTTTACTGGAGGTCTTGATTTAAGATACTATATGGGTAACCACTACCGTACAATTGAAGATTTAATGGGTGGTGAATACTATGATGACAAATATGCTTTTGGTGGTCAAGGACAACATGTTGAAGAAGGAGATACTTTCTCTTACTCAAATGACGGTCTAGTACAATGGCAAGGTTTATTCGGTCAAATCGAATACTCTAAAGATAAATTATCTGCTTTTGCTTCAGTAGCTGCTTCACACCAAGCTTATAAGCGTATTGATTACTTAGGTTACGAAAATACAGAGTCTACTGATTGGGCTAGTTTCTTCGGTGGTTCAGTAAAAGCAGGTGCAAACTACAACATTGATGATCACCACAATGTATTCGTTAATGGTGGTTTTATCTCACGTCAACCATTCTTTGATGCAGTTTACATCAACCATGGTAACAACTTAAATCCTGAGGCTAAGAATGAAACAATCTACAGTGGTGAAGTTGGATACGGATACCGTAGAAGTGGTTTCTCATTAAACGTGAATGGTTACTACACAATGTGGAAAGACAGAACTACTACAGCTTCATGGCAAGATCCTGAAACAGGTAACTGGTTCGATGCTAACTTATTAGGTGTAAATGCTCGTCATATGGGTATCGAAGTTGATGCTAAATATCAAATCACTAAAAAGTTAACTGTAGGTGGTATGCTTTCACTTGGTAACTGGGAATGGATGGATGATATCGATGGAGTTCAATTCTTTGATGACAACAACCAACCAATCGGTGATACTCAAACACTTTACTTAGAAGGGCTGAAAGTAGGTAACGCTGCACAAACTACAGCTGCAATTAATGTTTCTTACGAAGTACTACCTAAACTACGTTTAATGGGTGATGTAAACTACTTCGGTAACTTATATGCAGATTATGATGTTGAAGATCGTATCGATCCTTCTTACGAATCTGCAGGTGTATATGAAATCCCTTCGTACTTCTTAGTAGATCTTGGTATCATGTATAGCTTCAAAATTGGTAAATTAGACTTTACTGCCAATGGTAATATCAATAACTTACTTGATGAAGACTATATCGTTCAAGGTCAAGAAGGTGGATTATCTGAAGCTGGTCAACCAACAATGGGAACTTACTACATGGGTGTAGGTAGAACTTATTCATTTGGTTTAAAAATGAAATTCTAGTAATTACATCGTATTTACTTCAATATACAAAAGCACTTCCGCGCATAACGGAAGTGCTTTTTTTTGGTTACAAAACGGCTATTGTGTTGATGTAAGAAAAATTACTTTTTTATTGAATGAACGTAAACAGTTTCTTTGAAAAGTACTAACAAAACTTAATGATATTTTTAAAATGCAATGAAAATATTTGAATAGTACAATTAATGTAAAATATTAATAATCAGCGTTTTGAATTAAAAAAAAAATATTTTACTTTCGATATTGTTATCAATTATATTCATCCTTACCCTAACTCATGAAGAACTTTACACCCTTTGCCTTATTTCTCATGCTTTCTGTTTTTGCACTAGGATTTCACCTTTCTCCTTCTGTTGCAAATGCTGAGTATACTGAAATTATAAGTAACGAAACAAACAACCCAGATGAAATTGTAAACAAAATCAACAAACGTTTGAGAGATAATCATCAACGTCACTTAAATTGTGTATTTAAAAACGGTGATTTTCTTATTGAAAATAAAACTGAAGTTTTGTATACAGTAACTTATAATAAAGATTATAGTTATTCTACAGGTTTTGATAGACATCATAAATTAAAATATCTATACATCACTCAAGGATCAAAAATTATCGAATACCATGAATTTAAAAATCAATAAATCTTTATGGTATTGATGAAGAAGCAAACAGCATACAGTTGTTTGCTTTTTTTTTGTTTAAAACAAAAAGAGATGCCCTATAGTACAGAACATCTCTTCCACTGATCTTTTTTTCTTGTATTCCTTAACATCTACAAACATAAAAAGGGAGAACGTAATCTTGATACGTTCTCCCTTTTTATGTAAATTTTTATTTTTTAGGTTGATGAAAATTCAATTCAAAGGTCATTAATCTACTATCACTTTATTATCAATAGAGCTTTCTTTAAAGATTGAATTCGATAAAACCCAATATATTAATGGTAAGATAATAACAGCATAATCCGGATACATTGGTATTAAGTCATTTAAACTCAATGTATAAAAATCACCATATACATAGAAAATAGTAAATATTTTAATAACGTAGTTATTAATGGTTTGTATTAATATGAATCCTAAAACGCCTACATATAGATTTACACGATTTGTTAAATAAACTAATGAGACTAGCATCGTTAGGTTATAGAAAAATCCATTGACAATTTTGAAATGATAGTAATTATATCCTTCATAATAGGAGAGGAAATGAGAACTTATTGGTTCTACCAAAGCAAAAAGACATACCAAAAGAATACTTGATAAGCCATTAATATTTTTCTGATTTAATACCTGCAAACCAATTACTAATAGTATAGGAGTCAACAAACAATAAAAAATAAATGGAGTAATAAATCTCTCTTTGATTTCCTCAATAGGACTCGAAAACGTAATAGGTTCAATAAAGTATTTATCAGTTCCTAATCCATATTCTATGGTATGAAAAAATGATATATATATTTGCGATATTGTATATGATATCATCAAAGAAAATAGAAGTAATAAATATCCTTTCTTCTGATTTGTTCTAAGAATATTATCAATAGAAGTAAATTTCAGTAAATCAATATTAGAAACCAGTACTATCCAAAGATTACTAATTAATAAGTAAACGATATAGTATAAAATTTCAAACCTTGCTATAAACAAAGTCAACCCGCGAGCATTACCATCATTTTCCCAGAAAAAATAATTAGTCCAATCAAAAATGATATGAACAATAATTGATATACCATAGAGTTTCCAATATGTACTTTTTAGATTTTTGTTTAAAAGACAATTGATTATTCCTGTCAAAAGAGGAATCATAACATAAACCTCAGGTGTTACTGAACCATCAAAAGGTAGTTCAATAAAAGGTTTACAAATCAGTTGAATAACTAGAACAAGAAATAAAAATGAAACACTATAATTCTCATTATAAATTTTAGAAAGTTTGCTTAACATGATAGTTGAGTTTAAAAAAAATAATAGTTAAAACTATATAGAATATTACAAAGAACAAAAAAAGGAGAACTATAAATCCTCCTTTCTTCTTCATATTATTTGATTTGCATTGTGCCTATATAGTAATTTTCATTCACTTCTAAGCTATTCAACTCTTCTTTAAGTTCAATTGCTTGCCATTGACTATTTACTTTTAGACGCTGTTCTGAGCCATTAATTTTCACATCCAATTCCATTTCAAATTTAGGAATACAATTACTATATCTATAGAAAAGATATCCATTCAAGATACGATATTCAAAAGTAGGTATAATTGTAGTTCGTAAGTATTGATCAAATATTGGCTTAAGGTTTTTATTTAAATTCTCTACCATAAAATTTTCAATTTCTTGTGTATCAACAGTTTTATGATAGAATTTTTTATTCATCCCACGAAGTGTTGCTAACCATAAAGTATCATTAGCTGCAATTTGACGAATCATGTTCAACATGTTGGCTCCTTTATAATACATATCACCTGAACCTTCAGCATTGACATCATACTCTCCAATAATTGGGGTATCATTTTGAATATTTGAACGGGTTCCTCTTACATATTCTTGTCCAGCTTCTTTGCCATAAAAATAATCCAAAAATAGTGATTCAGAATAAGCCGTAAAACTTTCATGAATCCACATATCTGCAATATCTTTATTCGTAATATTATTAGCATACCATTCATGACCTGCTTCATGGATAATGATAAAATCGAACTTTAATCCCCAACCTGTCTGACTTAGATCTCTTCCTAGATATCCGTTTTGGTATTTATTCCCATATGTCACAGAACTTTGGTGTTCCATACCCAAATATGGCACCTCAACTAATTTAAAACCATCTTCATAAAAAGGGTAAGGACCAAACCAATGTTCAAATGCTTCTAACATTTGATTTGTTTGCTTGAATTGTTCTTTAGCTCTTTCCAGATTACCTTTTAATACATAATAATCCAAAGTCAATTCTCCATTCTCTCCATTATAAACATCATTAAAGTGAGTATAATCTCCAATATTGACGTTCACACCGTAATTGTTAATTGGATTATCTACAAACCAATGATAAGTTTTTGTTTTCTTTTTTCTATTCTTTTTGACTGCTATTAGACGTCCATTTGATACATCCATAAGATGTTGTGGTACTTCAACAGAAATTTTCATCGAGTCTACTTCATCGTACATATGATCTTTTAACGGCCACCAAACACTTGCTCCTAAACCTTGACAAGAAGTAGCAATAAAGTCATTTCCATCAAGATCCTTAGTCCAGGTAAAACCACCATCCCAAGGTGCACGCACTGCTTCACGAGGATGACCTTCATAATAGACTACAATACTATTGACATCACCAATATTTTGTTTTTTCTCTAATTCAACAAAAAATGCATTTCCGTTTCTATTGAATTTTAAATCCTTATCATCTTGAGTAATTTTACTAATCTTCATTGGTTCTTGAAGATCAATCTGAATTGTTTGATATTCTTTTAATACTGAATATTCAATGGTGTTACTACCTTTGATGTATTTTTCTGTTGGTATTACTTCAATATCAAGATGGTAATATCCTAGATCCCACCACTCTCTTTCAGGAGTAATACTACCTCTCAAGGTATCTTGCTCTGTAAAATGTTTATGGTCATGTGATAATAATTGACCATGACTTAGATTGGCAAAACCCAAAAAGATAAGGGTAAATACAAATAATTGCCCTAAAGTTTGATTGTAGTTGCTTGTCATATGGAAGTTCTAAATTCTTGATATTCTCATTTAATAGTCTGCAAAATTATTAATTTTAGTGTATTGAAATAAAGAATTCCACATATTTTATTATAATTTTTAAAATAAAAAAAGCCTATTAGTACTGGACTAACAGGCTTTCCTTAAATGAAAAAATCGTTACTGAACTTTCACATCTGCATTGTATAATAAAGTTTGAATAGCATGAGCAGGAATTTCTACCTCCACTTCATCACTTCCAACAATGAAATTATACTTCATATCTTTATCCGTTTCATTCATGACAATTGTAGCAATTGATCCATCTTCATTTCTAAATGAAGTACTAAGAAGCATACTTCTACTAGCTGTAGTACTAATACGTTGAGCACCTGGCTTGATATATTTTGAGAAATGACCGATATAGTAATAAGATGGAGTATAAATTAATTCTCCCTTAGTAACATCTGCATGGATTGGTGCAAAACATAAATTGTTGACATGATTAGGACCTCCAGTCTGATCTAACAGAATATTCCAATCTGTCCAACCCACTGTACCTTGGTTAAAATCATTGATCATATTTCGACCATAACGTTCTGCATTACTCCATCTCTGATAGTGTTTAGCATCAAAACCTTCTTGGCAACCTTCTGTAAATAATATATTTTTATCAGGATATGAATCTTGAATATTATCCAAATTTGCCTGCATTTCTATACTTCCAGTCCATGTTTCATACCAATGCATACCAATTCCCCAAGCATATTTTGCAGCATCTGGGTCATCAAAAATAACATTAGCACGGTGAGAAATTAAATCTCTATTATGATCCCAAACCACAATATTTTTATCAGACATACCTGCTTTCTCGAAAGTTGGGCCTAAATAATTTTTCAAGAAATCTCTTTCTTGCTCAGCAGTATAGATACAAGATTCCCACTTTTGCGTTGCCATTGGTTCATTTTGAATAGTCACACCCCACATTGGAATTCCTTGTTTTTCATATTCCTCTATAAATCTCACATAGTAATTTGCCCATGATTGATAAAATTCAGGTAAAAGAGATCCGCCTTTCAACATATCTTTCTTCCCTTTCATAAATGCTGGTGGAGACCAAGGGGAAGCATAAGTAGTGATAGCACCACCACTAGATGTAATAGCTTCTTTGATCATTGGAATTCTGAATTCTAGATCATGTTTAATTGAAAAAGTTTTTAAATCTTTATCACCTTCCTCAATATAAGTATAAGAATATGGTGAAAAATCACAGCTATGTATAGGTGTTCTCAATAAAGAATAATTGATTCCTTCAGTACTGTAATAAGCTTTGATTAATTCTTTCTTCTTATCATTAGGTAATTTTGCCCAAACTTCAGCAGACGCATCTGTGATGGCTCCACCAATACCTAAAAATGTTTGAAATGATTTATTTGGATTGACAAATACAGAAACTTCAGTTTCCATTGGTTGATCTGCTGTTTGGAAAGACTTTGTTTCAGTTTCCACTAAACGTAATTTCGTATTCGATGCTGTTGTAATGACTTTTACTTTAGCATCAGATTTTGGAGTACCATTAATAGCTTGGCTTTGGACACAACCAGTTGTTACAAATGCAGCTATAGCGATACTGAAATAACTTATTAATTTACTTTTCATATTTGGATAGTTTTTAATTTCATTTCACCCAAATGTAAAGTACATACAAGGTTTTATCATTCTGATTACTACCTAAATACAGTATACAGCAAATATGATATAGTATAATGAGAGTCTACACTAAATCACATATTATTGTTATTCAGCTACTTAATATGTATTTATTGATTAATAAAAAAGATATTTTTTTTAAATGATGATTCGTTTTCACACATAAAAAAAGGCACTAAAAAAGTACCTTTAAAATTTTTATAAATAGGGTAATACTTCAATTCCTTCTGAGGTAAGTATTACTTTAATATCATTTTGGTCTACAACAGCTTCAATAAGGCCATTCCTACATAATGTATGTGATATTTTTTTCAACTCACTAGTTGAAGTAGGTATGCCTAACACTTTTACTAAAACATTTAGAGAATGATATGATCCAGGTTCAAGTGCTTTTACTATTTGTAATGATTTTGATTGTATACTCATCACATTAAAATTAGTTTAACTTTGATACTAGACTAAACGGCTGTTAACAAAAAAAGGATACATAATCTCAACTATTTTTTAAAATAAAATCAAATTTCACCTTAATACAGTACTATTCTTTTCCCTAAGAAAATACAAAACATTCAGATTCATTGTTTTAAAAAAAGTGATTAGACTATGTTTAGAATAAGGATTTGAAAAACCCTAATTAATCTATAAATTTGCGAAGCAATTGTACATTCAAGCGACGAAATCAAAGATTATTTTGGAGATTTTGTCGCTAATGTATTTCCATTCTACCTTTTCATTAAAAAAGGAATCCCACAAAATAATATTCATAGAATTCCTCTTCTCTTTATAACAGTAATGCCATAGACTTATTTATATATGTATTACATTATTTAGTATCATCTTTTACCACATACAATTGTACATTTCCATTATCATTCATAGAAAAGATAATTTCTCTTACAGAATTATCAGGAGGGCTGTTACCCCAATTGATACTTTGTTTTAATCTTTCTCCTTCAAAAAATACTAAAAAGCATATGCTTAATAGTATAATGACTAACCGACTGTTGTGTTTCATAAGAGTTGTGTAATAAAATTGTTTCATTTAAACATTAGATAAATTATAGGCAAGTACTTGTAACCCTAATACATTTAATTAATTGTAAATGTTACAGTTATAAAGTATAATACAATCAGTTCTGACAAAAATGCAACGGATTTCGGTAATCATTTTCGTTAACTATTTCAAATATTTGATAATAAACAAGGAAAATAAGTCAAAAATTAGGACTATTGTGCAAAAATGATTTATCTCATTTTCTTAGATAGATATAAATAAATATACTTGCATACACTATTTATTATTATTACCAAGTTAACATGTCAACTGAATCTAAAATTACCAAACTTCTAGCTGGAATTTGCCTGAATTATGGTGCTTCCTTACAAACAATTGTCCGTCAATTTGGGATAAAAGCATCTACACCCGAATTGGAGCAAATGATTGAAGAATTACATAGCAGAGGCTATGTTCATTCAATTGAAAAAAGTCCTAAAGGGATTTTTGCCCAAATCACTACGGAAGGCAATGAGAAAGCTAAAGATCTTTTAGAGTATGCTTAGATAACTTACCTCTAATAGCCTAAAAAAAGGGGACTCATTTTTTATGAGGTCCCCTTTTTATATCCAACTTAAAACGAATCTTATAGAGTCTGTCTTTTCTGTGTTTTAAACTCACTTAAATAACTATACACTGCCTTTGTGATATCATCACAGAATTTCTTTTCACTAAGTTCTCTTTTAGAGATCATTTCTATTTTTTCTTTATGAAAAGACGACTTTATCTTGGTCAACTCTTTAATTATTTTTTGTTGCCTTTTCAGTTCTTCGTTTTCTTCTTTAATTGCCTCGAATTCCCAAACCAAAGCTTTATAATCTTCTCTTTTAGCTATCGTTTGCTCGTAAAAGACGTTTTTCAAAACATTAGTAATATTATCATATTCGATTTTATATTCATCCTCACCGTTAGACATGATATATAAACCCCTTAATAGATTCTGTTTTGTTGTAATTTCTCTTTTCATATTAGAAATTAACTTCGAGAGAGCAATATTATTTATCTGTAGCTCTTTATCGATAGAATTAATTGATTTAATCAAAATATCAATACTGTTATCCACTTTTGTTATTTGTGATGATTGATGACCAATTACCTGTAAAGTCACATCTACTTCTAAAAGCAATTTAAATTGTTGTAAATAGCTAGTTTGAGAAAAGTTTAAAGATTTTTTAATTAAGTATTGTTCTTTTCTTTTTTCCTTTAAAGCTGCATTTATATTTTTTATATCATAAATCTGATCTTCTAGCGACTGGATAATAGAATCTGATTCCAGTATCTGTTTTTTTGTTACTTTAAAGTAAATAGGATCTTTTTCTACTTTTCTTCTTGGCTTTCTAAGCACCATATAATGTTTCTTTCGAACTTTGTCTTCATAATTTTTCACATTATGATACACCTTCCTCAAGTAATTCTCTCTTTGTGAAATTTTCTGCTTATCAAGTAAATACCTATTGATGTACTTACTTCTCTTAGTAGTTGGTACTTCAATGTTATGTCTAACCCAAAGTACAAATGCTTCACGTTCAATTTTAGAATATAATGTAACATTACTTCTATATGACAGAGCTGAAGAAGCAGCTTGGTGTAGATATATTTGTTTCTGTTGGTAGTGTTCATCAATCTCTCTTTGTGAATAATCATTTCCTAAGACCATATTTTTCCCTTTTTTGAGGCTTGATATTGCCAATTGCTTATGGTTTTTAGAATTGAATTCAAACGAATTTTTAGAGCTTTCATATAGATAGTTCGAATTCTCCATTCTACTATATATGTCTAAAATTTCATTTTGATTTAATGCTTTTCCAACTCTAGAAAAGTCATTTTGAATAAATTCCTTTGAAGTTATGCTTTCTTGTAAAAGTTGCCAATTTGGATCAGAAGGCAAATGTGTTTTAATAAAATCTTGTGGCAATGGACAAAAATATTTCTCATAATTGTCACTTTGATTTACTTCATAGTTTACAGTATTTTCTAAAACATTGAAAGTCAATTTTTTTACACTCCCGAAATCACTCCCCCAAAGACAGTCCACATGATACCAGCTAGAATCTATCATTACTGCATTCCAATAATGATTGGGTTGATATAATACTTTAATAATAGGTTTATTTTCCGTAAAAGTATAACCTACAATTTGCTTACTTACAACACCAGCATTGTGACATAATGAATCAAACAATATAGAAAAGTCTTCTGCTGATCCTCTTTTTCTTTTTAAAGTTTGATGAATTGAAGCGTTTTTAGATTTTGATTTTACTCTTGTATCTAATTGAAAGTTTTTTGTAATCCAAGTATATATATTCTTCGCTTTATCATAATCATTACTTTCATTCTTTGTCAAATGACCACTCAATAATTCCATAGATTGTTCCACATTTTTGGGAACATAGACAGCATCTTGATGTGATTTTGCATGGACTGTATTTGTAATTACAGTAATGACAATGAATAGTATTAATTTATTTATATAGAAAGACATATTTGAAAACACAATAGCGATCGTATGAGGTAAATATTGCAATTGAAAAAATATCACGAATGATTATTTAGTTTTACTTCGTTAGACTGTTTAGTTTAATAACGTTGCACAATAATAATAAATTATATGACAACTCTTATTTTTTTTGAACGAAAAAAGGGATGATTGCTCATCCCTTATCTATTTTCTTCTTTTTGAGTCACTTAAAAAGTTGGTGCTATACCTGTCGTCCAATTTAATTCCGCAACAGATTTAGCATACTCAGCTTTCATTTTAAATAGTTTTGTCTGTGCCTCCAATAATTTACCTTCACGTACATTCATATAGAATACAGAACTTTCTCCTGCGTCAAACTTTTCTGTTTCACCCTGAAGTAAAATAAGGTAGTTTTCTGACATTTCTCTTTGCATATCTGTCAAGTCTACATAATTCTGTACAGCTAGAAAAGCCTTTCGAATGTTGTTTTCAATCTCTCTTTTCGCCATTACTAATTCCAAATCGTTGTTTTGAATTTTCAACTTTGTCATTTGTAATTTTGCTCTTTCTTTACGTAAGAAAATAGGCATAGAAAAAGAGGCTCCAAACTTATAGTTTTCAGACAAACCATATTCCCAACCACCAACAGGAGTTGTACCTAAATAATTATATTTCAAATTTAATTCAGGCTTTACTGCTTCTTTAGCAAGGCGCTGATCCACATTTAAAATTGTCGTTTTCGTTTGAATTTTTACTATATCAGGATGTTTTACTGCCGCTTCGGTTAATAAAGATTCCAATGTAGGTAAAACTTCTACTCCTAACTCTTCAGGTAGAACATTATCATTCAGTTCTAAAGGTTTTCCATCTTCATTCCACAAATGATTAGAGAGGACAAGTTTAGCTTTTTGCAACTCTAACTTTGACATCTTTAGATTGATTTCTCTATCTTGAATAGTAATCAAAGCTTCCGTACCGTCAACATTGGCTAAATCTCCTTGCTTGATTCTTTCATCAACTGCTTCTTTTCTAAAAATTGCTAATTGGTAACCTTCAGCAGCAAGTCTGTATTGATGAAATGCATAATACCATGTCCAATAATCTTTTGCAATCTGTAAAATCAACTTATTGATTAACTTGATTTGTTCAGCTTCTGTCAACTTTTGCATGGCAAAACCCTTTTTTAGTTGTGCCCTACGTTCGTCCATCAATAACCCTTTTAATACAGGTAATTCTAGCCCAATATACATTAAACCATTTCCACTATCTGTATCATTTTCTGGGTTAAGGTTAATACCATCATTCCTTTCATATCCTACATTAATGGAACCTGCCCAAACAGGAATTTTAGCATATGAATTCCATTTCTGATAATAATTTTTATCCTTAAAAACTTTTTGGTCGTATTTAGAATAAATTTTCGGATCAGAATATCCTTTACCTAAACGTACTTGTTGAAGACCTTGTTTTGTCAATAACGAAATTTGATTCGCTACGGGATGATATATCATCACCAGGTCATATAAGTCATCCAAAGAAAGGACACTAGTTGTTGTATCCAATGAGGCTTCATTGGCAACAGCTGTACTATCTTGACTTAAAGATTGATAGACAAATGATAAGTTTAGTAATAGAGCAATTAGTACTACTCTCATATTATTTCTTTGTTTCTTTAGTTTTACCAGAAGATTTGTAATCTTTTAAACTTGGAGGAAAACCATTAATTTGTCTCCATAGTTCATACCAAATTGGCACTTCTTCTAACATGACCCAACCGAAAACACCGGTACCCATTCTTAATTCTTTTGGCCAGTCATCGTCTTTATCATGTTTATCTTGAGTAATTAATACTCTAAATGTACCATCAGGTTGATTTACAAAGTCAACCACTTCTACTTTACCTCCAAAAGTACCAACAGATACACTTGGCCAACCCGAGAATTGGATAGAAGGCCAACCATCAAATCTTAATCTAACATGTCTTCCTGCTTCGATTAGCGGAACGTCCATTGTTTTCACATAAATAGCTGCTGCAAGGTGTGGATTTTCTGGTACTAACGTCATCAATACTTGACCACTTTTTACGTTCTCACCAATACCACTACTTAAAGCCTGAACAACAATACCACTTTGAGGTGCACGGATTACACGCATACCTGCTCTTAATTCCATACTTGAAAGTTCATTTCTGGCTTTAGCTAATGCCCCTTCACTATCTGCAATATCTGAAAGTGTAGTACTAAGTTCAGAATCCGTTTTAGCAATTTTATCCAACATCTCATTTCTAGTTACATTCTTACCTAGAATTGCGTTTTGATATTCATTGATTGCCATTTCATATTTTGTACGAGAGGCAACTTCCTTAGATACTGATTGTTGGTATTTCGAACGAACACCTTCTAATTTTGTTAATGAAATCAGTCCTTTAGAATATAATTCTTGATTGGCATTATATTGTCGGTCAGCATTTTTTAAATCTACTTTAGAAGCCACCCAAGCGTTACTATCACTCTCTACTTTTAATAAAGATTGCTGAATCTTGTTATCAAATTGTTTAAGTTTTATAACCAAACCATCTTCAAGGGCTCTTAATTGACGTTCTTTAGCAGAAACTTTATCCTTTTTAGCATCAATTGCTTCTCCTTTCGCCATGATACCTTCTTCTAAACGAAGAATCATATCAGGATCAATATATTTATCTTTTACCTCTGCAATTGTAAGTAATACCTGTCCAGAATCCACTTTTTGACCTTCTGCAACATTCCATTTTGCAATGGTTCCATCAATTGGACATTGAATTTTCTGTGGTCTATCTTGTGGCATTAAGGCTGTCATCTCCCCTCTTGCACGTATATTTTGTTGCCAAGGCAAAAACATTGAAATCACAACAATCACCATAATACCAACAATCCATTTTGCTAAAACTCTAGCTTCAGAAGGTGTATTAAGGGTATTTAATGTTCCATATCTTCTATCAAATTCTTGTTGATCAGAAGAGTTTTTTGGTGTGATGTTTAACATTACTTTCTGATTTAATTGTCAATTGAATTTGTTAAAAAACATTCTTTGAAACCTTGATGTTTCTTTACTTCATCTGCAGTTCCAACAATTTCCACTTTACCTTCAGACATGATGCCTACACGATCACAAAGTGAAGATAAGATAGGATCATTTCCGACGAATACGAGTGTCCAAGGATTGTTTCTATCAATAAGGAAAGAAAGAATTTTCAACCTTAGTGTCGTTTCTAACTCTTGGAATGTTTTGTTTAGAATTAAAAGTTTTGGTCGTACAACAATACATCTTGCTAACAATAAACGCATTGCAATACTTTCTGGATAAACTTGTACACCTGCAACAAGCGGTGTATTCAACCCTTGAGGCTGTTTATTAATAAAGTCAAGAAGTTCTACATTTTTGATAGCCCAAAGTACATTTTCATAGGTAACATTTTTCTTACCCATAGTAATGTTTTCAAGAATAGTTCCATCGAATAACTCCTCTTCAGTCAGGTTTTTAGAAATTAGATTTCTTATACCATTTAAATCAACGTCTTTTAAGTTATAATCGTCATACGTAATCGCACCTTGATATTCATCCAACATACTAGCCAAGGCTAATACCATTGTATCTTTACCAGAGAAATTATAGCCTGATAGACAAAAACGTTCTCCCTCTTTGATATGAAGATTAACGCCGTTTAAAGCCTTTGTTCCATTTGGATATTGGAAATGAAGGTCAGAAACTTTCACCTCTAAACCTTTGCTTTCCTTCTCAGGAATGATCAAACCATATTTACGTTCCAAAGGAAGATCCGTCACATGAGCAATTTTATCTACTGCTGTAAGCATATCGTAAGCTACTTCCATAGATAAAACAAGTTTTTCAGAAGCTGAAAGTACTAATACAATCACAATTTCTGATGCGACAAATTGGCCTAAGTTGATTTCACGATTGATCACTAACCAAGAACCAATAATTAATAAACCACCTGTCACTAGTGTTTTAAAAACATAAACATATAGGAATTGATTAATGACAACATTAAATTGTTTTGATCTATAATATAGGTAGTGATTTGTCAATTTTTCAGTTCTCTCATCAGGTAGAGAAGTGTCTCCGGCAATTTTGAATGAATAAAGTGTTCTTGCCATTTCTTCCAACCAATGCACAACTTTATACTTGTACTTTGACTCTACCATATTAGCTTCCAAGGCCTTAGGACCTGTAAAGTAAAACAAGATTACCAATAAAGAGATGAGAACGATACCAAAAACAATGAATAATGGATGGTAGAATGAAAGTAATACCATACCAAATAAAATTTGTAAGATCGCACCTGATAAATCTATTAAGAATTTTGGTAAACTCTTTTGAATCGTCAGTACATCAAAAAATCGGTTCATCAACTCTGGTGCATAACTACCTATTAATGATTCCAATTTAATTTTCGGTAAACGAAAGGCAAATTCAAAAGCTGCTTTGACAAAAACCCTTCGTTGCAAGGTCTCCACCAACTTCAACTGCATGATTTGAAGACCGCCAGTAAACATTGTTACGGCAATAACTAAACCGATCATTACAGTGATAGAATCAATCACTACTCCACCTGCAATTAGCTCAATAACTGTTTGTACACCAAGAGGTAATACAAGACCTAATAATGAGATTAATAAGGCGTATATATAAATGTATCCAATATCTTTTTTCTCTGCGGATAAAAGACGATAAAGTCTCGAAATTGAACTACTTTTCTCTTTTGTCTTAGCATCAGAAATCATCGGATTATTGGATACAGGAATCGCATATTCAATATCGCCTGATTCTAGTCGAATTAAATTTTCTAAAGCAACAGTGATATTTAATTCTGTTGCTTGTCCTAAAACATCTATGATTGATGCCACTGTTTTTCCTTTTTTATTCACTGAAAAAATGACAGGAAGAACAGTACCTTCAAAATTACCTAAGGCAATAAAAGGTGTAATACTTTTTTCTAAATGATGAGATAATGAGGTTATGGTACCTTTATTCTTAATAATAGCCAAGTTTATACCATCAGAATACCTTATTAAGTTACCCCAAAAATCATCTGCATTTTCTGGGTCTAAAATTGGTTCATTAACATCACCTTCGATTTGATGTCTAATGTGTTTTGATAGTAAATGACTAATTTCTCTATATCCTTTTGTGGTCATATAACAGAAGTTATTCGTCAAGTGTCAAGTCTTAATCGCAAAACTACACCAATTGTTTTATAGTACATGATTTATGATAGTAAATATTTCAAAATTTAAGAAATAAAGTGTAATTCTTTAAAAATTTTCAAATTTCGAACCTGAGAATATTAAGATATTTTAAGATGTAGATTTTAAAACAACTTAATCATAATTTATTTTTCAATAAATACCATTTTGTATATCAACACTATACACAAAAATAACGCTGTTTCATTTTTGAAATATAAAAAAATGTTCGTTCACAATGAGGGTAATCACCTTCTTGATTGTATAATATTTACAAATACAACAAAACGTGGAAAATTTAAATTATAATCCATAACTATTATTACTGTTTACTTAACTTTTTACACTTAGTAAAATTTTTAAAATAAGGGCGAATTGTCCTTATTTTTTTGCCCACAAAAATGAATGAGTTGTTATTCACAATTAAAGATTATAGTTTTGTTGTCTAAACAAATTAATTATGAAACCACTCATCAAATTACTTTCAGCCGCAGCACCTAATTTTGTGGTAAAACAAGCTTATAAGAAAATATTAGAACCTCAAGTTTTCAAACTAAGACCTCATGAAGTAGAATTTTTATCTACAGCTCAAAAAGAGAAAGTAGAAATCAATTCTATAGGTATTCAAACATATTCTTGGGGAAATGGACACAAGAAAATTTTATTAGTTCATGGATGGGAAGGTCAAGCTGGAAATTTCTCAGATATTATTCCTCAACTAGTCCAAGAAGGATATACAGTACATGCCTTTGACGCCCCTTCACATGGATATAGCGATAAAGGGTCAACTACAATGTTAGACTTTAGTGCGATCATTCATTATATGTTGACTACCTATTCTATTGATCAAATAATTTCTCATTCCTTTGGTAGTGTGGGTACGACTCATTGCTTATCGAATCATCAAAAAACACAAATTTCAAAATATATTATGTTGACTACGCCTGATCGATTTGAAAATCGAATTGATGAGGTTGCAGAATTCGTAGGCCTATCAAATAAGGTGAAAAACAAATTGATTCATAAATTGGAAAGTGACTTTAATTTGAAAGTTAAAGACCAAAATGTATCAGATTTCGTAAAAAAGTCCAATGTAAAAGAGGCTTTAATTATTCATGACATTAATGATAAGGTGATCAATATTGCACAATCAGAAGCTGTAAATAATGCTTGGGGAGATGCTTGTAAATTAGTAAAAGTGGAGCAAACAGGGCATTTTAGGATACTAAGAACAGATTTTATTGTGAATCAAATAGTTAAGTTTTTAAAATCTTAATAAAAAACCCGAATAATATATTAAATATACTATTCGGGCCACTTAATTCTTAATAGAAATTGTTGATTCAATTTAATAAAAATTTCCCAAACTTTTATACTCCAATTTTCAAGAAAATTATAGATTTCCCGTCAATCTTCGATTCAAGCGCATACGTGCATATTTCCATTAAAAAAAATTAAAATTTATTTGGAATTGATTTTTTATTAGAAGCAAATTTTCTGATTTTTCTAATAAAAAATGATTTTGGAAGTTATCATATATCTCTTTATAGAAAATTACTTAGCTAAAAAAAATCTAAAAAAAAGCATTGCCCTATTTCAGAACAATGCCTCTTGTGTTGGTTGATTTTTTTAATGCACAATTTCGATCAATCCACTTGCATGACTAGCTCCCTTCGCTGTCAATTGCGTTGTTGTTTTCTTGTAATGTAGATTGGTATTATAGATATACCCTTCATCTTCAAGAATCGCTACAATTTCATGAATTTCATCTTGGTTTGAAGAAAGTCCGAGGTGTTGTGCAATTTCCTCTATCGTTCTTCCTTCATTCAGGCAGAGTCCAATTAATAGTTTTTGGACTTTAAAATTTACATTGATCATTGGAATAAATATTTAGTTGAATAGGTTTACAAAGGATAATTTAAAAGCTTATTTAGGCTATTCTTTACTTTTCTATAAATAGTTCTTGATGTATAGTAAGTCATTAAGCTTAGCTAAAATTAGTAATTAAACTCCTGATATATAATGACTTCAATCACTATTTAAGAGAATTTAAACCGGTTGCAACCAATTATTCTTGATGATTTAATAGGTAATAAAAATAGTATCGCCTTTTACTATCAGTTTTTCTATAGTCTCACCATCAATATCATCTAAACTTTCAATTTGTTTATCATTTGCATAATAGATGACATTCTTATTAGCGTAAGTCTGCATACTTTGGATTACACTTTTCTCGGTAGATTCATCTATATGTGAAGCAGGTAAATCTACACTGATTTTTTCTAATTCTTCTGCCGTAAAATCTTGCTGAATATCAGATTTTTTATTTGATGAACAAGATGAAATTGTTAGTATTAAACCTAATGTTGAAAGTTGAAGAAAGGTTATTGGTTTCATAACTTAATCTGTTTTTGTTACAAAATTGAAAATAGGAAGTTAGCAATTAATTTAGAATTCTATCATTGATTGATGATAGTTTTTCATAATTTAAGTTTTGAAATGAAATATCATAATAAAGGTAAATTTATCAATCTTTTTATATGAATAACTCATTTTTGGCAATATATTCGTTTTCTTATTCCATTGGAATTTGAGTTCCCCTAACACTTTTTAAACTGGGATTCATTTAACACAACAATATGAACTATTTAAACAAATTCGTAGCATTATCGCTACTTGGTGCAACATTAGCTTTTTCATGTAATAACGCTACTAAGCAATCTGAAGAAGCAAATTCTGAGGAAGTAGTTGTAAGTGCTTCTGATGATAAAGCACAACCTTCTTCTTCTAGTTCTAGCAATTCCGCTAGTGCTAAAAAAGAAACTTCAAAGCCTACTGCTTCGAAGCCAAAGCCTCAAGCGAAGCCTGTTCAGTTTGCCATTCAAAAAGGTACATCAATTACTGTAAAACCTGTTAATCCAATTTCTACTGATGAAGTTGTTACTGGTGACAATGTACAAATGACTGTAGCTAAACCTATTATTGTGAATAGCCAAACAGTTGTTCCTGCAGGTGCTATCGTAAAAGCTAAAGTTGTCTTAGCTAAAAAGCAAAAAACTTTAGGTGGTAGATCTAAATTACATATTGAATTAACTTCTGTAAAAGTAGAAGGTAAAACGTATGCGTTATCAACTGACACTTTTGAATTAGAAGGTAAAAGTAATACTGGTAAAACTGCTGCGAAAGCTGGTGGTGGAGCTGCTGCGGGTGCTGCTATTGGTGCTTTAGCAGGTAAAAAAGGGAATAAAGGTAAAGGTGCTGCTATTGGTGCTGGCGTTGGTGCTGCTGCTGGTTTAGGTGCTGCTGCATTACAAAAGAAAGGTCCTGCTGTTATTGAAGAGGCTGTATCTTTTACAACACAAGAAACTACTCAAGTGACTGTTACATTAATGATGTAATTTTTACTTTATAGATACAAAAAGAGGAATAAATGCAATGTCATCTATTCCTCTTTTATTTATTTCAATATTCCTTCTATTTGATTTAATTCATCCGTAGAAAATTGAAGCTGATCTAAACTAGCTACATTTTCTACTAATTGTTCAGGTGAACTTGCCCCCACTAATACAGTGGTTACTGCTGGGTTATTGATCAACCAAGCAATGGCCATTTGGGAAAGTTTTTGACCTCTTGCTTGAGCGATTTCATTTAAAGCTTTGATTTGATCTAATTTTTGTTCTACTGCTTCAATATTCAAATAGGTATTGTCCTTCTTTGCTCTTGAATTTTCAGGAATACCATTGACATATTTATTGGTCAACATTCCTTGTGCTAAAGGTGAAAATACAATTGATCCGATATTAAGCTCTTGTAACTTTGGCATTAATTCAGCCTCAACTTCCCTTTCAAACATTGAATATTTTGACTGATGAATTAAAACTGGAGTTCCTAAATCATTTAATATTTTAGTCGCTCTTTGTGTTTCTTCAGCACTGTATCTTGATAAACCAATATATAATGCTTTCCCTTGTTTCACGATCTGCGAAAGTGCACCCATTGTTTCTTCCATGGGCGTATCCGGGTCAGGTCGATGATGATAGAAAACATCTACATAATCTAATCCCATTCTTATTAAACTCTGATCCAAGCTGGCGATCAGATATTTTTTTGACCCCCAATTTCCATAAGGACCTGGCCACATATCATACCCTGCCTTCGTCGCAATAAATAATTCATCGCGATGAGCAGCAAAATCTTTCTGTAATATTCTCCCAAAATTTTCTTCAGCTGAACCATATGGAGGTCCATAATTGTTGGCTAAATCAAGGTGCGTTATACCTAAATCAAATGCCTTTCGAAGTATATTCCTAGCATTTCCAAAGTTGTCATTAAAACCGAAATTATGCCATAACCCTAAAGAGATACGTGGAAGTAAAACACCACTATCCCCACATCTATGATATTGCATTGTATCATAACGATCTTCGCTTGGAAGATAAGCTTTTACAGGAGCTTTATCAGAAATATTCATTGTTTTTTATCTTCTTAAATTTAATTGAGTATCAATATACAAGAAGTATTATTTAAAAGGTAAAATCAATAAAATTACGATTGATATTTGCTGAAAATTAGTTACTTTTTTATCGAAATGGAATGAGAATTTACATACAAAAAACCATTCTCACAAAGTGAAAATGGTTTCCTAGTTATTCAAACTTTTTCTAATCAATATGAAATTCTTACTAAAATATTTTTCTATTTATTCATCACTTGTCTTTTGAGACCAACCTCCTCCTAATGCTTTATACAATGCAACATACGATTGTAAAATTTCACTTTTTACTTCTACATATTGTAACTGTGCATCGAAAGAAGAACGTTGTTGTTCTAGATATTCTAGATAGGATGTCACCCCTTTGTCATATCTTTCTTTTGAGAGGTATTCAGCACTTTTTGCCGCTGTTACATGCTTTTGTCGAGCTACCTCTTCTTCATTATAGTATTGTATGGAAGCCAAAGCATCTTCCACTTCTTTAAAACTTTGCCTCACATCCTTTTCATAGGCATAAATAGAGGCTTCAAGTCGTGCTTTTTCCGCTTCAATTTTTCGTTTATTTTTTCCCCATTCAAACAAAGGTCCTACTAAACCTGCGCCCAGATTCCATGCTCCTTTTGAAAGATTTGCAGACGATAAGGCTCCTGATGCAATGCCTCCTGCACCTGTAATGTTTATAGAAGGAAAACGATCTGCAATGGCTGCTCCTACTTTTGCATTTTGAGCCATAATTGCTGCTTCAGATTGCATCAAATCTGGTCGTCTTTTTAATAACTGAGAGGGAATACCAGAAGGAATAGCATCAGGTAATTGTTGTTCAGCCAATGCCCAACCTGTCACCACACTCCTTGGATTGTCTCCTAATAAAACACTTAATGTATTTTCGGCGAGAACGATCCCTCTTTTATAAACTGGCACTGCACTTTCAGCAATCGCTTGTTGGATTTGGGCTTGATTTAGATCAATTTCAGGAATTGTCCCTTTTGCAAATCTTGCATCCATAATCACCATAGAACTGTCTCTTGATGCCAACGTTCTTTCTGCAACCTCCAAACTCGCCTTATTTTTAAGTAATTCTATGTAATATTTCGATACATTAGCGACAAGTTCCATTTGAGTAGCCTGAAGGCCATAAATTGTATTTAAATAATCTGCCTGAGCAGCTTCAGAAAGTCTTTTATTTTTACCCCAAAGGTCAATTTCCCAATTCAAGTTTCCTCCTCCAAAATATGCACCTTGTTGATCATGCATATTCAGATTATTGTAATTCCCGTATTGGTATTGTCCATTGTAACCAATCATTGGTCTAGCACTTACTTTCTGAATTCTATATAACTTCTCAGCTTCAATAATTCTTTGCAATGCAATCTTCACATCTTGATTGTTTCTTAAAGCAGTTGAAATTAAAGTATCTAAAACTGGGTCTTGAATCAACATAGACCAATCCATGATCGAATCTACATTTTGATTGATTAAAGAATCTTCACCAAATCTATATTCCAGAGGCGTATCAATCACTGGAGCCTCGTAATCTTTCCCCATCTTACAACTTCCTAGTAGACTAATTAGAACTACTAAAGTGGATAAGTTTATTAGTATCTTTTTCATTTTCTTAGTCTATTAAATCGTTATTATTTTCTTCCAATTCCTGTTGTTTCTTTAGGTCTCTTTTTTCTTCATACTTGAAGATTTTACCAATCCAAACGAATAACATTGGATAGAAGAATACACCGAGTAAAGTCGCGATACCCATACCACCGATAAGTGTTACACCCATCACTTTTCTTGCTTCAGCACCTGCTCCAGAGGCTAAAACCAATGGTAAAACACCTAAGATAAATGCAAATGATGTCATCAAGATTGGGCGGAATCTTAATTTTGCTGCTTCAATAGCTGAATCATATAATGACATCCCTTCATGGAATTTTATTTCAGCATACTCAATAATTAGAATGGCATTTTTTGCTGCCATTGCAATCAACATAATCAGAGAAATTTGAGCGAAAATATTGTTCAAATAACTTAAACTGAAAAACCTTGCAATCCATAAGAATAAGAAAGCACCAAGTATAGCGAAGGGTGTTCCAAGCAAAATACTGAAGGGCATTGACCAAGAGTTGTATTGTGCTGCGAGGATTAAGAATACAAAGAATAATGAGAATGCAAATATTGCATACACTGAACCTGATGCTTGGTCTTCTTGATAAGACATACCGTTCCAAGTGTATGTAAAATTATCTGGTAATACTTCTGCTGCTACTTCTTCAAGTGCATTCATCGCATCTTTTGAACTGTATCCTTCTGCAGGGCCACCCGTAACTTCTACAGCACGCATCAAGTTAAAACGTGTGGTATATTCTGGACCATAAATATGTTTTACATCCACTAAAGTTGAAAGAGGTACTTTACTACCATCATTAGCAGTTACATAAAATAGATCCAATTGTTTTTCGTCCACTCTGTATTCAGGTTCTGCTTGAATATAAGCTCTATATAATCGACCAAATCTGTTGAAATCATTGACATAAGAACCTCCAAGGAATGCACCGAATGTAGTATAAACGTCATCAAGATTCACTCCTAATTTCAAGGCTTTATCTTTATTGATATCAATAAAGCGTTGTGGAGCATCCGCAGAGAATGTTGTGAATGCCATTCCAATTTCAGGTCTTTCATTCGCCGCTTTGATAAATTCTTGTGTTACCTCTGCTAGATGTTGAGGAGATCCACCTGATTTATCTTGTACCATAATACTAAAACCAGAGCCATTACCCAGACCAGGTATAGCAGGAGGTCCAAATGAGAATACTTTTGCGCCAGGAATTTCTTCAGAAAAACGTTTATTTAATTGATTTACTATTTCTGAAGCTGTATTTTCTCTTACACTCCAGTCTTTTAATTTAATAAATGAGAAACCTGAATTATACGCATTACTTCTTGTCAAAAGTGAGTAGCCATTGTTCACTGTTATTGCTTCTACATTTTCATTTTCAAGAACAATATTTTCCACTTTTTCCATTACTTTTTGTGTACGTTGTAATGAAGAAGCATTGGGAAGTTGAGCATTTACATAGATATAACCTTGATCTTCTTCAGGAATAAATCCATTAGGAAGTGATACCCCAAATACTCCTGCTAATACTGCCGTACCAACGATAAAAATGATTCCTAAAGTAAATTTTCGAGCTACTACTTTTGTTACACCCAAATACTTTTTTGTACTCTTATCAAAAGCAACATTAAATTTACTAAAGAACTTCCCTAACGCTCCTTTTGGAACTGTATGTTCTTTTAAGATTAATGAACATAATGCTGGTGAAAGTGTCAGAGCATTTAAGCCTGAGAAAAGAATTGAAATGGCCAATGTAATGGCAAATTGTTGATATAAACTTCCTGTTATTCCAGACATTGCCGCTACTGGAACAAATACCCCTGCCAAAACTAATGTTACAGCAATAATAGGAGCTGAAATTTCACTCATTGCTTTATTCGTCGCTTCTTTAGGTGAATAGCCTTCCTCGATGTACACTTGTACTGCATCTACTACAACAATGGCATCATCTACAACTAGACCAATGGCAAGTACTAAACCTAATAATGAAAGTACATTAATACTAAACCCTAATAGAGGGAAGAACATAAATGCTGAAATCAAAGAAACTGGAATTGCCAATACCGGAATTAAGGTTGCTCTCCAATCTTGGATAAATAAATAGACCACCAATACCACTAAAATTAAAGCGATAATCAACGTTTCAATAATCTCATGAATACCTGCTGTAATCGGTTTTGTTGAATCTAATGAAACATAATAATCTACATCTTTTGGAAAATCCTTTTTCAATTCATCCATTGTATTCAAAACATTTTCTTGAAGTTCAACGGCATTGGATCCTGGTAATTGGTACATCGCGATGGCAACACAAGGTTTACCATTCAACTTTGTCACTAAATCGTAAGTTTCTGTTCCTAATTCGATTGAGGCTACATCACTTAATTTTACTTGTGAACCATCAGGATTTGTTCTTACTACAATTTTTTCAAATTCTTCGGGAGTTTCTAAACGGTCTGGAAGTAAAACTGTATATGAAAATTCTGTATCCTTAGGAGAAGGTTCACCTCCAAACTTACCGCCGGGTGCAATTAAGTTTTGGCTTTCAATAGCATGTTTGATTTCGGGAACCGTAATATTCATTTTGGCTAAAAGATCTGGTTTCACCCAAATTCTCATTGAATAATCTGAGGCACCATAAACATTTACCCTACCGACACCTTTGATACGTGCAAGCCTGTCTTTAATATTAATTAGCGTATAGTTTCCTAAATATTTTTGATCATACGTTCCGTTTGGAGAATAAAGTGAAACTAATACCGTAATGTTCGGCATTGTTTTTTGCGTCGTTACACCTGTTCTTTTTACATCTTCGGGTAATTTTGCCTGTGCAGTAGAAACTTTATTTTGTGTAAAGACTGTACTCATATCTGGATCTGACCCAACATCAAATGTTGTCTCAATCAACATAGAACCATCATTGGAGTTGGTCGATTTCATATAAATCATATTCTCTACACCATTGATGTCTTGTTCTAGTGGAGTAGCAACAGATTGTTCGATATTTAAAGCACTTGCACCTGTATATGTAGCTCTTACTTCCACTACAGGAGGTGTAATGTTTGGATATTGTTCGATAGGAAGACCAATAATCGATACTGCACCTACTACCGTTGTGATAATTGCAATCACAATAGCAACAATAGGGCGACGAACAAAGAAGTTCGATTTGATTTTTTTAGTATTCATTATTTAGTAGCAATGTTAGATGAAACATGAATCATTTGAGGGTGAATAGTTGTCCCTTCTTTTACTTTTTGTAGGCCTTCATAGACCACAACATCATTCTTGTTAATTCCTGATTTTACTACCCAATAATCTTTATAAGTGATACCTAAATCGACCGTTTTTCTTTCTATTTTATTCTCTCTATTGACAACATAAACATAATACTCACCTTGTACTTCTGTAATACATCTTTGTGGAATCATCATTCCATTTTCTATGACATCAATTGTTGATCTCACTTTTGCAAATTGACCTGGACGAAGGACTTCGTGGGGATTCGGGAATGTCGCTTGCACTAAGATTGAACCCGTATTTTCATCAATATTTCTGTTGATAAAATCAACCGTTCCTTTGAATTTATAGATTTGATTATCCGAGAAAATAAGATCTAAACCATTGTCTGTTAACTCCGTTTCTTGATCTATACCTGATTCAATTTCTTTTTGAGCAGCATAACGAGCAAATTTTAAATAATCATTTTCATTAATGAAGAAACGAACGTTTACAGAATCAATTTTTGAAACCACATCTAATATCACTGGGTTTGGATCTTTACCGACAAACTCTCCTACCTTAGCTTCTGTCCTCCCTATCACTCCATTAATTGGTGAACTAATAGAAGTATACCCTAAATTGATCTGAGCTAACCTTAAATTTGCTTCAGCTGCTTCTACTAGTGATTGTGCTGCTCCTTTTGCCTCAATCGCTTCATCAAGATCAGATTGTGAGACAGCATTCATTTGTGCTAAAGGCTGTATTCTATTTAAATCATTTTTTGCTTTCGTTAATGTAACTTTTGCTTCAGCTAATTCTCCTTTTCGCATGGCTACCGTTGCCAAATATTCTGAAGGATCTATTTTATAAAGCTTTTGTCCTTCTTTAACATGGCTTCCTTCTAAAAAATACATCCCATCTAAATAACCTTCAACCCTTGCTCTAATAGGAATATCCTGTGTTCCATATACTTGACCAACAAATTCCTTTTCAACGGGAATATTTTTTACAGTTACTTCTGTAACTGGAATATCTAATACTTTTGAATGATTATCTTTTGTAGTGTTTTCACATCCTACTGCTCCTAATAACAAAAAGCTCGATAGACCTATAGTGATTAAATTTTTCATATTGTTGTTAAGTTTTAATGTCGAAGTTGAGATGACTTCTTTTATTTCTTATTGACAATACAAAGGTCTCAGTTTAGGATTTTTTGAAGGTGTAAAAAAAGCAACTCTTGTGGTAAAAAAGTCTAAAGTTGAAAAAAGTTAGGTTTACTTTTGGGTAATTAATTGAGGTTAAAACCATGAATTTCAAGGTACTTTTTGTAAATTTAGAATATTACTTCATCACACTCTAAATCTAACTTTTACTATGCAATTACTAACACTCTACCGTAAACAATTTACCGCTTTTGGCACTACTCTTTTTTTAGTATTATGTTTAATTTACATATCTCAAAGTAATTTTATACTCCATCATACAAATACTTTAACTTTGGCTATTACAGCTGATTTTGTGATTACTATTCCATTTATTTATTTTTTATTAATTCGTAATACGGAAATACCTAAGATTACTGTTGCTCCATTAATCATTTTCTGTATTTTCATGGCATCACATATTTTACCAAAAGGAGAACATTCTATTTATTTAGCATTAGCAAAAACTTGGTTAATTCCCATCATTGAACTTACAGTTATCTCTTTTGTAATTTCAAAAGTCTATAAAGCTATTTCTTTATATAAAAAAAATAAAGATGAATCATTTGACTTTTTTACGATCCTAAAAAAGACATGTAAAGAGATTGTTCCTGAAAAATTAGTGGCACCCTTAGCGATTGAAATCGGTGTATTTTATTATGGTTTTATCCATTGGAAGAAAAGAAAATTGTCAAGTCTTGAATATAGTTATACTAATAAAAGTGGAACGATATCCTTACTTTATGCTTTATTGTTTTTGATCATCGTAGAAACTTTCGTTTTTCACTTATTATTATCGATGTGGAGTACATTAGCTGCCAACATCTTGACCTTGTTGAGTATTTATTCTGGCCTTCAAATTTTCGGGTTTCTTCGATCGATGTCAAAAAGACCAATCCAAATAGATCATGACCATTTATATCTGAAATATGGTATCATGGCAGAGACTGTTATTCCCATATCGTCCATTGAATCAGTAGAAGTTTCAAACAAGACATTAGAGGACAAAAACTTTATTAAAATGTCTGTTTTAGGTGATCTAGAAAGTCATAACCTTATCCTTCATCTTAAAAAGAAAGAAACATGGCATGGCTTATATGGTCAACAAAAAAAATTCAAGAAAATTGGTCTTTTTGTAGACGAGAAGGATGCATTTGTTACACGTATCCATCGTGCTATTTCTATGACTCAGCGATAATATTCTTCATTATTCACTTTTCATTAAAATATTGTGGGTGTGAGACGCTATAAAGAGCGTCTCTACAGAGGTAGATTTACCAATATTAAATACTAAGCCAACCTAATGTGGTAGGTTGGCTTGTACTTTATTAATTATACAAATTATTTTCACTCAGATACTTCCTCACTTTCCTAAGCTGCTCTATATTTTCCTCTGATTCTATATCTAATGGATTGTTATAATGCAACATTTCAATACTACCATCTTCCCATTCTTCTACTTTGATAAAAGGGCAGTTGAGGAGTTGTTCTTTGGTGTGGTATTTTTCAAAAGTTTCAGGTGTTGATACGCAATGATAAAAAAATACCTGACGATTAAATGGGTTAGCTTTAACCATATTATCCCAAAAACTATACTTATCCAAAAAATCAAACATATTCCCCACATCCACCCAACTTACATAGCCTAAGCCGTTAGGAAGGCTTTTGTAGAGGTTGAAGAAGAAGGTGTCAAAATTTAAAAAATTAACTTCAGAAAAATCTTCATCATTACTATAATGGGTAATTGTAAAAATATTTTCATTACTTAGAATAAAAACTAAAGAACTTTCGGTATTGGTTAAAGCATTTTCTTTGTCAAAAGAATATACAATCTTGCTTTTTACATCAGTGATAGAAAAAAAATTATACAAATCTAGTTTATATGCTTCTTTAATATAATCTCCCTCATAAAGATCAATATTTTTAGATATCGTGTCCCAAGAAGTTAGAGAAATAAACGCCTCAATTTTCTTTAAAAAAGAAAAATCTGATTTCACATGAAATTCTAATTTTATATTTGCCATTCTATTCCATTTTATCAACAATAATTTTTTCTCCCCAACTGTTCTATGTGTTTAGCGACAGCATCACATAGAACTACCAATTTGTTGAAGTTTTTAACTTAAAACAAATTGGTGTAATACAAATTTTCATGTGGGGCGTGAGACGCTATAAAGAGCGTCTCTACAAGGGGGTACTTTCAATTTTCAATCTACGTTTTTTGAAAGGAGAACCAACCTCAAGCCCATGATTTCAATCATGGGAATACGTGTATTAGCGTTATTAAT